>JAMDDZ010000134.1 GCA_023488565.1 Bacillota bacterium | reverse complement strand
CGCCGATTTCCCCAATTTCTCGATAGTTCTACGGTAGTTTTCAATATACCGGTCTCGGGAGGATAGTCCGAGCTTGATGTCTTCATGAACATTCACGCTCTCAACCACATCGGTATTGAGCCCATAAGTTGCGGCTTGTTCCCTCACTTCAAGGATCTGTTCCATAGGCCACTCTTCTCCGACAGGAATATTGTGCAACGCCCATGCTACCCCCTTCACCCCCGGAATTTGCCGGATATGGTCAAGCGTTACCCGGTCATTCTCTGGGCCAAACCACCGAAATACCATTCTCATCACGCGTTCCCCTACCTTCTCTGAGTGATCCAGTTTTAGTGCCCCATTGGCAATTTGATGGTACTAATGAAATTTGTCATAACTGCAGCTAACACGGCTGGCATGAGGGCCCTTAGTCTTTGGCATATATCGGGTTCCGGAGTGATGTTTTTCCTTCCGGTTCTTTCTATCGCGTCCTGCCCACTTCAAGTTGTCTTTGATGAGCTGCCGAAATGGTTGGAAACCAAATAGACATCCTCGCCAGCGCTAAAACTCTGAACACCCACCAAATTCTTAGTGACAACGCTAAAGAATCGATCCTGCGCGTTATGGGATGACTGAGCCCGTAAAAGAATCGATGCCAGTTGGCTAAACGGCGATTTTTCGCGCCGTCACGCCACGTTCGATATCATGGATTTCCCACGACCATCCTGTATTCAGTGCCTTTTGGTAATACATGCTCAGTTTGGACGCAATAACCTGCGGATGTTCCCACTTGTATATCATTTGCTCGGGAATCCACGAGACAGAATCTTGTGGAATCACACTTGTCCCCAAGAGTTCAAACGCCGATCTCAGTGATCTCTTCAACTAGAGGTGCGTGTTAAAAATCATCAGCCCAATACCATCAGATTCAGGAGTACCCTGGCGCGTACTGCCAAATCGTATTCATTCTCTCGCGACAACGGCAGATATGTCATAGTATCATAAAGGCGTTCCCTGGCCTCAATGTTGGCGTGCTAAACCGTGTCTAGATGAAGCGAAACCGGATTGGCAAGCCACGTCACGCCAATCATCCAAGCCACCGGAGCATTCGCTTGGGCGCAAGTTGAAATGACACTATGCGCCGGCAACACCCTACAGCCACCCTCAAACGATTATTTCCCACATCGCCCCCCCCCCCGGAAGAGAACCGGAGACGGGGGCCACCCACTGCCCAGTCACGACACCACCGACACCAGCCTTTCAACGGGTGGCTCGAATTTCACCCTATAAGGGCAGGATGCTTGCTGCGTAAAGCCGCGATTTCGCCGACCTCTTCCCTGGCAACCCCTAAAGGGGTTTATCGACTCGCCTTGTCCTCGATGATATCCGCTTCTTTTTGTTCCTCAATGTACTTTTTAATAATATCCTGGTTGATGCCTACTATACTCGCGTAATACCCTCGCCCTCCTGCTTCATTTGCGGAAACCGATCCAAAACCATTAGCGCGCTTTCCCCTTTGAGGTATCCCATAAACTCTGACGCACTCAGTTTCGGTGGTATTCTCACGTACACATGCATGTAAACCGCACTAATACTTTCCTTTGACCAACTCCAATCCTTGTACGCTCAGCGCACCCTCAGGATGTCCCCGATTTCCTTTCTGACCGCTTTGAAGAAAACCTTTCGACGATATTTTGGGATGAATATTATGTGGTAACTGCAATCCCGGCAGGTGTGGAATAGATTGTTTGCAGCCACGGGCACCGTTCTCCCTCGCTTGAGTCTTGAGAATTGGCTGGCGAAACCATTTTCCCGTATAGCAACGGAGGACTTTTCCATCATGCCTCACGGATTCTCCAAGTCAGTTCTCCCACGCATAGCGTGGGGCTTAATGTTTGAGTTACCAAAGGTACGCAAAAATCGCCCTCCGCTTAATTGTATTTATATAACCTTATCGGGTGCATCGGTATAACTGTTTGTACGGATTGCCCCAAAAACTCAGGGAAAGGCTCAAGATGGTAAATCCGTCTCATACGGACACCTTTCGTTCTTCAACCCATCGATATTGGGGATCTTCAAAGGGATGCGGATCGCGACCAGAAGGACCTGCCATGACCCAAAGATAGTACAACCGATAGCCCCCTTGAACCACCGCAGGGTGATAGCCGCCAGGTATGGCAAAGCTGTCCCCGTTATGCACCAAATAGGCGCGATCGTCAAACCCTGTAGCACCATAATGAACTTGCACAGCAAATCCATTGGGAGGATCCAGCCGATAGTGATAAACCTCTTCAAAAATGTTCTCCTGCTCCCCGTGTTCGGTGTCATGCTTATGAGGTGGATATCCAGACCATTGGCCTGCATTTTGAATTGTTTCCCCCAATACCAATCTGGCAACGGATCCTGCTGCACCCGCACCGAGAATATTACGCACTTCCCGATGCCACTGCTCGCGTCCCCTTTGCTGTACGGCGACGTCCTGAGGACCAATCACAAAAGGTTGGAAAATTTGCTCTACTTGGGTACGGCACACGGCCATCTCTGCCCGTTCAGTTTCTGATTCAAGCTGGATATTGGAGTCGCGTGGCACATACACAGTAGTCGCTGGTTCCTCAAACACCGTGAGGCGCCCGCCCAAGTGCGCCCAACGGTGATTTGCGACTTCGGCTGTGAGAATGCCCGACAGAATCACGACCGCTAGTTCATCTCCACCACTCGAGATCATAATCGGCGCATGATTCTGATGTAGGGTTACAAGGGAAAAGCGCACCCAATTCAACGGTCCTCGTGAATCAAAAATCGGATGAATACCGTGTTCGGCCCAGGAACCTTGATATGTTTGCAGTAACTTCACAAAGACCATCCTTTCTTCGCTTAACAAATCTTAGTCACCTCGCGGTGGTCGAGACACAAGCCGAAGGTTCCCATGATAGTCGCAACGGTGGTTCCAAGGAAACGCATGAGACCAAATCAACCGATGTTGGAAACGCGTCAACCCTCCTCTCCCCTCCATGGGTTTATCGTCCCGCCTGCTGTTGTCGTTCGGCGGCATCATCATAGGGATACCCAACCTCAATTTGGCTGATCTCGTTAAGACGACGCAAATGCGCTGCATCAAGCGCCCACCCTGTTGAACCAAGATTGTCCCTTAACTGGTCCAAGTTTCGCACACCGATAATCGGAGCCGTCACTCCAGGCTGCTGGAGTATCCAATTAAGTGCAACTTGTGCCGAACTTTTTCCCGTCTCTTCAGCAACTGCGCGTACCGTATCGACGACATCCCATGTCTTCTCGCTGGCGAGGTTCTGCCATGATTCGTGTCCCCTTCGTTCTGCAATCTGTGCTACGCGTGTGCCAGCCGGAAGCACGGCCATGCCGCGCTGGTACTTACCCGTTAACCACCCACCTTTAAGTGGGCTCCAAGGAATAACCCCGACATCATGATTGCGGCATACAGGAAACACTTCCCATTCTGGAGCTCGAACCAACAGGTTGTATTGCGGTTGCAAACATCGAAACGGCTCCCATCCCGCTTGCCGGCACAGATCCAGTGCCGTCTGTAGCTGCCACCCACGAAAATTGCTGGCACCAACATAACGGACCAATCCCTGATGCACCAAATCCGATAAGGTGCTTAGCGTTTCTTCTAAGGGCGTTTTGGGATCCCATGCATGCACTTGGTACAGATCAATGTAGTCCGTACGCAAACGTCGGAGACTATCATAAATGGACGCCAAAATGTGCTTACGCGACAAGCCTCCTTCGTTCGGCCCTTGCCCCATAGCAAATCGTACTTTTGTGGCCACAACCATGTCATCGCGCTTTATTGTCTGTAACCATCGCCCCAAGATTTCTTCGGAAGTACCATGCACATACACATTGGCCGTATCAATAAAATTGCCGCCAGCTTCGACAAATGCATTCAGGAGTAGATGACTCTCACTTTCTGGAGTTTCTCGTCCGAACGTCATCGTTCCTAAAGCAGAGTTCACTCACCCGTAATCCGGTGTGTCCTAAATAGCGATACTGTAATGACATTTTCTCATGTCCTCCTCATATCGTGAATACTGTCGCTGTACCTTCTTCTCATAGACACGACGTTTTTACGTCCTGTCTATGTGCTCAGCAAGGAGCGAAAGGCAGCATAAGCCCGTCGGAATCCGGCTTCCTTGCCCCCCGGTCCTGATCTAGGACCCAAATGTGGCTCCAAAGAGAAATATCCCTCAAATCCCTGCCGCTCTAACGCCTCCATCATTTGGGGCCATTGCGCATCACCAGAACCCGCGACAGTTACCTTGCCGTCGCTGCTCTGAGCGTCTTTGACATGAATGTAACTGATATAGGAAGAGAGAAGGTCAAACGCGTTGGGATAAGCCTTGCAACCCACTTGAATAAAATTCGCCGGGTCAAATGTCAGACGCAAATGACTGTCATCCAGGCTGCGTAATAACTCCAGACAGCGTTCAGGCGTGTCGCCATAGATGCCTTTTTCATTTTCGTGAAGCAACACAATGTTCTGGTTCGCCGCGTAAGCAACCATTTTTTCAAAACGTGTCCGTACGTGGGGAAAACTGGCAGATTTCTCGTCATCAGGTACGTAGAAAGAAAAGACTCGGAGATACCGCGTCTGCAGTCTCTGGCAAATGTCTACTGCTCGCACAAACCGCGCCCAAAATACAGGTTCTGGTTCCTCCAAGGAACTTTTTCCAATCGGCGAACCTAGAGCCGACACAATCATCCCCTGTTGTCGCAAGGCTTCTTGTACCGGTACCAATTCTGCGTCGGTAAATTCCAACAAATTGCGGTGTGCAATCGACCGGAGTTCTATTGCTCCAATTCCGAGATCCTTAAGCACGGCTAACTGTTCCTCAAAAACAGGGCTAATCTCATCGCCAAATCCTGACATCCAGATCTTCACGGTGTATCCTCCTCTGAAAAAAGATTATTGGTACGACATATAGGGCCACGCGCTCATTTAGTCCACTATATATAGATCGGTTCTGCTACGCACTGCCCCCGGTTTTCCATGGGTGTGGGTGCCCCGACAGGGGCATGGGCGTCTCCTTTAATGGGTTGCCTGAGTGGTTCTCCCAGTCTGGGAAGTGTTGGAAATCTCCGTGGTGAGAACCCACATGGGCTTGCACGAGGCGGGCGTACGTGCCATGACGGGCCATCAAAGTATCGTGGGATCCCGATTCCACAACCCGTCCCTCGGCCATCACGTATATGCAATCGGCCCGTCGGATCGTTGAGAGCCGATGGGCAATGACGATGGTGGTCCGTCCTTGAGAAATTTGGGCCAAGCTCGCCTGCACCAGCTGCTCTGTCTCCGAATCGAGATTGGCTGTTGCCTCATCCAAAATCAGGACGCGGGCTTCGAGCACAATTGCGCGGGCAAATGCTAGCAGTTGACGTTGTCCGAGGGACAAGTTTGACCCATGAGGTGAAAGACGGGTCCGGTATCCTTGCGGTAGCCGACGAATAAATCCATGCGCCCCAGCAAGCTGAGCCGCGGATTTCACTTGCGTCCACGAAATATCCTGGCGAAACAACCTAATATTATCGGCTACCGTACCGGTAAATAAATTAACCTCTTGTTGGACTACCGTAACAATGCGGTGTATATCGCATTGTCGATACAGCCGCACATCCGTGCCATCGATCCTTACGGCTCCCTCCGTCACATCATAAAACCGAGCTATCATTCCAATGAGCGTGCTCTTGCCAGCCCCGGTTTCCCCAACCACACCCACAAACGCCCCTGCCGGGATAGTCATAGAGACATCACGCAATATTTTCGTGTCTGGGTCATAGCCGAATCCAACATGCTCAAGCACGACCTGTCCAGAACTTATTGGATGGCCTTTGGAATCGTATGAAACTTCCACGGGATGCGCAGGTTCAAGCATATTAGAAGGTGTCACCAAAATTTGTCCAATACGGTTGGCTGAAACCAACGCCGACTGCAACGTATTCCACTGTTGCGTAATGGTATTGATCGGGCGAAAAAACTGCTGAATATATGTGATAAAGGCGTACAGTACGCCAAAAGGCAAGGTTCGATCAAGAACAGCACCTGATCCTGCCCACATCATCAACGCGACCGCTAGATTCCCAAGTAAATCGAAACTCCGATTAAACAACACAGCCCATCGAAATTGAATTACATTGGCGGCGAGGTAGGCTTGATTCCGCGAATCAAACCCCGCTTGTTGCTTGGGCTCCTGCGCAAATGCCTGGATTACACCCATACCCGATAAATTCTCAGCAACATTACCAATCAGCCGCGACAGTTCTGAGCGCGTGCGTTCATAGCTCCGTCGCAGTTGTCCGCGAAACAGCACTGCTACCCCCAGCACCACCGGCACAACCGCAAAACTCACCAAAGCAAGGCGCCAATCCATGACCACCATAGCCCCCATCACCAACACGATAGTGAGCCCATCACGTCCGACACTCAACAGAAAATTGGTGAAAAACTGACTGACCCGAGTAGTGTCGTTCACCACGTTGGTAATAAGGCGCCCAGTTGAATGCTCGTCGAAAAATCTCATCGGCAGATTCAACAGATGGGCAAACAAATCCAGACGAATGCGGCGCACGATTGTTTGTCCCACAGATTGCAGAAACCAGTTCTGCCCAAAATTGGCCAATGGCCCAATAATGGACGCCCCTAGATAAATCGCTCCGATCTCAATTAAGTCACTCAAATGGGGATGAGGACGCAAAAGATCCTGGTCGATGGCCACTTTAATGAGATATGGTCGTACGACCACTGTGGCATTATACAAAGCCATCAGTCCTAAGACACCCAGTAATGTGCGGCGGTGGGCTCGCGTATAGGAATATAACCGAACAAACGGTGTCGTGGGGGTCACGGTGGAACTCGTTGCCTGCTTAGGCATCATAGCGGAAGACCCTCCTCGCACGGGGACTGAATTTGCGCTAACCGAGCATAGAATCCCTGTTCATGCAGCAACGACTCATGCGTGCCGGCTTCGATAATCTCACCGTGGTCAAACACCAAAATCAAATCCGCGGTTTGCACGGCTGCAATGCGATGGGATGCGACGAGAATAGTACGATCGCCTCGCAGTTCTTCAAGCATCGCGACGATGGCGGACTCCGTCTCCGTATCAACTGCACTCATCGCATCGTCTAAAATAAGAATGCGCGCGCGTGTTTGGGACAGTGCCCGCGCCAAAGCGGTGCGTTGCCGCTGACCGCCTGACAAGAGCACACCCCGTTCGCCAATCACGGTATCCAAATGATGGGGCAACTGTTCCGCCAGGTCCCACAGTTGCGCCCTTTTGGCGGCGGTTTCCACTACCCTAGGATTGGGATCGACTAAGGGAAAACCAATATTTTGGCCCATGGTGGTGGAAAACAGAAAACTTGACTGAGAAATATACGACACGAGTTCGCCGCGCAAGGTTGGCAAGGCGATCTGACGCACATCATGCCCACCAATCCAAATCTTACCCCGCGGGGGCTCGAATTCACGAATCAGCAGCCGTAACAGCGTGGATTTTCCTGCTCCCGTCCTCCCCACGAGGCCCACCAAGTATCCGGTGGGAATCTCAATCGACACATCCGTCAAGGCGTTGACTTTTCGGTCCGGGTAACGAAAACTTAGATGGCGAATGGAAATAGTGTGCCCCTCTACGCGGCCCACGGCATCGGGTGCATCCTTTACTGTGGGTTGCGTGTCCAACAGGCTCTGGATGCGGATTAAGGACGCTGACGCTGTCTGCAGGGTATTGGTCACTTGGCCTAATTGGGTCAACGGGTTGACCAATAGCCGCAAGTATAGCGTGAACGCCACAAACGCCCCCAAAGAAATCACGTGGGTAATCACCAACCACCCCCCGTACACCAAGGCCACCACGAAACTGATGTTGCTCACAAAGGGCAAAATTGCCTGCAATAAGGTATTGGTTTGCACCGCGGCCATCGTACGGTCGACAATCACATCGACCTGCTGAGTAAATCGCCTGATCATTGTCGGCTCATTCGCCGTGGCCTTGATTAACCGTACCGCTCCCAAACTTTCTTCCGCAAACGCCGACATGTCCGACAGTGATTCCTTCACTCGCTGGGCTCGTTGCCGCACCAATGGGCTCATTACCGCCACAATTACCGGAATCAGCAACAGTGGTGACAAACTAACCAATGTCAGTCGAGGACTGACATGACGTAATGTCATGTAGAGCGTAGCTGCGATTAAGAACACGGATTGCACGACCTGGATTGTTGTCCCTGAAAGCGATTCTCGAACGGCTGGCACATCATTAATCGCATGGGACAATAAATCTCCGACACTGCGTTCTTGAAAGAATTGGGGACTGAGAGTTTGCCAATGGGCATAGAGTTGCCGACGCAGGTCTGCCTCAAAGAGGCGTCCCAATCGACCAATAAAAAATTGACCAAAGCCAAATAGTCCGACATAAAGCATTGCAAACCCCACCAACTCAAAGACGTCGACCGACAGCATCGCAACGGAATCGCCGCGCTTTAATGCATTGGTAAACTCCCCGATCACCTGGGGGATCTGGACTTGGAATATCTCGGCACTCGCGATAACTCCCCCGGCAAACGTGTATGCGCCAATGTGCTGACGAGCAAATTGCCAAACCAATGACCATGATCGCACCCACCCGACCGACCGTTCGCCGGAGATGTTGGCGCCACTCATTCTGGATCCTGCACCTTATCCTTCAAACGCTGTAGTTCCCGTTGCAATTCGACCACAACCTCCGCGTACGAAGGATCATCAAACACATTCCGCATTTCGAAGGGATCCTTTTCCAAGTCAAAGAGTTCCCATTCTGGGGGCTTCGGATCGTCAGTGGACCCGCTGGTTCCTAATGCTTGAGCGTAATAATAAATCAGTTTGTATCGCAACGTGCGCACTCCGTAATGCGCATAAACCCCATGCACACGGTCCATATGCATCCAATATCGGTAATACATTGACGTCTGCCAGGAATCTGGTGTCTTCCCCTGCATGAGAGGGCGTAAGCTAGAACCCTGCATTGTGGAAGGAATGGCGGCGCCCGCAAAATCCAGAAATGTCGGCGCAAAATCGACATTCAACGCCATAGCATCCACGACAGTTCCTGGTGCAACCTCCGATGGATAGCGAACCAAAAATGGCATGCGTAGTGATTCCTCATACATAAACCGTTTATCAAACCACCCATGGTCACCCAAAAAAAAGCCTTGGTCGGACGTGTAAATCACTACCGTGTTATCCCTAAGTCCTTCTTGATCGACGTAATCCAATAACCGTCCCACATTGTCGTCAATGGAAGCGACGCATCGCAGATAGTCCTTAATGTACCGCTGATACTTCCACGACTTTTCCTGTTGAGGATCTAGCCCTTCTGGGACTGGTTGTTTCAGATCCTGGGGTTTCAAATCGCGATCAATCCGCATCCGAGCAGCCGCCGCGGCCGCTGCACGATTTCGATAATCATCGTTAAATGTCTCAGGCTCAGGAATTGTCGTATCGTCATACAAGTGCGCGTGTTTCTCATCAGGCTCCCACGGGCGATGAGGTGCCTTATGATGTACCATCAGGTAAAACGGTCGCGAGCGATCCCGTCCCGACAACCAGCGCAGCGCTTCGTCAGTGATAATGTCAGTGGCGTATCCCGGGAATACTTTCTTTTCTCCCATTTCAATCATTGGAGGATCGAAATATTCACCCTGATTAGGCAAGACGTTCCAATAATCAAATCCTGTCGGGTCGTGAACGCCGCCATGCCCCAAATGCCATTTCCCCACGATAGCTGTTTGATAGCCCGCAGCTTGTAGCATTTTTGCCACATTAGGCTGAGTACCATCAATTTTGTCGGCTAATGTTTTCACACCGTTGAGGTGACTATAAAGTCCTGTTAAAATGACCGCACGGCTTGGAGTGCAAATGGAGTTTGTGCAAAAACAATTATCAAACCGTACTCCTTCTTTCGCCAGGCGATCTAAGTGCGGTGTCTGATTAATTCGTCCATCATAGGCACTAATCGCTGCAGCTGCATGATCATCGCTCATAATGAAAATAATGTTGGGTGACATCGTCTCGTATTCCTCCTCTTTTGGCTTACGCGCGCGGGTCGCATCCCAGGGTCACTTCTTGTCCTGTCTGAGCTGCCCGATAAATCGCCTGAATTAATTCTACGGGTTGGCGCGCCACTTCACCGGTCACCTCTGGTGGCCTTTGCTGATCAATACTGTCTACTAGATCCTGCAATTGTGCAGCGAATCCTACGAGCGGCAGGGAAAGAGCGGGCAAACTCGGTTGCCGTTTCCCGTAATCCCCCATATTGTCGCTGGGTTGAGCCGTATATAGGTAATCTAAGGTGTCGTCTTCAATTCGCAAACTACCTCTACTCCCCATGATTTCTAATCGTGTGGTGAGCCCGGGATATGCCACGGTGGTCCCCTCAATAACCCCTAAGGCTCCACTTTGAAATTTCATCACAGCAACTGCGCTATCTTCGGCCTCAATTGCATGGAAGCGACGAGCGCTATAAGCGCGCACCGATTCTACGGGTCCTATCAGCCATGCCAGCAAGTCGATGGCATGAATCGCCTGGTTCATTAAGACTCCCCCGCCATCCATGGCCCATGTTCCTCGCCACCCACCATTGCGCTGATAATAATGTGCGGATCGATACCATTTAACTTGAGCGTCCCCCAGAGATACAGTTCCGAGGGCGTTGTCTTTCATGAGTTGCTTTGCCTGGATACTCGCGGCATCATACCGAT
>JAMDDZ010000074.1 GCA_023488565.1 Bacillota bacterium | reverse complement strand
GTGCATCAGGGGATCCATCCCGATAGTGTGGCCGTGGCCACCACCTATGTGGAGGCCCGCGGTGGTTCTGTCTGCACGGTTGGCACGATCGAAGAATTGGAAGAAGCGTTGTCCCAATCAGAACCCGTCGCCGCGGTGATTTGGCAGTATCCTGACATGCTGGGGCGCATTGTGGGAATTGACCTAGCCATTGAGATGGCCCATCGTCACCAGGCCTTGGCGATTGTTGCGGCCGACCCGGTGGCTTTGGCGCTGTTGACCCCACCAGGAGACATGGGGGCCGACGTGGTGGTGGGCGAAGGTCAACCGCTGGGCAACCCGCTCAATTACGGAGGACCGACATTCGGGTATTTTGCCGTTCAGGCGCCGCTGGTGCGTAAGATGCCAGGCCGGTTGGTCGGTGCCACCTTAGATCATCATGGCTCTCGTGGTTATGTGTTGACCTTGCAGGCGCGCGAACAGCATATTCGCCGTGAAAAGGCTACGTCGAACATCTGCTCCAATCATTCGTTAAACGCTTTGATGGCCACCATCTATATGGCGAGTCTGGGACCCCAAGGACTGCGCGATGTCGCGCTGTTATCCACTGCGAAAGCGCATTATCTGGCGGACCAGCTTAAAGCTATAGGGATTCCTTTGGCGTTTCCCGACGAGCCTTTTCTTTTTGAATTTGCCGTCAAAGTGCCGGGATCTATCGCCGACTTGAACCGGCACCTACTACACGCCGGATATCTGGGTGGCTTTGATTTGGCCCAGTGGCATTCAAAGTGGGCAGGATATTGGCAGTTGGCGACAACGGAAAAACGCACCCGCGCGGAATGCGACGGGTTATGCCAGGAGGTGGCGCAATGGATGTCCCGGTAATTTTTGAGAAGTCTGCTCCGGGGAGGCGCGGGGTGACCTTGCCAGGTAGCGATGTTCCGATGCCCGAACTCGCATCACTATTGCCAGCGGCCTATATTCGTCAGAGCCCGACGCGGCTGCCAGAGGTGTCGGAGTTGGACGTGGTGCGTCACTACACCTATTTGTCTACACTAAACTATGGGGTCGATACCGGATTTTACCCTTTGGGATCGTGCACCATGAAGTATAATCCTAAGATTCACGAGTGGGCAGCGAATTTGCCGGGATTTTCCCAGGTGCATCCGTTGCAGCCGACGGACACGGTGCAAGGCTTGTTGGCACTGCTGCACCACTTGGAAGTGGGGTTGGCGGAAATTTCCGGCATGGATCGGGTGACGTTACAACCAGCAGCTGGGGCGCACGGAGAACTCACAGGCATTTTGATGATCAAGAAATATCTGGAAAACAAAGGAGAGCATCGGACCACTATAATCGTCCCGGACTCTGCTCATGGCACCAACCCGGCTTCCGCCGCCATGGCAGGCTTTTTGGTGCAGGAGGTACCCTCCAATGATCGCGGCGGTGTGGACGTCAATGCCTTACGGCGCTTGGTTAATCACGAAACCGCGGGACTGATGCTGACCAATCCCAATACTTTGGGGCTTTTTGAAGAAGACATCGTGGAAATTGCGGACATTGTCCACAGTGCCGGCGGGTTGCTCTACTACGATGGAGCCAACGCAAATGCCATTATGGGAAGAGTGCGCCCAGGCGATATGGGGTTTGATGTAGTGCATCTGAATCTGCACAAGACGTTTTCCACGCCCCATGGCGGTGGGGGACCTGGCGCTGGCCCGGTTGGGGTGAAGGCTCCGTTGGTGCCGTTCTTGCCACGCCCGACCATTGAGTGGGGCCATGGGCAGTGGCAGCTTTCCGACCCGGGACCGCTATCCATTGGCAAGATGCGGTCGTATTATGGCAACGTGGGGATCTTAGTCCGCGCCTATGCATACGTGCGGAACCATGGGGCAGAGGGCTTAAAGGACGTGTCGGATACGGCAGTTCTCAATGCCAACTACTTGTTAGCTCTGTTGGCCGACCGATATCAGACCCCCCATCACCGTCGGGTCAAACATGAATTTGTCTTGTCGGCGGTCTCCCAAAAGAAGCGCGGTGCCCGCGCTTTGGATATCGCCAAACGGCTGATAGACTATGGGTTTTATCCCCCTACCGTTTATTTTCCGTTGGTGGTGGAAGAAGCAATGATGGTGGAGCCTACGGAAACGGAATCAAAAGAAACCTTGGATCGATTTGCTGAGGCATTGCGAAAAATTGACCAGGAAATTGACCAGGATCCCGAATTATTGCACCAGGCACCGCATGACACCATCGTGAGTCGGTTGGACGAAGCGATGGCAGCTCGTCAACCTAATTTAACCTATCGGTCCGAACCGCCTCAACCTTAGGCGGCGAGACTCCACCCACACCCGGCGTAATCGCCAGGCATTTTGAGGAGGCTTCCCATGACCAGAAGTATATTGCAACACGTGGATCCCGATGTGTACCAGGCGATTGAGAATGAAGAACGGCGCCAGGCATTGCATCTCGAGTTGATTGCCTCGGAAAATTGGACTTCCCCCGCCGTACGGGAAGCCGTTGGGTCTGTGATGACGGACAAGTATGCGGAGGGATATCCCGCCCATCGCTATTATGGTGGCTGTGAATATGTCGATGTAGTGGAAACTTTGGCACGAGACCGGGTCAAGGCGTTGTTCGGAGCGGAGCATGCCAACGTGCAACCTCATGCTGGGGCGCCGGCGAATTTGGCGGTCTATTTTACCGCGGTTAAGCCCGGAGACCGCATTTTAGGAATGAATCTTACCCATGGAGGCCACCTGACCCATGGCAGTCCGGTCAATTTTTCGGGTCAACTGTATTCCGTGCACAGTTATGGGGTAGACGCCTCCAGCGAACGACTGGATATGGATGCGGTGCGTGAGGCGGCGCTGGAGTTTCACCCTCAGATGATTGTGGCGGGTGCCTCAGCTTACCCGCGGCAGCTGGACTTTCCTGCCTTTGCCAGCATTGCCCGTGAGGTGGGGGCTTTGTTGATGGTGGACATGGCGCACATTGCCGGGTTGGTTGCTGCGGGGCTGCATCCGACTCCCGTGGGACACGCGCACTTTGTTACCTCGACCACGCATAAGACATTGCGGGGACCTCGTGGCGGATTTATTTTAACCAACGCCGAATGGGGAAAGAAAGTGGACAAGGTGGTGTTCCCGGGTCTGCAAGGGGGACCATTGATGAATTTGATTGCGGGGAAAGCCGTTGCCTTTGGCGAGGCCCTAACCCCAGAATTTCGTCAATATCAGGTCCGGGTGGTAGCCAACGCCCAGCGGTTGGCCGAACAATTGACGGCTCGCGGTCTGCGTTTGGTATCGGGCGGAACCGATACCCATTTGATTTTGGTGGATGTCAAATACAGCGGGCTGACGGGAAGCGAGGCCCAACGTCGGCTGGCCGCGATTGGCATTACGGTAAATAAGAACACAATTCCCAACGAAACGGAAAAACCTACGGTAGCGTCCGGCATTCGCATCGGCACGCCGCAGGTCACCACCCGCGGATTTGGGCTGGAGGAAATGGATCAATTGGCGGAGATTATCGCTCAAGTCATCCAAGGTCCTAAAGAGTTTGATCCCGAGCCACTGGCCAATAGGGTGGAGACTCTGGCACGAGCCTATCCACTCCCAGGACTGGAGCCCAGTGTCTATGCTTAACCTCTATATTGTCAACGGACCGAATCTTGGCAGGCTCGGCCGTCGCCAACCTGAAATTTATGGCACGGCCACTTGGAGCGACGTGATGAATAATCTGCGACGGGACTTTCCGAATTGCCACCTGGAAGATTTTCAGTCCAATCATGAAGGCGCCTTGATCGATTATCTGGAAACATTGACTGATCGGGGGGCTGACGGAGCAGTGATTAATCCAGGAGCGTTAACGCATCAAAGCTATGCGCTCCGCGACGCTATGGCAGCATTGTCGATTCCGGTGATAGAGGTGCATCTTAGCAATATTTATGCCCGAGAATCTTTTCGGGCACACTCGGTAATTGCTCCGGTGGCAGTGGGACAAATTAGCGGGCTGGGCGTCGATGGGTACCGCTTGGCGCTACTCCATTTGGTTTTGCTTATGGATTCGGATTCATGACGCCACATCAAGAACGCGCAAATCGGCTGGTTGCTTTAGGCGGGGACCGGGCGGATGGCTACCTGGTATTCTCGCCTTACAACCGTCGCTATCTCACGGGATTTACCGGGTCCGAAGGAGCGGTGTTGATAAGTTCCGGCGGAGGCCGCTGGCTGTTCTGCGATTTTCGCTACTGGGAACAGGCACAAGATCAAGCTGCCGACTATCTGGTGGTGCCGGTATCGGATAATCGATGGCAAAAAATCGCGGAGGTGGCCAACGCTGCCGGAGTGCACCGCATAGCCATCGAGTCAGACCACGTCACGCTGCGGGATTGGGAATCATTGCGCCAGTTGGCCTCGCCAATCCAGTGGGTACCCATATCGTCTCTCACCGAGACTTTGCGGCAAATCAAATCGCCTGAGGAAATTGGGTGGATTAAGCAGGCGGCCACGACGGCGGGGTTGGCATTGGCGCAAGTATTGGAGCATAAGGTTCATGCCGGTATTAGCGAGCGCGAAGTTGCTTGGGCATTGGAATCGGCGATTCGGGAACTAGGAGCGGAAAAGTTGGCCTTTGACATCATCGTTGCGTCGGGGCCTCGGGGATCGTTGCCGCATGGCCATCCGACATCCCGGAAAGTGAATGCGGGCGATTTTGTCACTATCGATTTTGGCGCAGTGATTGAGGGATATCATTCGGACGAAACGGTTACTGTGGCCGTTGCCGGAACACAGCCAAATTTTTCTCAGTTAGCCGACCTGTATCAAATTGTTTGGGAGGCACAAAAACAGGGAATAGAAAAAGTGCGGCCCGGGGTTCCGGTGGCGGACGTGGATCAGGCGGCTCGTCAATATATTAATCAAGCAGGGTTTGGCGCATACTTTGGGCATGGCACGGGTCATGGAGTAGGCTTGGAAATTCATGAGGCACCCTGGGTTTCGGCACACGCTGCAGCCCAGTTACTGGAGCCTGGCATGGTCATCACAGTGGAACCGGGCATTTATATTCCTCAATTGGGTGGAGTAAGACTGGAGGATACTGTGGTGGTCACTAATGAGGGATATCAGCGGTTGACTATGGTGGACAAAGCCTTGCGAGTCTTGTAGGATCCATACAAGGTCGTTAGGTAAGGAGTGGATTAGAGATTGATTTCCAGCAATGATTTTCGCAACGGGGTCACCATTGAGTTGGACGGAGTATTATTCCAAGTTATCGAATTTCAACACGTGAAACCCGGGAAGGGTTCAGCTTTTGTACGGACCAAATTGAAAAATTTGCAAACAGGGGGGGTCCTAGAACGAACATTTAACGCGGGAGAACGTGTGCCGGCTGCCAAGGTAGAAAAGCGCGAAATGCAGTACCTGTATAACTCAAACGATGAATACACGTTCATGGACACCGAAACTTATGAACAAATCCCGTTGAAGGCCGAAGATATCGGCGAGGGAGTAAAGTTCCTCAAAGAAAACATGCTATGTTACGTGGTGCTATTTAAAGGTGCCAGTATCGGAGTGGATTTGCCTAACAGCGTGGTCCTGGAAGTGACGGAGACGGAACCGGGATTTAAGGGGGATACGACGTCGGGAGCAACAAAACCTGCTACTTTGGAAACGGGTGCCGTGGTCAAGGTTCCATTATTTGTCAATGTGGGCGACAAGGTAACCGTGGACACTCGCACCGGGCAGTACACGGGCCGCGCCTAGATCCACATGTATCGTGTACGGTCTGCATCGACGTCAGGGTCATGCTGATTCTGGACTTTTTAACCTTTTTAATGATTGAGAGTTATCACGGGAACATTGGGGAGGGCCTGGCTCCGGCACCGAAGTATCAGGCTGGGCACCTCAACAACTGCAAACAGAACCGTTCTCTCATTGTATTTCAAAAGATACACTATGGATCCGTCTGATACCTCGCTTACCGCTTCTGCTGAGAAAACAACTGATCTGTTTGGTCAGTCTTGGCGCATGAAGCGGCCAACGTTTGGTTACGTTAACACTGTAACGGCGATAAGGAGGTGTAGCGCATGGCTGATCTTCGGCGACGGGTCTCATATTTGTCGGGAATGGCGGAACGGTACGACTTAGCTGACCAAGGCCGCGAGGGGAAAATCCTGGCGGAAGTGGTGGAGGTTTTGCGTGAGTTGAGCCTCGATGTAGAAGAAGTTCAAGCCAATCAAGTGGAACTCGAAGAGTATGTGGAGGAAATCGATTCAGATTTAATGACCTTGGAAGAGGACGTCTATGTTGACGCCACCGAGGAGATGGACGACGATGACGATGATGACCTGCGTATCGAAGAAGAGGACGATGAAGGCTACATCGAATTAGAATGTCCGGTATGTCACCAGGATTCGTTTTACAACGAAGCGTTGTTTAACGAAGACGGCATTCAACTGAGTTGTCCTCACTGTGGCAACATTGTATTCGATTCTGACGAAGACTGTATCGTGATGGACGATGACGACGATGACGATGGGTTTGATAAGGAATACCTATAACTTGTAGACATTCACGCCAATACCGCGCGGCATGGAGCAATGTCTCCATGCCGTTTAGCGCTGTGCTCTAGTGTGGTCCTTCAAAACGGTGTTGAGCAAAGAATGCAGCGGCTTCGGAACGCCTAGTGTAGCCGAGTTTGCTCAAAATGTTGCTGACATAATGTTTTACGGTTTTTTCACTCAAAAAAATATCTTGCCCAATTTCTTTGTTGGTTTTTCCTTGCGCAATCAAGGCGAGGATCTTCTGCTCTTGTGGGCTAAGGATTGCCAGAGGATCGGCAGATGATGGCTGGCGCAGTCGGGCTAAGAGCTTTTCCGCAATTTGGGGTCCAAAAAGGGATCCTCCCGACGCCACGGTTCTAATTGCGTCGATGACTGACCGGCCTCGGGATTCTTTTAAGAGATATCCCGAGGCTCCTCCAATCAATGCATCCAGAACCAAGTCATCACCGCCAAACGATGTCAACATGATGACTTTGACAGCCGGGTCACGATCCTTAAGGGTTTTCAACACGCTTAAGCCATTGGTATCTCCTAAACGAATATCAAGCACTACGACGTCCGCTTGACCAGGAATTTGTGCTAACGCTTCTTCGCCGCTGCCGACATCTACCGTGACCCGCATATCTGGCTGCCGCTCAATCATGTTTGCTAGGCCGATGCGCACGATCTCATGGTCATCAACCAAGGCTACTCGGATAAGTTCGTCGCTGCCGTCGAGTTCTGCATTGGTTTGAGGCATGTCAAGGCTCCTTTCTCGTTGATAACGGGGTTCGGTGATGTTTTCGATTCAGAGCCGTTTCGCAGTCTACCATAAGGCTGACAGTAGTTCCACGGCCTGGTGCGCTGTCGACCTTTAAGGAACCGTGCCAGTCGCTGATACGGCGTTTCATGTTTCGTAACCCATGATGCGCTGGACTGTTTATTGTCTTTACCAAGAAACCGACTCCATTATCGGATATCTTGACGTGATATGCATCGTTGGACTTCTCCCAGTATATGGTGATTTTAGTAGCTTGGCCATGGCGACTGGCATTAGACAATGCCTCTTGAATACATAATATCAGGTCATGAATGAGTTCTGGGGGCATTTCCAAGTAACTAGCGTCGTCTAATACAATGTTCACTTCTGCGGTTAGCGACAATCGGCGCACGACATCATTCAGCGCAATACGAAAGTCCACCGGTGTGTGTTCCAGAGTTTGAATGAAAAACCGCACGTCAGTCATCAAGAGGCCCAACGTATCTGAGACCTGGGTTATCTCCTTTACCACAGCGGGACTGACATCTGGAGAGTCCGAGAGATTGTCAAG
Source organism: Bacillota bacterium (assembly GCA_023488565.1). Classification (GTDB taxonomy): domain Bacteria; phylum Bacillota; class Sulfobacillia; order Sulfobacillales; family Sulfobacillaceae; genus Sulfobacillus_C. The sequence goes on along the minus strand of JAMDDZ010000074.1, from coordinate 3,222 downwards.
GGCTAATGTCGCGGCGTAAAGGGTTTGCAAGACGCCGTCGTGCAAGTCCCGGCCTATGCGCTCTCGTTCACTGAGCGTTGCTAGCCGTGCGCGATCTTCGGAGAGTCGTGCATTAGCAATAACGGCGGCCGCATGCCGGGCAAACAGTTCGCCGATCTCTTGGTCTTCATCGCTGAATCCTCCGGATTTTTCCGTTAGATACAGGTGACCCACCACTTGGCTGTGGTATAACAGCGGCAATCCTAAAAACGTCCTCATCACTGGGTGGTGAGGCGGAACGCCTACAGCTAGCGGATGGCCTGTGAGGTCGGCCACTCGCAGCGGTTTTTTGGATGCGAGTACGTGCCCCAGCACACCGTGGCCTTGAGGATATTCACCAATGCTGTCTCTTTCTTGCTCCGTCAGTCCAGAGGTAATGAATCGCAAGATTTTTTGCGGATTATCATCAGTTAACACTGACAGTGCAGCATAGCGGGCTCCAAGCAATTGACGGGCCACTTCGACAACTTGTTGGAGCACGTCTTCCCAATCAAAGTTGGAGGTAATGGCTAAAGTCGCATCACGCAGTGCATTTAACCCGTCACGTTGTTTTGCCAATGTGGCGTTAACCCGAGTGAGGGTTCGATGCTGTTGCCCTAGTATGCCAAACACCACGAAAGAAAACAGACCAGTAAATATGACCAAAATGGTCCATAGCCAAAAAATGTTGGACTCAAAAGAAAGACGCGGCACGAAGAGCAGCCTGTCCACGAGTATGACTAAGCTTACCCCAATCATGGCTAACACGGTAGCCGCCATTTGCCGCGCCATCTTGTTAATCCTCCTAGAGAAATTATAGCAAATCTGGCCAAGTATCCATGTTCTCCGCGCCATCGCCCAAACAGGTCAATTGGAATAAGTTGGCGAGTCTGTCCATAGATATCAATTACTGGGACAGGATGTCTCAGAGACAGGAGGCAGGGCACCCATGGAACCTTGGTTGTATCTTCCGCCATTCCCATGGCGGGACGCAATTACTGCATTGGATCCGGGTGTTCTGGAACGGCTTGAAGAAATTCGATTTCGGGTTGATGTACCAGTAATACTATACACGGATTCTTCGTGGATGCCACTTTGTCAACAAGGAGTTCCCGTGATTTCGGGAGCGGGAGACATTCAGCGCATTCTGTCTATATTGGTTGATCACTCGTTATACGCTCGGATGGAGGAGCTTAGAAAAGGTTATATTACGCTCCCCGGGGGGCACCGAGTTGGTGTGGCGGGGCGTGCGGTATGGCAAGATGGACGAATTGTCACCCAAACCGAAATCACGGGACTCAACATTCGCTATGCTCATGACATTTCCGGGATAGCGGCGCCTTTGGTAGAACGCCTTAGGCAAGGGGGGGTTCGAGGCAATTCATGGCTTATTGCAGCGCCGCCTCGCGCAGGGAAAACGACATTGCTGCGGGACCTCGTGCGGTGGTTTAGTCACGGCGGTTGGAGAGTTGTGGTAGTCGACGAGCGTTGTGAAATAGCGGGGACGAACGGTGGGAACAGAGGATTTGATCTCGGCAATCATGCCGACGTTCTCCAAGGGTGGAGCAAACCCGAGGGAATTATCACAGCCATTCGCACTTTAGGCCCAGATGTGATCGTGGTGGACGAACTGGGGGGCGATGAAGATTTAGCGGCGCTTCTCCAAGCTCGTCACGCCGGGGTGGAAGTGATTGGCACCTTGCACGCCCGGGATGCTACCGCTGAACTCAATCCTCGATTGGAACAACTCTGGGAATCTCAATTGTTTGATGCTGTGGTGTTTTTAGGACGAAATCCGGGACCGGGTTCGGTGACGGCGATCTGGAATGCTAATGGGTTGGGGATTAGGGTGAAAAGAGCGTGAGATGGCTAGGCGCCTTGTTCGTTGTGATTGCTGCAGTGTGGCTTGGACGCTTGATGGCTCGACCATTTCGCCGTCGGGTGCAGTTATTGGATGCGTGGGTCAAGTGTATCGGGTTTTTGGTGCCTGCCATTTCGTGGCGGCAGGCGGCTCTGTCTCAAGCCTTGCAGGAAGCGGCCAACACTTATCCCATCTTGGAGCCGCATCTTCGCACGGTAGTCGACTTACTAGCAACCCGTGCCATGGATATTGCCCAAGCCTTTTCTCAGTCGTTAGCCGCAGAGAGCGCACTACGTCCCAGAGACCGAGAGGTGCTTATTGACATGGCAGCTAAGTTAGGATCGTCATCCCCGGATTATCAAAAAGAGATGTTGCGCACAACCGAGTTGTTGTTAAAAGAGTTGGCCAGCGATGCCCGTAAAGAGGACTTGAAACAAGCGCGTCTATTAGAATCGCTGATCTCGCTGTCAGGCGTGGCTCTGGTGATTCTGCTACTTTAGCCCGGAGGGTGGGGGCGGATGGGAGTGGGGTATGACGAACATCGATCTCATTATCAAACTGGCGGGTATCGGAATCTTGGTCACCGTGGCCTACAGCGTGTTGGAACGGTTGGACCGTAAGGAATGGGGACAATTGGTGGCCTTAGCCGGGGTTGCGATTGGGTTCGTTTTGGTATTGCGAGAGGTTCAACAGTTGTTTGAGGCTGTGCGTACCATGTTCAACCTTTAAGGCGAGGGGTCGAGCCTGTGCATACCATTTTAAAGGTTGCTTCCATCGCTCTGATTGCCACCGTTTTGCTGGTGGTACTGCGCGAAGAACGTAAGGAATGGGGGGTCGTGATTCGATTCGCTGTGGGTGCTGTGGTGTTGTTGCTAATTTTAGCCCCGTTGCAAACGGTCATCGCCCAGGTTTTGCAATTGGCAACATTGGTAAAGGTTAGGGGGCTATATTTAGCAATCCTGTTAAAAGTCATAGGGATTGCTTACATTGCCACCTTTGCAGCGCAGATGGCGTACGACACCGGGGAATCGGGTCTTGGATGGCGGGTAGAATTGGCGGGAAAAGTCGCCATTTTGGCACTCTCGCTCCCGTTGATTAGCGCGATCATTACCACCATTTTAAAGATGATTCCGTCTTAGGGGAGGTTTGAAACCATGCGGAGTGTCTTAATCGGTCTCTGTGCGTTGATCTTTGTGTTATGGGCATCACCGGTTGTCTTCGCGCAGGGGCTTGATGCCATGGTGAAAACCCAGGCCCAATCGGTAAATACCAGGCAATTGGATCAGGAGGTATCCCGCCTCGTCGCCCAGTATCCCCAAATTCAGATTCCTTCAGCGCCACGC
>JAMDDZ010000152.1 GCA_023488565.1 Bacillota bacterium | reverse complement strand
TCTCAGAACGCCGGACGGTGAGCAAAAGTAGGCGTACGACTTTAGGTTGACTACCATTGCGACTCCAGTCGACTAAGTCGTCACACTACTCATTTTACTGTGATAAATTGGGTAAAATTTCCGACCATATTATTTATGATAAGGTCCTGGGTCAATGGTCCGCAACCACGGATAAATGACAGGGAAACGCCGTCAGGAGCCATATAACGCTCAATGTCGTCGATCCTTCTCTTTTCATTAAATCAAGTCGTCACATATTGCAAAATTTCGCGGCACTCGCAAAACGCTTCTTACAGTACTATAAAAGTACTATAAATATGGAACCTATCTCGTCCATATCAACGCCTGGACAAATGATAATGGCGTACGCAGCGTCGGAAGGTGGGGCACTTTGTCATTTTATCATGATGAACACGTCTGATAGCTATAGCAGGGAATGACATTGTTCTCCCGCCGTGATTCATTCCATTAGTGCAGGTCGTCATTGAACATCAAGCTCCACGTCCTTGGTATCCACTCTGAAGAGTGCGGACATCTTGTAGTAATGATCCCCAATATCGAAAATCCGGTGCTGTTCCAAAACTTCTCAAACTCCCCAACGAAACCACCCACCTATTGAGATACTGTATGAGAAGGAGTTGACCCCGGCTTTCTGAAGAGGTTTGGGTCGTCTTGCCGCCGTTACCGGCGGCAGACCAAGCCAAGGTTGCCGGAGCGCAGGAATACTTTGCCTACCATCGCGGGCGTCGGGGTTATCCGCGCTATCGAGCCCAAGGATTTCCCATCGGTTCGGGGATCATTGAGAGTGCGTGTAAGTCGGTGCGAAGGCCATTGCAACTCTCCGCGCGATTCATCGCTTGGGTCGGTGGCACCACTTCTTGGATCAGGACCCTTGGTCCCCCTTGGTGCCGCTGTCGAGACGTATAGCCGCGTGATCACAATTTTGAGGTGGACCCCGTGCGGCTGGGCTGTTGTGTTTTTTGCCGGACTATGTCATGATCAAATGACTTGGTATGCGGAGGGACGGATTAGTGATTCGCACGGCCGGCATTATTGCTGTCGGGGACGAGGTTCTAATGGGCGAGGTGGTCAATACCAACGGCGCTTATTTGGCCTCCCGGTTACAGACTCTTGGGGTATCGACTGTGATTCAAACCATTGTCGGCGATTCCCGTTCCGCAATTCTGGATGCGCTTGATCATGCCAGCCAAATCTGTGACCTCATCGTAACCATAGGAGGCCTGGGTCCCACCCAGGACGACATAACGGTGGCGGTCATATCAGAATTTGTGGGGCGCGGCTTGCATCAGGATCCTGACGTGGCACGGGATATTGAGGAGCGACATTCCCGTAATCCCGGGTGGCAAAACTCGGTTGCCAAGCAAGCTCAAATTGTGGAAGGAGCGCATGTTTGGCACAATCCTGCTGGCACCGCACCGGGACAAATGATATCATGGAACCAAGGCTACATTGTTCTTTTGCCAGGGCCGCCGCGCGAGTTTCGGGCTTTGGTGGAATCTCGGCTGGAACCATGGCTGATGGGGCAAACCTCCACTACGCTTATCAGAGACACCTATACCATTTTCAACATGGGAGAATCTACGGTAGCGCATTACTTGGCACCTCTGTTGTCCGGCGAACACCCGAAAACGGGAATTTACGCCAGCCCGGGTCGGGTGGATATTCGGTTTGAGGATCATGGCAGACCGGGGACATCTGACACTGTTGCCAATCGGCGTGCTGCGGCATGGGCGCGTGGTCTGTTGCCTGTTCCATTGTATCGACTGCAAGGGAAGGACCGTGCACGATATTTGGTGGGTATACTGAGGGAACGGAATTTAACTGTGGCGGCTATGGAATCGCTGACCGGCGGACTTCTGATAGATCGCCTGATTGCGGTGCCGGGAGCATCACTTTGTGTGGCTGGAGGGATTGTCGCTTATACGGACACCATTAAAGAACGCTTCGGGGTGTCAGGCGAAACCTTGAGATCATTTGGTGCGGTTAGTCAAGAAACTGCCGAGGAAATGGCGGTGGCGGTTTATCTCAGGATGGATACGGATATCGGAGTATCAACTACGGGATACGCCGGACCTGACGGAGGGGATCCGTCCAACCCGGTGGGGACATACTATGTGTGTTTGGCGGACCGTAATGGAAAGACTATAGCAATACGGCGTGAGGTACATAGCGATCGTCAAGGCGTCAGGCAAGCCGCGGTAGAAACCGCCTTATCGCTGTTATGGCAGTATTTGAACTTGCCGTTGGAATTGCATCACGAAAATTAGCGTGTTAAAGGAGTGCAGTATGAGCCAGGAACAGTTAACAGAAACAGGTTTTCGAGACATGGGATTATCTTCGGGAGTGGTGAAATCGCTGGAGGAGATGGGTTTTGAAGAACCTTCACCAATTCAAACCCGTACGATTCCGCTTATTCTTCAAGGTGGGGACCTCATAGGACAGGCCCAGACAGGGACCGGGAAAACAGCGGCTTTTGGTGTACCTATTGTAGAGATGCTGGATCATCGATCCAAGCGGGTACAAGCCTTGGTGTTAGCCCCTACTCGTGAGTTGGCGATCCAAGTCTCTGAGGAAATAACCAAAATAGGGCGTCATTCCGGGGTCAAAGTCGTGCCCATTTACGGTGGCCAGTCCTATGACCGGCAATTGCGGGCCCTGGAACACGGATCGCAGGTGGTTATTGGTACTCCGGGCCGAGTAATGGATCACATCCGTCGCGGCACGCTGCATTTAGATCATGTCAAATTGCTAGTGTTGGACGAAGCGGACGAAATGCTGGATATGGGCTTTATCGAAGATGTTGAGTTTATTTTGCAAAATGTTCCGGAAGAGCGGCAAACTTTGCTGTTTTCGGCTACGGTGCCTGACCCTATCGCCAAATTGGCGCGGAGATACCTCAAGAATCCGCAGCACGTCGCCATTAGCCCGGAGCGGCTCACGGTGCCTTTGACCGACCAGCTGTACTATGAAGTGCGTGAGCACGAGAAACTTGATGGCCTATCGCGGATCCTGGATATGGAAGGAGCCGAACGTACCATTATTTTCTGCCGCACCAAAAAGCGGGTCGATGAGCTTACGGAAGGATTGCAGGCCCGAGGGTACAGCGCCGAGGCCATTCATGGCGACCTCAACCAAGTGCAAAGAAACCGGGTGTTAAAGCGGTTCAAGGACGGTGGCAGCGAAATTTTGGTGGCGACTGACGTGGCTGCCCGAGGTTTGGACATTGAGCACGTGACCCATGTCATCAACTATGATATGCCGCAGGACACGGAAAGCTACGTACACAGGATTGGCCGTACTGGACGGGCAGGACGCAGCGGCATTGCCATTTCTTTGGTGTTACCCAAGGAATTTCGGCAGTTGCGTCAAATGGAACGGTTGCTCCGAGTCAAACTGAAACGCCGTCCGCTTCCGACCCCAGAAGATGTGGCAGAAAAGCAACGTGAAGGGCTCAAGAACCGTTTAGCGGAAGAAATTGAGCGCGGGGTATTGCCCGCCTACCAGGACATGGTAATGGCACTCGCCCAGTCTTATGATTCCATTGATATTGCCGCGGCGGCTATACGGCTCATGGTGGATAAGGGTCGAGAATCTTCTACCGATGCGGAATTTGGCGAAACCGGAGCGGAACCAGGGATGGTGCGTTTGTTCCTCAACCTAGGACGGGTGGATCGGGTGACCCCGGCCGACATTGTTCGCGGGTTGGCGGAGGGCGCTGGCATTTCTGGCAGTGTGATAGGGTTAATCGACATTTATGACCGATTTACCTTTGTCGAGACACCTAAAGATGCGGCGGCTAAAGTGCTGCAAAACATGAACAGCATCGTCATTCGAGGAAAGAACGTAAATATGGAGCCAGCAAGGCCACGGTAAGCAGGAGTTACGCATTTTGCAGCGAATTGTTTTGGTCGAGGGTGATCCATAAGGGGGACGCGACACGATGGCGATGGATCGGGAAAAGGCACTCGATTTAGCATTAGCACAAATCGAAAAACAGTTTGGCAAGGGTTCCATTATGAGGATGGGGGAATCCGCCCACACCGGACCGATGGAGGTTATTTCCACTGGTTGCTTAACTCTGGACATTGCCACGGGGGTAGGTGGGTTGCCCCGTGGCCGTGTCGTGGAAATCTACGGGCAAGAGTCTTCCGGGAAAACGACCCTTGCTTTGCATGCAATTGCGGAGGCCCAAAGGGGCGGTGGCATTGCAGCCTTTATTGATGTGGAACATGCGCTGGATCCCATTTACGCTCAGAAGCTGGGTGTAGACTTAGACCAATTACTGATTTCGCAGCCAGACACTGGGGAACAAGCGTTGGAAATCGCCGAGGCTTTGGTCCGCTCGGGTGCGGTAGATATTGTGGTGGTTGACTCAGTGGCTGCTTTGGTACCGCGGGCGGAAATTGAAGGCGAAATGGGCGATGCTCACGTGGGACTGCAGGCACGATTGATGTCGCAGGCACTGCGTAAATTGACCGGGGCAATCTCTAAATCTAATACTGTGGTGGTATTTATCAATCAGTTGCGGGAAAAAGTCGGGGTGATGTTTGGAAACCCGGAAACAACTCCAGGGGGTCGTGCCCTGAAATTTTATTCGTCGATTCGGCTCGAAGTGCGCCGAGTTGACAGCTTGAAGCAAGGCACTGAGGTCGTGGGAAACCGGACCCGGGTGAAAGTGGTGAAAAACAAGGTGGCACCGCCGTTCAAACAGGCTGAATTTGACATATTGTACGGTGAAGGGGTGTCCAGGGAAGGCAGTATTTTGGATTTGGCTGTCGAAATTGGCTTGGTGCAAAAGAGTGGTGCCTGGTACGGGTATCAAGATTTGCGTCTGGGCCAGGGACGGGAAAACACCCGTGAGTATCTAAAATCCAATCCCGATTTGGCGACGGAACTAGATCAAAAAGTCCGACAACACTTTGCCGCAGGTGCTACCCTGACGGTGGGAGCGACACGTGGACCAACCGGGGACTAAGGAAGCCTATCTCTATGCCTTGCGGTTGCTGGCGCAGCGCGACCTATCGGCCGAAGAAATGCGTCGGCGACTACTTCAGCGGCATTTTGGAACCGATACGGTAAATGTTGTGATGCAGCACCTGGTGACAGAAGGCGCTATCAATGACCTGCGGGTGGCACGTGAAACCATTGCATTCGCCGTGCAGCGGGCTCGTTCTGGACCTTTGGTGATTCGTCGCAAATTGGCGCAACGAGGGATAGACAGCGATATCATTGATGCTGCATGGAATGATGGAACGGTTGACGTAAATTGGTTAGCAATTGCCGAGGCCATCAAAGAACGTTACGATATGAGAGATCCGCGACAGCGGGCACGTTGTGCTCGTTATCTTGATCGACAGGGGTTTCCGTCCTCGGTTATTCGGGTTGTGATGGCAACTGAGGAATCGCCGGAAAAGGAGAAAGACACATGGCTCTAAAGATCATCGAGGAATGTATCGCGTGCGGGGCATGTGAACCAGAGTGTCCTAATGGCGCGATAAGCGAGGGCAATGATATCTACGTCATCGATCCTAACCATTGTACCGAGTGTTACGGATTTTATAAGACGCAACAATGCGCTGATGTCTGCCCTGTGGAATCTTGCGTGAAAGACACCTCAATTCCCGACGGAATTCCAGAACTGGAACAACGATTTCATGTGCTGTATCCCGGCCGTGAGCTGGAAAACACGCATAAATGGAAACCACCTGCTTTATAGTTCTGAAATTGGCGAGACAAATGGTTGGAATCGGGAATCTTTCGCGTACTATACCGTAAGGTGTGATTCGTTAGGAAGGAGGCGGCGCACTTGTTATCATCCGCCAGTTGGGGATCCAGCACTCGTGGACTAGGCACCTTAATCGCTGTCATGATGCGTTACCCGGAAATTAGCAGTGTCCAATATAATATGGAGGACAGTACGCTAAGCTGCACCTTTATCTTGCGTCGAAGTTTGGAGGAATCTTTATTTCAGTCTGTGGAAGCACAGGTGACCGAAGTGTTAGAGACGTATCGCATAGTCACTCGACGACCACTGACCGCCATTCGCATGGCCCATGTTGTGATGGATCAGGCGACAGAAATCGAATTGGTCCGCGACACTGAAACGGTATCCATAGAGGAAGTCGGGATGGCCATTGAGATTTTGCGGGATCTTTTTGAGCAAGACCTAATGTCCGATTCTCATGACCTTTTGGAAGAGGACCTCATGCTTCAAGAAGAAAATATTCAGGCGGGGCTCGAAGCCCTAAAGCGTGATGACGCGGGACGCCTCGTGGCCTTGAGGGATGAGGGCCGAGTCATGGTCTTTAACACCTAGGCTTGGGGGGACGCATGCAAATTCTGTTAATTGGCGATATTGTGGGGAAAACGGGGCGGCGAATGGTCACCACCCATCTACCTCGCCTGGTAGTGGAACACGCGATTGATATGGTGATTGCCAATGGCGAAAACGCCGCGGGGGGCAATGGCCTAACGCACGAGGTAATGGATGAGCTATTCGCTGCCGGGATTGATGTCATGACGTCCGGGAACCATATTTTTGACAAGAAAGAGATTTTTGAGTTTATTGATGACGTGCCTAACCTGCTTCGACCGCTGAACTTGCCCGCTGGAACTCCCGGGCGCGGCTATGTGATAGCGAGCCCGGGATCAGTCCCGGTGGCTGTGGTAAATATCTCTGGTCGTGCTTTTATGCCTTTTCAATATGGGGATCCGTTCGAAGCCTTGGACATTGTGCTCGATAGCCTGCCGCCTGAGGTGTCTATTGTCGTCGTTGACTTTCACGCTGAAACCACGTCGGAAAAGGCGGCTTTAGCCTGGTGTTTTGACGGGAGGGTCAGTGTTATGGTCGGCACCCATACGCATGTTCAGACATCGGACGAACGTATCTTGCCGCAGGGTACAGCGTTTATCACAGACTTAGGCATGACTGGCCCACGCGACTCGGTTATCGGCGTTAAAACCGATCTGGTGATACAGAAACTGCGCCGACAAGTGCCAGTCCGATTCGACACGGCTCAAGGCCCAGGACAGTTTGGTGCACTGAAAGTGGCAGTTGACCCAAAAACCGGACAGGCCCAACAGATCCAACGACTGTTTTTTCGCGAACCGTAATTAGGGTAATCGATGCCTAATTTTATGGACAACTTTTTGAAGGAGCCGACCTGATGTTATGGCGTGGACATGTACTTCCCGTGGTTGATACCCATGCGGACAGCATGCTGGATGTGGTGTACGGACGCCGTCGCCTTGGCCAAAGGAGCGACAGCGGACAACTTGATATCGTGAGAGCTCGTGAAGCCGGTTTAACGATTCAATGCTTTTCTTGTTGGATTGAGCCAGAATATAAACCGGAACGGGCGTTAAGTCGACAATTGCAATTCTTTGATCGGTTTTGGCAAGAAGCCGAAGCTAACGCGGACAGTCTGACAGTGATTACTGATGGACCGTCGTTAGAGGCGGCCTTAGGGTCTGATCATCTCGGGGCGATTATTTCTGTGGAAGGAGCGGAAGCCTTGGGAACCGACCCGGGACTGGTGCGCATTTTTCACCGTCTCGGCGTCCGCTTAATGAGTTTGACTTGGAATGAACGCAATGCCCTGGCTGATGGCGCGGGTGAAGATCCGGGAGGGGGAGGCGTCAGTAAAAGCGGTCGGGCGATTATTGGGGAAATGGAACGTGTCGGGATTATACTGGACGTCTCCCATCTTTCTGAAGCCTCGTTTTGGGATGTGATGGAGATACAGTCCCGTCCGGCAATTGCCAGTCACTCCAACTGCCGGGAACTGGCTTCGCATCCGCGTAACCTTTCTGACGCACAAATACGTGCTGTTGCCAGCCAAGGAGGGGTACAAGGCATTACTTTCGTCCGTGATTTTCTTGGGGGCAACCAGGACTTGGATCGGGTTGTGGATCACATGCTTTATGCGATGGACATTGTTGGGAACGCCCTACATCTTGGCGTGGGCTCGGATTTTGACGGAGTGGAAAACCCGGTGCCGGGATTGGAAGATGTGACCCAATTGCCTAAACTGGCGGACCGGATGAGTGACCGAGGAATTGCCGACGACGACGTGGAAAACATATTAGGCGGGAACTATGTTCGGTTTCTCAGAACCTATTGGGCTGCAGAACAGAACCAAGGGTAGACAAAGGAGGCTTCATGATGCAGTTTGAGTGGCAGTCGGTGAGGGCGACGGAAATACAGGCGGATGCCTTGGTCGTATTTGTTTCCGAAGGAGAACCGTTTGACCCATCGTTACGTGCTGTCGACGAACGATTGGACGGGGCTTTGGCCGCAGCCTTAGAACGCGGTGAGTTTAAACCTCGGGTGGACAAGACTTGGATGACGCTGACGTTTGGGCGATTGTCGGCGAAGCGAGTTATTGCCGTGGGATTGGGAGAGAAACCTACCATGGGCAGTCTTCGGCAAGCGGCGGGACAGGCGGCTGGTGTAGCTCAAAAGGCGAAAATTCGTCATCTGGCCTATTGTGTGCCGAGCTGGTTGGGGGAATCTCAAGCGCTGGCCGCAGCCGTATCCGAAGGGGCAGCGTTGGCGAGTTGGCGGTTTTCCGGCTACCATCAAAAACCTCGGCAAAAGGATGAAGCTCTCACAAAAATTACGCTATTGGGTTTTTCGGATCAAAAAGAGTGTGAAGCCGGCATGCAGCGCGGAAAGATTTTGGCCAATGCGCAAAATCTTACGCGAGAACTCGGTTCCCGTCCCTCCAACGAATTGTATCCGCAAAAACTGGCGGAGGCGGCTGTAGAGGCCGGGAAGACGTATGGATTTGATGTGGAAGTGTTTGATGAGGTCAAATTAGCAGAGCTGAAGATGGGTGCCTTGCTTGGAGTCGGCAGCGGCAGCGTTTATCCCCCGCGTTTGGTGGTGATGAGGTATCAGGGTGGTGGCGATAAGACACTGGGTTTGGTAGGCAAAGGTATTACCTTTGACTCAGGCGGCATTAGCTTAAAACCCCCGGCTGGCATGGAAGAAATGAAATATGACATGTTGGGTGCTGGTGCTGTTTTGGGAGCCATGACGGCCATTGCCCAACTGCGGCCCCCAATTAACGTGGTGGGCATCATGGCCATTGCCCAGAACATGCCCTCGGGGTCTTCATACAAACCTGGTGACGTGGTGACAGCGTTCAACGGCAAGACCATCGAGGTGACCAATACGGACGCCGAAGGCCGTGTGGTGCTGGCTGATGGGGTGAGCTACGCAGCACACCTCGGGGTCGACTGGATTGTTGAAACTTCTACCCTTACTGGTGCTGCCATTATCGTTTTGGGACATGAGGCTACCGCTTTGGTCGCGACAGATGACGCGCTGGCAAGTCAAGTCGAAACGGCGGCGAACGCCGAAGGGGAACGCGTGTGGCGCTTGCCCATCTACCCCGAATATCGAAAACTCTACGAATCAGATGTGGCTGACATCAAAAACTCTCCAGGACGGGATGCTGGCACTATTACCGGAGGCATGATCATTAGTGAGTTTGCAGGCGATGTTCCCTTTGCCCATCTAGACATTGCCGGAACCGCATGGACCAAAGCAGGCCCGCTCAATGCCAAATTCGGTCCGACTGGGGTGATGGTGAGGACCTTTGCCGCACTCGCGGAACTCATGGCATAGCTCTGCATATTCTTTAAGTGACTTCGTCGCAGCCTTCGTCATTGGATGGCGCGACGAGGTTGCTTTTATGCTCTTAATTGATAATTGGCGGCTTCGTGCCAAAGTTCTCCGGCAGGTATTTTCTTAGGGAATGTGTTAGGCTAGGGTTAGACAAAAGAGAGGGGCCAAGACGACCCGTGAACATTCTGAGCGAAACACTCGATACCCTGTATCAAAGGCACCGATCTCTGGCTACCCGCATTGATTGGGGATATCATCGACTGTTGCCATGGGAACGTGGACGTAATTTTATGGATCATCCGTGGGCTCCAGATCAAGGCACCCTGTCGCCGGAACTAACTTTGGCAGTGGAAACGGCCATGTTGACAGAGGTCAACTTGCCATGGTTCACCCATGGCTTAACTACTGTGTTTGATCAGGGACCGTCGGCATTGAAGCAATTTGTGCATACATGGACACGTGAAGAAGATCAGCATGCGCGTATCCTCGATGTGTATCTCTTGTTGAGCCGCAACGGAGATCCTGATGCTCGGGATGCCGTGCGGAAAAGTGTACTGGAATCAGGTTGGCACCGGGAAACCGACGATCCCTTCGCCTTAATGGTGTACACTAGCTTGCAAGAACTCGCCACCCGTGTGTTTTATTTAAATCTGGCCCGGGCCGTAGACAGGCATGATAGTGCCTTGGCCCACATATTGCGAGCTTTGGCTAAAGATGAAACCTTACACTACACGTTTTACCGAGATGCCACCAAAGCTTATATTGAAGAGGATCCAGGCCGCCTGGCAACGGTGTGCCGCGTCATTCCGAAATTTGTGATGCCGGGCTTTGGGATGCCAGATTTTCGGCGCCGCATTAAAGTCATTGGCAGCCACGCTGGATATGGCATCGCGGCATATTATGATCAAGTGCTCAGAATTGTATTGGAATTTTGGGGCGTATTGGAACACGAGACGTCATCGGCTACACGCGAGGCCCGCATTGCGCTGGATAAACATTTGGCCCGCCTTCGTCACATAATTGCCTATACCACCGTGCCCGCTCTATAGCAACCGATTGCTTATCGGGTTTTTACTGTTCGCTGACGCCGGGTCACGAGGAATCCTAAGGTAACTACACCGCAGATGGCTAAAAAGGCCCAAAAACCTGGTCTTAATGCCGGAAGTCGGATACTTTGAATGGTTAGTGCCAACAAAAGCGCAAGCGTTAATATCGCCCCGACTCGTCCGCCAAAAACCAGCGACGAGACAGAGCGATGTTTGTCGTCCGATTGGGTCCATCGCAAAAATGCTCCTAAAATTAATACCCAGTTGGCTAAACTGAAAAAGCTGGAGGCGGCGGTAAGATCGGTATAGGCGGACCGGGGCAGTAAATATGCGGTCGACAGGGAGACATAGACGGCCGCGGAGGACCAGAGCCATAGGCGCAGGCGAGAAGGTACGGTTTTACCTGACT
>JAMDDZ010000117.1 GCA_023488565.1 Bacillota bacterium | reverse complement strand
TCAAATGCCGGCTCACTGGGGACCGAGATGGCAAAACCGTTGTTTTCGACAACAATGATTAATGGCAAACGATGTACCGCCGCAAAATTCATCCCTTCATGAAATTCCCCTTGATTGGTGGACCCCTCCCCCAACGAAGTCATCACCACGCCCTCTTGATGCCGTAATTTCGCGGCCCAGGCAATGCCTGCAGCCTGCGGCACCTGAGTAGCCACAGGCGATGAACCCGTCAGGATATGATGCGCTCGGGATCCATAGTGCGCGGGCATTTGACGGGCCCCAGAGCTAGGATCATCGGCTTTGGCCAACTGCCCCAGCATGACGTCCCGCGGGGTCATCCCAAAATACAGCACAACCCCCAAGTCTCTGTAATAGGGAGCAACCCAGTCCACCGCCGGATCTAGGGCGGCAGCCACTCCGATCTGTGCTCCTTCTTGCCCCTGACAGGAAATCACAAAAGCCGACTTCCCTTGGCGGTTTAGAATCCACATTCTTTCGTCCAACGCCCTACTTAGAACCATGTAATAGTACATCGTCTCAATTTTGTTGGCGTCGAGTCCTAGGCCGTAGAGCGCATCGCTCCCTGCCATAAATGGGAATCCCCCTTTGGTTATTAAATGTGAATCGCCAATCCATCAACCGCCAGCGCCGCCTCATGCAATACCTCGGAAACCGTTGGATGGGCGTGAACGCTTTCTGCGACTTCCCATGCGGTAGCTTCCAAAAATTTCGCCAACGCCATTTCATTAATTAAGTCCGAAGCATGAGGTCCTACGATGTGAGCACCCAACAAGGCATCGGTCTTTTTATCCGCTACCAATTTTACCATTCCTTCGGCATCCCCCAAAATTAGGGATTTGCCGTTGGCGCGAAAAGGGAAAATGCCAACTTTAGTCTCATAACCTTGATCTTCGGCTTCATTTTGCGTCAATCCGACCGAGGCCACCTCTGGTCGAGAATAGGTAACACGCGGCACGCGGTGTGGATCCAAAAGTTCCGGGTCTTTGCCAGCAATTGTCTCCATTGCGATCATGCCTTCGTGAGCTGCCACATGGGCCAAAAGGTATCCCCCAATAACATCACCAATCGCATAAACATGAGGCACGTTGGTGCGATAGTGCTGATCGACCGCAATAAATCCACGCTCTAAGGTCACTCCTACCGTTTCCAAACCGATATTTTCGGTAACCGGTTTGCGTCCCACCGCTATCAGCAAAACATCTCCTGCAACCGATTCAGTTTTGCCATCGGACTTTTCTACCGTTGCCGAAACCCCGGTGTCGCCCACTTTTACACTGCCAATATCAAACTTAGTTCCGGGGAAAATCTTCACTCCGCGTCTCGTCAACAGCTTACCCAAGGTCGTGGCAATTTCCTCGTCATCTTGAGGCAAAATATGCGGCAACATTTCCACCAACGTAACGTTGGACCCAAAGTCATTATACATAGAGGCAAACTCTACGCCGATGGCCCCGCCGCCTAAGATCAACACCGACCGTGGCACATCTTGCCGCTGTAACACATCATCTGAACTAATAACGCGTTTCCCATCGAAAGACAATCCAGGCAACGCTCTGGGCACAGAGCCAGTGGCGATCACAATGTCAGTAGCGGAGATGACTATAGGTTCCTGGCCCTCGGCATCGACTTGCACTTTTTGCGGACTCACCAACCGTCCCCATCCTTGATACACGGTAACACGGTTCTTTTTAAGAAGAAACTCCACGCCTTTCCACAGTTGGGTCACTACTTTGTCTTTTTTCGCCAGAGCTTTGGGGTAATCTAGTGTTACCTCGCCACCAGCTAAACCATAATCCGCTTTGTGGCTAAAGGTATGCAGCAATTCTGCGGTTTCCAGCAAGGCTTTAGTGGGAATGCACCCCCGGTGCAGACACGTGCCGCCCACTTTTTCGACGTCCACTAAGGCTGTTTTCAACCCCAGCTGCGCTGCTCGAATAGCCGCTACATAACCACCAGTGCCGCCACCCACTACCACTACGTCATATGTATGGTCCGCCATGCGCTGTTCCTCCTTCAAAAATACTTAATATCCTCAAGTTTGCCCAATTCAGGTATGTTCTGTGTCCGTCTATATAACGCTGATTTGATATCTATGGTTCTCCATCGGTTATCTCGCCAAGAAGATAACGTTCTCAGAGCATTCCTTGGCTAGGACTAACCTTCCGGACTACACTCAGCCTACCGCTTTGATAGGGGGGTGACAAGAGACCCCCCCATTTCTAGACGTGCGTGACAATTCTTGCAAGCGGTTAGGACTTCCAGGCATCTACATTAAAGTGTAGGTGATGGTGAGTTAACACCTTAAAAGCTTCTCCACGGGCGACCCCAATCGATTCACCGAGAGACACCGCTTGCAGTGTCAAATACATTTGGATTTGCTGGTCAAACGGTGGGATAAATTGACTTTTGTGGGCCATCAATGCCTCTAGTTTACGTTGAAATGTATCGCTGATATCGACTGTCGTGTTAGGCCAGGCAGAGCCGTAGTACGCGATGGAAGGAGCGGTCACAGCTGCTCCCGTTTCAGGATATGCTAATGGAAAGTTCACCATTAACAGTGCCGTGGAGACTGCATGTCCCAGCGTTCGATGATCTGGATGCGCTTCATAAGGAAGCCACGGATCGGGACAAAATACAAAATCCGGGTGATAAGATCTTATAAGCTTCACTACCTTGAATTCCAAAGATTGCGGGTTATCGCGCAAATGAGTGTCAGTAAACCCCATCCACTCTACGCCGTATCCACCCAAGAGGCGTACGGCGTCTTCTTGTTCCTGACGCCTCACGGCAGCCAAAGAGTTGGTCGAGGTGGCGTTATCTTCGGTGCCCACACTGCCGTCGCTTGCGACCGCCCATAATATCTCTGTGCCCGTTTGGGCGAGCTTGGCCAACGTTCCTCCTGCTCCCATCTCGTTATCATCGGGATGGGGCGAGAAAGCAATTACGCGTTTGGCTTGCATCACATCTGGAATCGGCAAAATTTGACTAAGGTCCATTACAATCTCCTTTCGCCCAAAGCAGACATCAAGACTGCCTCACACTGGTACAATTTCTGTTTAGGAGGATCATACCTCATAGACAGGTGATGTGCATGCGCCGATGCCATCTCAGGCGCTTTCGGCATCCGTCACAATGTCTCTTTAAGTTCAGTTTGGTTTATTTCCAATGTGCAAGGTCGGTAGCGAAGCCGGATAAGCCGAGAGCTCCAGGTCCGGTTCTGGAAGAGCTGGGGCTGCAATTGCCCGGGTTACTCGCCTAATGGATCAACCGTTCCGATACGGAACAAAGCCGGAACGGATTGGTGGCATGATTCTAGCTTTATCTATGCCGCACTTAGGGTCTTAATGGTCGTATCGAATAATTTTTATACCTGGTCTCCCGTATCTGCAGCCCCTGTTATCCAGGTTTCTTAGGCGTCCATCGGTCTTTGTCCCGAGTTTCGAACTTTTGCATTACCGCAAGAAAAGCAGACTCTAAGTCAATCTCCAGCGCGTTTGCCATGGACACCAGAACAAAAAACAAATCGCCTAATTCCATGGCCAGTGAACTTTCAGGTTCACTGGCTTTTTTCTGCTTTTCTCCAAACTGGTGACTAACCTCGCGCGACAATTCCCCCAATTCTTCCACCAAACGCAAAATCATACCTTGAGGAGAGAAATATCCTTCGCTAAACTGGCCAATCCAGCGGTCCACTCGGTCTTGCACCTCTTTGAGTTCCATGGGCGCTAATCCTGTCGCAATCCTAGAAAGCTCTTTTTAAAGGCACGATAATATTGCTTAGGAACCTGCACGGTCCCGTCCAGTGCCATCGCCGCAGTGTTAGGCCAGTAGGGATCCCGGAGCAACCCCCGCGCCAACGCAATGATGTCGGCCTGACCTTGCTGCAGCACTGATTCAGCCAAGTGTGGATCTTCCAGAATACCCACGGCAATGACCGGAACTCCTACTTCGCGGCGGATGGTCGCTCCATACGGCACATGATACCCAGGGTAAATGGGGTCAGGAACAATGGGAGCGTTCCCGCCGGAAGAGACATCAAACAGATCCACTCCAGCCTGATGAAACACCTTCGCCATCTCAACCAGTTGTTCAAAGGTATAGCCCTTGGGATCGTATTCGACAGCAGAAACGCGCATGGCCAAAGGCATGCTACCCGGAATCGCACTGCGCACCGCGCGTATCACTTCGGTAGGAAATTTGGTGTACTCTCCCCACTCATCATCGCGCTGGTTTGATAACGGCGACATAAATTGCTGGAGTAAATATCCATGGGCCCCGTGCAGTTCTAATGTATCCACACCAGCCTCGCAAGCTCGCCGTGCCCCAGCTGCAAAGGCATCAATCAATCCCTTAATTTCATCTCCAGTTAAAGCATGAGGAACCCGGTAGCGTGGCGAAAAGCGAATAGCCGAAGGTGCCTCCGGCCGTAAACTTTCGGATTCCGCCTTCCGTCCGGCATGGGCCAATTGGATACCGACCTTAGCATCATATTGATGCACTTGGTCGATAATGCGGCGAAAAGCATCAATCTGGCGGTCACTCCAAATGCCCAAATCATTAACGGTAATGCGGCCGTCGGGGACCACATCGGTCATTTCCATCATGACCAAACCGACACCCCCAACAGCCCGGGATATGTAATGGACGAAATGCCAATCGTTAGGGGCGCCATCTTCGGCCCATACAGAGTATTGGCACATCGGCGACATCATGATGCGATTTTTGATTTCTAAGCCCTTTAACTTCCACGGTTGAAACAATAGCGCCACGGATGACCCTCCTCTTTCCTTACTTATGATAGGGATGGTGGTGATATATAGCCCAGGCTCGATATAACTGTTCCATCAACAAGAGTTGCGCCAGCGCATGAGGAAACGTTAGTTGGGACAGGGACCACCGCCAATTGGCCCGCGTTTTGAGCCCATCCTCAACTCCTAAACTGCCCCCCACCACGAAAGTGACGATCCGCCCTTGACTATGCCACTCAATAAGTTTCTTACTAAATTCCGTTGAGCTTACCATCTCGCCATCAATATCCAATAGTATCACAAATTCCTTTGGGGAAATCTTGGACAACAAAGCATCGCTTTCTGATTTCTTCGCAAACGTTTCTTGACCTGAGCGGTATGAAATCTCGGGCACGAAATCCCAGCTTAACCGCACCCACAGCCCGAGACGCTTTTGATATTCCATCATCAAGCGTTCGATTTCCTTGCTTTTCGGGTGCCCTACCGTCAAGATCCGCACCAAAATCCTCCTTGCTGGCTCCACCATACATTAAGAGCCTACGGTATCCCGCTTTGAGTTGCAACCAGGCATACCCTTACTCAGTTCTGATTGGCAACAATCAGGCATAACTTGTACCACGGACCACCTAAAGGAGGTTCACATAGTGCAGCAACAATGGGAACGCCAACCGGATAATCCGGCAGAAAACCGAATTACCACCTGGAGTGCGGTGAATTGGTCCGGTGGGGCAGTATTCGCTGTGTTTTCTGGATTCTCGTTGGTTTTGGCATTGTTGCGTCCTGGCAAGCCTGCTGCCATGATGTGGGTCCTCCTCCTAACTTTGATATTATCAATATTGTGGCTTAACCTGTATTGGCCACTTAGGCCACGAAGATCATGGGCTATAGGACGCCACATTTTATGGGTTAGCGTCTTTATGGTTGCAGCAGCGATTATTCTGTCAAGCGTTGTCCCCTGGTATGTCCATTGGTTAAACCATTTTAGCAAATAACCAAGCTTTCCAATAAATAACCTCGACGCCCGTAACTCACGGACGTCGAGGTTTATTGGGTTCAATTAAGCGGCGGGCGATAACGCCTGTGATGCAGGAATTTCCCCCAGTTTTAGGGGCAATCCTACTTTAAGCGTGCCCCTCAGAACCGTTACTTGGATCACCTGTCCTGGTTCAACATGCTCCAAGACAGAGATTACATCTCGAACGCGGTTCACCCGAGACCCATTAACCTGTATCACCATGTCTCCCGGACGAAGACCTGCTTGTGCGGCTGGCCCATTTGTAGTTACAGACACTACCAGCAACCCAAGACCCTTAGATCCCGCTGACTGTAGTGATGCGCCAATCCACGGTCTGCGAACATGTCCATAGCGTAAGATTTGTTTCACAACGTACCGTACGGTGTCGCTGGGAATGGCAAATCCTATTCCGTACCTGGTGTTAAGGCTATGGAGCGAGGTACATGTGGCCAGTAGGCTCAGCTACCGGCGCAGATGGTCTTAGAAAAAGACCATGCTATGCAGGATTGGTCCATGCTGCCCAGGCGGCTCACATACCCCCCTCCCGGTACAAAATTACGACGACACCCCAAGTCAAAAAGGGAGATCCCAATCCTTAATGATCGCGCTATTTGGGGATAACTGTAGATAGCCATTTATGCCGGATTTGTAGTCTAATGTTTTACGACACCCTTGGGAATAATTTGTACACCCCCAAAAGGGACGAAAAGTGGTTCTATTGAGCTTGACGACCATATGTCCATCACAAGAATGGCATGGGCACGGCAATTGCCGTGTGCTCTCAGAGACATGGTGTTGATCGACCGCTAATGCCAAACAAGTCACATCTGCGCCGCGTTGTTCCAATTGCATCGCCACCACAGACAGAGTAGCCCCCGTAGTTACAACGTCATCCACAACCAAAATGCGTTGGCCCACCAACGATGATGCAGCGAGGCCATAGGCTCCGACCACATTATCTTTACGTGCCGTGCGGCCCAGCCGTGACTGTTTATCCATCGGTCTCGCTATACGAATCAAGGCCGTATGGACCCGCGTGTCCCCCGGAAAGGCTTGACGCAACAGTGTGCCCAAACGATCTGGAGAACGCGGCTTAGGTGGAATTGCCGTAATCATTGTGAAGTGTGATGCATTGTGTTCTATGATTGCGAGGCTCTCCCTCATGATGTGAATTAAGGAAGGGTCTATCGCCCCCTGTTGCCAAGTCTTCAGAAATAAAAGTCGTTTCGTTAATAAATGAACATCAGCGCGCGGATCGTTCTTAGCAAAATATCGACCTGTGCCCCATAGGATAGCATTTGCAGAATAATTCGCCGGGCGAAGCCCAAGAACTAATAAACCACCTGATGAATGCAACTCGTCAGACCTCAACTCGCCTAAAAACTGATGATGCTGCCATGTCGTCAATTTCGGTATTATCGGACACCATGCATCAGGTAAAGTTTCCCCGGTAATAGAAGTGCCGACAAACACCACCCTCACATGGCACCACATGGCATCAATAAGATCCTTCTCTTGGTCCGTAATCAGAAGCGCCCGACCGGGCGCTTGCTGTTTTTGTTCCAAGAAATCGCTGATCGCGCGGGCTAGGGGAAAGGGGTGCTCTGGGTTTAATGGAATGTGACTAGTCGGCACAGACGCCCCTTGATGTTGTTGTGCATGTCCAGCAAGGTCCCCAATCCACTGGACTGACGGACAACATTGCAACAACACGCCATCGGAAATTTGTGCAGGATTCGACACGTGAATAAATAGACCTGTCGGGTTCCCAGCCATCGTCGTTATTCGCTAGCCTGCGTGACACTGACCGATGGCGCTGGCCGACCAAAATTCTGTAAAGTTGTTGCCAGAACTTTGTCCACCTCTTCTATCGTGCTGAATTTAAACGCATTTCGAGATCGAGCTAAGAACTTCTTGGGCCACTGCAGATTGCCATTATCGACAGCACTTTGGGGAATAAAAACAATACGCCCTTGCTTGATGGCATAATCCGCTTGGATTAGAGCCCCACTCGTCTCGCCCGCTTCAATCACCACGGTAGCTATACTGATCCCACTCATCGTCGCATTACGCTGCGGAAAATTATAACGCTGCACAGCCATCGAAGGTGAAAATTGAGAGACTAATAACCCTTCAACCGCTATCTGGTCTTGTAACTCGGCATGTTCTCGAGGATACACATGATTGAGTGGTGTGCCTAACACCGCAAGCGTCCGGCCTTGCGCCACAAGCGTACCGTGATGCGCGGCAGCATCGATGCCTTTGGCCAAGCCCGACGCAACAACAATACCCCGGCGGCTCAACAGAGCCGCAAGCTTTCCCGCCCGCCACCGTCCAAGATCGCTCGGATCGCGCGTACCCACTATAGAAACAATCGGTTGCGCTAACAAACTGACGTCCCCTTGTAAGAATAAAAACCGCGGGGGATTATGAATTTGCGCTAATCGATCAGGATACGCCGCCGAACCGTGTTCAACAATATAATAATGCTTCAATTGTCTAAATGCCGATGCGACTTTGGCTTGGGTCGATCGCAGCGCATCCGACCTTACCGTCTTGGTTAGCACATCGCTGGTCGTACCCGTAAGAACAAAATTGTGACACTCCTCACGAAGCTCGATCATCTCTCGTGACTGACGCGTGTTGCCTAATATTGATAGAAGGGTGAAATACCGAATGGCACGCTCCTGACTCGCGTTTCCCATTTTACATCCCCCTCGCGCACACAATTGCACTGAACTCTTTATCCCGTAGTGTAACCGATCCTGCGCTGGCCTACAATTATACTTGATGGTTTGCCCATGTTGCGCCACACAACGTTTCAATACCCGCGTTCATAAATCACTTGTCCTTCGCGAACGATGTCATCCGCCATCATCGGAAAGCCTTCGGCAACCTCTTCGGGGGTGCTGACCAAAAAATCCATGGGTACGCCATGAATCCGTGCGACGCGGCGGATCGCAACGCCTCGTTGTGTTGGGCGTTGGTGCGACGGCATGACCACAAGAAAATCCCAGTCGCTATCAGAACGGGCATCGCCCCGTGCGCGCGATCCGAACAAAATGATGCGCTCCACTTCAGGAAAGTGCGTCACAATATTGCGAACCACCGTGTTCGGTACAGACTCCATGCGCAAGCCCCCCTTCCCAGATCCTTGCCATCCTATTATACCGTTTTCCCGCCTGATAGGTCTGTCGATTCCCGTGGTCATCCGTTCTAAGGTGGAAAGCGGTAGACGAACTCGCGAGACAAGTACAGAAGGCAAACAGCGCTCAATCTGGCCCGGAGACCTCTGCACACGGACGACCATGGAACAAATAGCGGTGGATGGAGCTGCGATAGTGAGCGCTATACTCACATCGCAATCACTCGAATGCGGTCCAAATAGCCCACGTTGTCCCCCTTTTTTCTGCCCCACTATTATACAATTTGCCCGAATGGCGGTCACCGGGATGTTCCACTGTGAGCACGAAACCAACCCGCTGGGTATCCCCCAAAAACATTGTATGCGATTCCCAACCTGGTACTGACACGGCGGCAACAATCTGGCACACTAGTCCTAGATCAGGCCAGCGGTGTGTGACGCGTGACGGAAGGGTCCTCCGTCGTGTTCGTCGACATGCGCGTTTTTTCTTCTTGCCGATGCGCCTGATAAAAGAATTCGAGCAGATCATAGGCCAATTGTCTCTGCTGGGCCGGGGTCAGCGTGCCGATGGCGGTGACTTTCACGTCCCCATCACACTCCTTTCCCTGTACGATATGAACCACGGACGCGAATTAGGTCTTTGTCCGTGCAAGGAGGTGCGTCCATGCGCGCATTAGGTGTCGCACGCGTATCCACTCAAGAACAAGCCAACGGCGATCGTTTTTCGATTCCGCATCAGCGGCAGCGCATCACGGACTATTGCCTGCAGCGGAACTGGGAAGTCGTCGATGTTGTGGAATATGTGCAATCCGGGGGATCGAATTATCGAGAACTGCAAGACATATTGCATCGCGTGGAAGCCGAACACATCCGTGTCGTTGTGGTCAACGAACTCGATCGATTGGCACGCGATATGGTGTCCACCTTGCTTTTTTTAGAAGACTTGCAAAAAGTCGGGTGTCGGTTTGCCGCCGTGGCCGATGATCTCGACCTCACCACCCCCGATGGCGAACTGAAAATGATGATCCTCTCGGTGTTTGCCCATTATTTTCGCAAGCAACTTGCCCGCAAAGTGAGGGGCGGCATGGAAGAACGCGCCCGTCAAGGCAAACATCATGGCGGACGGCCGCCGTATGGATTCCGCTTCCAGGGCGACAAACTGGAGCCCCATCCAGAACAAGCCGAGGTCGTCCGACAAATCTACGCGTGGTACGTGCATGAAGGCGTCGGCGGGCGCGAGATCGCCAAACGGCTGAATCACCAGGGCATTCCTACCCAAACGGGCCACAGCCAATGGGGAGCCCCAGAAATCTTGCGCTTGTTGCGCAAGCCCGCCAATGTCGGCGATTTGCAACATGGGGCATTGGAATTCTATAAGGAACGCACCGGCGTAACCCATAAGCGCCATCGTGAGGAGCCCTTAGTGGTTACGGGTGCTCATCCGGGTATTGTGGACCGTGACACCTGGGAGGCCGCACAACGCATTCTGCAATCCCGGGGGCAACATAGCGGACGCCAAGCCGACTCCCCGTACTTGCTTAGCGGTCTCGTGTATTGCGGTTATTGTGGTAAAACCATGGTCGTCATTAAAGGGGGCGGCAATCGAAGACCCCGGTACACCTGTCGGAGTTATCAGATGATGGGTCTCTGCCAAGCCAACACCGTCGCTGTCTTCGACATCGAACAAGCCGTCCTCCACGATTGGCTCAGTCGGATGACGCATCCCACGGCGGCGGATATTCAAGCCTGGGCCGAGTGGAAAACATCGCAAGAGCGTGTCCGGTCCGACACGACCCGCGAACAGCAACGCCTCCGAAGGCGATTAGACGATGTGAAGGCCATGCGCACCCGTGCGGAAGACGCCTTATTGCAGGGAGCGTTTACTATCCCGCAATTTAAAGAATCCCAAGCCCGTGTCGATCGGGAAGAAGCTCGTCTACAGGAAAGACTTCGGGATCTCACCGTACAACAGCACTATGTCCCCACTGCTGAGGAGGCCCATCGACTCGCAGAAGAATTAGCCGCAGCGCCCCTCGCCTTCCAAAACACCATCAGCCTTCACGAGCGGCGGGAACTGCTCAAACAGTACATTCAGCGCATCGAGATCGTCACCGGAGAGGTGACCATCCGCTATGCAGGCCAGACCGATCCGGCCACCACGACACACTAACCCTCGCACGCGGTCTCTTAGGCAGAGGGAAGCCATGCAGCTAAGGCCACAAACGGGTTCCCTCCGGTGCGAAGGCGAACGAACGCCGCATCCATGGCCTCGCCTGCTGCCCCGTCATACCGGGCTTGGCCGGTCCAAAGGTCCTTCGCATTAATCCATGTCCGGTAGCGCGAACCTTGCACCAACAATCCGCCGGGAGAACATTCCAACAAAGTCCCTGAG
>JAMDDZ010000128.1 GCA_023488565.1 Bacillota bacterium | reverse complement strand
CAACGCATTACCGAAGACTGGGATCGTCAAGTTGCCGAGGGAATTGCGGACATGTTGGAAACCTGGAGACGAGACTCCTAATCAAGCTGCCTTGGGCAACGCCCAAGCCCGTTAATGTCATCCACCTTTTGACTTGGGTTTTACCGGTGGAGGATTTGTCGCCGACGATGCAGGGAAGCCGGCGGAATTTGCATGCCGCGGACGAGGCAACGGTTGGGTCACGGTCGAGGAATAGGTCACCGGCAGCACAACTTGACTGGTAGGACGGATATTTGGAGATAGCTGGATATTTTCCACGGGACCATACAGTGGCCTAAACACCTCGTGGTCAACATGACTGCTTGCACTCCATAAAAAGAGCACCCAGGCGATTCGTTCCAGCAATTGCGAAGACGGCATTAACGCCCGAGAAAAACGGATTTCTATAATGGATCCATCAATGCCCGACCAAGCACGGCGGGCTGGCAACTGAGTTACCTTCGAAAGCATTGTCGCCAGACGCCGTATCCCCCTCCCGCCTCCCAAACCATAACTCAACGATGGCTGGCCCAGTCTGAGAGTCACCCCCACCTGACATTTGTCAGGAGAAGCATCAAGATGCCATTGAGCGATGAGCTTTTGTAATGACTGCGCCAATTCGTCCATTTGGCCATCACTGCTCACCACACAAATGCCAAATCGTTCCATATATTATCACCCGGCATTACTCTATGCAATGATATAAAGGATGTTACGCATTCGGGCCCATAAATAGCTCTGAAATCGCAACCCCGGAACCCCATGGCGCCACCCCGACCCCAATTTGAGTTTCCGATGGATTCAAAATATTTTCCGCGTGAGGAGGTGAGGCCATTAATAGGGTAAAGGCTTCTGGCACCGAACTTGCTTCGGCGATGTTTTCCGCTCCCATGCCTTGAGCTTGCAAACCCGCAGCCTGTTCCATTTGTATTGGCCATCCATATTGCGCCATGTCACTGGTAAATGGTCCATTGGCTAGAGCCGCCGCACGTTCTTGGGCTAGTTGCATTAACACCGGATTTATCGTATAAGGAGCCAAACCTTTTTCTTGCCGCACCTGATTGATGAGTTCAATCATTTGTTCCGCTGGAGTTAAGATCGATGTGGCGGTGGAGGATGGCGCTGAGACGTCACTTGCATTCGGCAATACGTTAGAGGCCACCACTACATCTGTTGATGTCTGTACTTCCTCCGCCATCGTTTGGTAGGCCGCTTGAACCGAAGCCACTGGCAATACCGGCACCATATTTTGTGCCAGATTGGAGCTGACCCTCGTGGTCACCGACACGGGAACCAGACCAGAGGATGGCACTACCGAAAACCCGGCGGTCACCGGCAGTCCTGCCGCAACCAGTAGAGCTGTAAAATAATTCACGTAAACCCTCCTTTAGCCAAAATAAGCATTTACTGGTAAGATTAAAGAACCAAGCTCAATCGTGCAATGTAGCCATGGTCCGGTGATTAAGCCTGGGCTCTGTTCATGCCTTAAACCATACCTGATTCGATAATTTTTGCTAATTTTTGTTCTAATTCCACAAAATGTCAGATAAGGCCCCAGAAACCTGAGTTTCGGGGGCCTATTTTGCGTCTGATTATCCTGCTTGAGGAGGAAATAGCGGACTCGGCGGGCAGGGCAACACCGGTCCGACCTGAGGACATACGGGCGGAACGCAGAACCCATAAGTGGGTACGAGTAACTGCACAGTGGCAGTCGACTGAAACAACATACAGAGGGTAATGGTGCAACTGATATCGCCATTGGGCAAATTGACACAAGTGCAGGCACCAGACAAAATGGTGCACGACGGTATAGTCCCAGTTGGGTTATATAACGTCACATTTTGTGTGGTAATGACAGTTTCCGGGAGCGCGACTCCTGAAGAACATGTGACAGTATAGTTAGCCGAAATCACGAAGGTAATGTTGTTATAGTCAGTGGTGCTCGTCGGGGTAATCGCCCCCACTGTGCACGTTGAAGTCGCAAGGTCAATAGCGCACGACGATACCGTACAACCTGCAGTCGGTGCGAGGAAAGTCTGCGTTGTAGTGACGGTTTGAGAACACGAATCGTAGACCTTATCCACGACAATGCAATCAATTTCTGTCGGCGGAGGACATCCGGTGTCGGGACAAGGTCCCGGAGTTACGCTGGCCATTGGCCACCATCCTTTCATGTACTGAGCCGATGGGAAGACCTCCCATCACTAGGTAACATATGGTAGTCGTGGCAAAGTGTTCCTCAGTAATAGCCGTCGCGGCAATTTCTTGGATAAAAAAGGGGTATTGGCAATATAAAGGCCCGCCTCCAGTTCCTCGGAAGCGGGCCCTATCGCCGATGATCGTCCATCAATGTATTCCTCGCGTGAACCCTATAATCACTAAAACCACCATCACCACGATATAGATTCGCAGTCCCCAAAACACCAGGCGAATCGATCCCCTGGGCACGATTTTTGTCAATTCAACAGGAGTCTCGGCCTCCACCGGGGGAACTACTTGCAGTGTGTTGTGTCTCGCCTTCATCACGAAACCTCCTCTCAAAACAATTTGGGAAATACAACAGAGATCCCATAAATGCCATTTAATATCACCAAGAGCCCAACAATGCTATAGGAGGAAATATTTTGCCATCTGCGGTTGACGTGAACACCCATAATGTCGCGATCATTAAGCAGCAAGAGCAGAAACAGCATCGCCGCTGGCATAAAGATCGATGCCACCACCTGAACCGTCAGGTTTAAAAATCCTAATGGAGCATTGGGAATTAACACAACCCCGGCTGCCAGCCCGGCACTAACCAAACCGGGCACATAAAATTTCCATGCCTTTTGAAATGGCAAGTTTATACTCTTTGGCCAGTGAAAGGCCTCTCCCATAGCCCATGAGGTGCTCGCCGTCAAGGCAATCGCTGCTATCGTTCCAGCTTCCACCAACCCTAGCGCAAAGAGATCCTGGCCAGTGGCTCCCAGATGTTGCCCAATGACCTGCATAATTTGCTGAATGTCATAATTTCCTGCTCCCGGGCGCCCATAGGCAAACGTGCCAGTCAATACAACCAGAGCGACTGCGACCACGACCATTGCCAAAGTGCCCAGCGCAGTATCCACTTGACCGTGACGGACGTCGGCAACAGTCAAGCCTTTGTCGACCACGGATGATTGCTGAAAGAATAACATCCACGGAGCAATGGTTGTGCCGAAGTTTGCTAATACCACAAACAGAAATGCAGCCGTGAATCCTCCGGGAATGGCCCAGTGTTTGAAGGCGCCCAGTACTGCGCCCCAGTGCGGGTGTGCCATTAAGGCTAACGGTACAAATATTAAGTTGCCTGCCGCAATCCATAATGATACCCGCTCCCACGCGCGATAGCGTAATACTAGCAAAATTAGTCCATCGACCACAATCCCGCCTAGCGCGCTAAATACGGGCGGCACCCCGAATACCGACATTCCAACAGTGATCCCAATGAATTCGGTAACCAGGGTAAGAATGTTGGCAACCACCAAATCTATCAGGGAAAACCAGCCCCAAAAGGCCCCGTATCGGCCCCAAATCATTTCCGCATGACCACGGTGGGTCACCGCTCCCAAACGTACTGTCATCTCTTGTACGACATAGGCGATAAAACCCCCTAGTACCAATGCCGGAATGAAGAAGCCGATGCCATATGTGGCCCCAGTTTGAGCGTAGGTTATGACTCCACCGGCATCGTTGTCAGCAATCATTACCAAAATTCCTGGCCCAAGCAGTGTCAATAGCAATAAGATTCTCTTGGTCCAGCCCGGCGATTGGCGCAATGCAGCAACGCGTGCCTGATCCTCGGCGCGGATTTGGGCATCATCCAATACCGGAGCTGCCGCCAATAAATTCTTCTTCAACATGTGGATTCCTCCCCTCGGCTTTCCCGAGGGGTTTCAGGCACGCGGCAAGCGACCACCCTCGGGAGAGCACGAAATTCGTCGTTTATCAATACAAAAACACCACTGGGTACTATGGCCTCCTGGGTCTGTAGTCACCCGTGCTCCCCCCTTTTTTTCGGTACATGTAAAGTCCTCTTGCCATCGCAAGAGGACAACGCTCTTAAAAGAGCGAACATCCTCCTGGTGGAGCTTCGGCACCACATCACGTAAGAATCTCAGGAGATTCAGCCACATTGGAAGAAGCCTTAATCCGGCAACCTCTGTTCTACCCCTTAGCGTCTTTGGACGGTTCGGAGCAGTGGCCTGTGTTGATGTAGACGCCTCGCCTAACGAGGATCTGATTGATTTGTAATTTAACTATATGCTTGTTATTGTGAGTGTGTCAATGCAAAACCACGGTAATCGTAAATTTTTTGTTAAAATCGGGGATAAATCGGAGTTTACTATTTCTCAGCGCGAAAAACGGCATATATTCCGGTTCCAACCGCATACAGATCTCTTGCGCCCTGGTTCCCTCGTCGGAAAATTCGCCATGCGACCCTGCCACTGTATGAGATAACGTGGTCGAGACATTCGGCACAAACCTTCTGTTTCACTGACGGTTTGCCACCTCAAATATCGGTTCCAGAGCGTTAGCCAATTCTATTGGTTTTGACTGACCACGGTGCAAGTTACGCCGAGAGCATAGTAAAGAGGCCTTGTCATCAACCACTACACTCAAATCACTCATGCCTTAATTTCGCCACCGTCATAATTAGGGTGGCCACGCAACTAGATAAATATCCCGATAGCTCACCTCGGAACATTTGGTCCACTTCATCGATATGTTAAGGGGCTGAACAGCCGCTCACCGCATTTTACTTTGGTGAAAATGTCTATTTCATCATCCGTTCAATATCTCCACTTAATCTTAGCTACCTGTCCCGCATTTCATCTATTTCCGCATCCTCGTTTAGGTCGACTTCCTTTAAGCCATGAGTTTGGATCTCGGCGGTATCTTCGGGATATTGAAACCACATGTCCAACAATGTTAGTGCCACGCGAACCCAGGTCCGCAGCCGCGGGTCAAAAATCTGCATCGCACGTCGTACCGCCTCGTAAAACTGATCGACATCGACCGCAGCCGTCCAATTGAAGGCGTCTTGATGCAGCGTTAAAATTTGTGACAGCAGTTCTTTGAGGTCCTTTGGAGGCAGCATATCTAAAGGTTTGGCCGCCGCCAACTCATCTAAAGCGTTTAGAGCCAACTCTTTATTGTCAGTGTCTTTGGGATGGGTATCAAACCACAAGGGAATAAATTCGTGTTCCTTGCGTTGGATGATGACATCGGTTTGAAAATTGCCTGCTAACGCCCAGACACTAACCGTTCGGGTGCCGACCCCGGACAAAAACCGGCCAATGTTCGCGTAACCACGAGCCCTGCCACCCCGGCCAAATTTTCCCAAAAGTTCGACCTCATCAAACAAAATCAGCCATCCCCGGTACTCGGTACGGCCAATTAACCAATCCACGAGTGCGAGATAGTGGGGGATTTCCAATCGCATCGGAACTGTAGGAAACTTGACGGTTTTTTTATAGTTTTCACGATAGAATTGCTTTAACTGGGCAGCAGGGAGAAACTGTCCATGCAGATCGGCCACCAATTCATCAAATCCCACGTCCTGCCTTATCAGGTTGTCTAGTACAATGCGCACCCGTTCGGAAAGAGCCAATTCTCTCGCTTCTGCTGCCAGATGCGGCGCTTCTAAGGCCTCGCGAATCACCGATTCAAGACCCGGTTGGTGGCTACCGGGACGATACGTATTACTGATGATTTTCGGATAGAGAAAGTCCAATCGGTCCAAGGGAGTTTCTTTGCTCACAGTGACTATGCTCACCAGCCAGTTTTGCGCAGCTGCCACCCCGGCCAGTGCATAGAGCAAATGGGTTTTCCCTTGGCCATATTCCGCACGCAATACATAGCCCCAAGACTTGGGGCGGCGTCCACTGGGCACCGTCTCCATCAGTGACTCTACCGCATCAATGGTGCGTTTTCGGCCAAACGTCATCACATCGGCGGTGTCCAAATAGGGCACCCCTGATCGCAATCCCTCGATAATGGCTCGTGCCGCCATCATAGGCTGTATCCCTCCGCATCCGATTGGTTCCGAATCATCTTCGTCAGACTGGAGGCTACTGTGCGACGTGTCACTCCCGATTCTAACCCCGCCCCACCGCCGATATTTGGTGTTACGTGTGACAAATTCAATTCGACCGGGCCCTTTTCCCACACTGCTGCCAATTGGCTCAACTGTTCACGGTCTTGGTCCCACAGGCGATCAAGGTCGATCCAATCGCTAAATCGGTTAACGCGGGTGGTGGTGACCTCATTTTGAATTCGCGCCCATAACGCCGGATACGACGGGAAGCCGCGTTTAGCCTCACCCAAGCTCGGCGCATCACCCGCCACCACGAAAAACACAAAGGGCATGCGCGGACCTTCGTCAATCAATTGCCGCATCATCTCGTAGGCTTGCTCCCGTTTGCCCCGGGTATAATAAGGAGTACCCTCAACCCGGGCATTCGAGGTCAACACTTCAAGATTGTCAATTGAAATAACCAGTCCTCCATAGCCCACGGCATGAATGAAAATGGCGGCTGATGCCAAAATGGCGCGAGCGTTGCGTTGAGAAATATTGCCGATTAGTCCCATACTGCGGCGAATAGCGGCACCTATTTTCCCACCGGTAAGCCATCCTAAATGATCAACTGGTGCCTCAGCATCTCCACCAAGCAGTTGATTAAGCCAACCTCGCACCACAAGCATAAAATGGGAATCTAAGTCAAGTCCCCGAAGCCACCCGTCCACCGCTTCCCGAATGTCCCGACGCGCCAACGAAGGTTCTAGACCGCGCTCGGATTCTGCCCACTTGAGAAACTCCCACCCCCGGCCGGTGAATTCGGGATATCCTAACTGCTGATGGATTACCCGAAGCGCGGCCCCTTCAACGAGGTCCCGCCATAACAGTTGAGATGCCAACGCCCGATACACCTCATCAATAGTGGCCAACCTTTCTTTGCGAGCATCAATAGCCACAGTTAGGTAATTCTTAAAGACCGCGGCTTGGCTAAAGTGTTTCAGCCAGTGCGTTTTCCCCGCCCCTGGTTTTCCTACCACAAATTTCACCTTGCCATAGCCCCGGTTAACAAATCGGTCCAAGTACCAACGCACCCAAAAGTCTTCGAGACCTCCAACATCCACAAACGTGTCGTGAATGGCCCGCGCAGACAGTGATTCCGCCGTAGGATGCGCCGAAAAGTCCTCCCACTGCGCCCTATTCGTCGTGACCACCGCCCTTGATAACCTCTAAAGATCCCAATACCTCGTTTTGGCCTCCCGGAAGCGTAATGACCACGGATCCCCGATCACGTCCAGAGCCAAAAATAAATTGATAGTCGCCGTATGAACGATCAGGCTGACTCCGCAAACGATAAATATCAAAAGCAAACTGATTGAGACTATAGCCAGATCGCAATGACAACAGCTCGAAGACTTGGATCAATGGCACCGTCGAACCGCTCTTCCTTTGAGGACCTGCCTTTATCATGGATTCCGCAATAAGTACTTGGTAAGCGCGCAATAAAGCTTTCATAAACTGATTGGGATTAAACCGTTCGCGATAAAGTCGGTTGAGTTCTTTTTCCACTTCCGCGGCCACAGCCACTGGGTGAAGCTTACGCACAGTGCGTTTGTTTACCACGACCAAATCGTTGGCAAAGTCTACTTTGATCTCGATCGGAAAGATCCGAAACGACGGGAATTCGCCTTCAACCACCCACCCCGCCTTTTCCAAAGCCGAAGAAAAGGTCAGCGCCCATTTTTCTTGATCCAGTGAGGATTGCACCATGGCAAAGCCCTTTAAGTGGTTTTGAGCTTGGTCGGCAACCATGCTAATTTCTAAGCCAGTACGGGCCAAATCCTCTAACTGTTTGCTCAGGTCGACTAAATTCATGGTGATGATTTGACGGTCAATCGTTTTGTACCGCGCTAACCGCGCCACGCTTTTCGATAAGGCTTGCAGGTCTGGCCCAACACTTTGCGCAAACCCTTCAACTCCTGAGGTCGTTGCGATATCGCTTGGTGTGTTGATCGAAGTATCCATTAGATCCCCCATCCAGGAAATTTTAATAACAACTTGTTCGACTTGTATTGTCGAAGTTCCTGCTAACCTGGCGACATTTGGAGGGATCAAAAAACCAACTTGTGATTCCAAAACCGGTTAAAGGGACAACAGTCCTAGGCGATGGGCGATTAATACAGCTTGCGTACGATCGTAGGCATCAAGTTTAGAAAAAATGTGGCTCATGTGGACTTTCACGGTCTTCTCTGCAATATGCAATTGATTGGCTATTTCTTTGTTGGACAACCCTTGGCCCAAAGCTTGCAAGACTTCTTGTTCCCGAGGGGTCAGGGGATCTACTAAAAAAGTTTGCCGAGGTCCATCAGCCAATACCTTAAGTACTCGCGGCTCCAAGACGGTTTTGCCCCATGCCACTTGGCGAATAGCGTCCAACAATTCATCGGGTTTAACAGTTTTCTCCAAATACCCTACTGCCCCTGCCCTCAGTGCAGACCGCATCCGCTGGGGATCCTGGAACGAAGTGAGAACAAGAATTCGCACCCTAGGAAAGCGTTTTGCAATTTCCGCTATTGCCTCCAGTCCGTCCATTGGACCCGGCATCACTAAATCCATCAGCACCACATCAGCCATGTTGCTTTGCAAAAAATTCAATGCCTGGTCCCCTGAATTTGCGGAAAACGTAACCTCTATATCGTCAGCGGTGTCTAAAAATAGTTTTAGTCCATCACGCACCACAGGATGGTCGTCGACAATGCCAACTTTCAATCTCATGGCTATCCCTCGCTTAACGGTAGCACTGTACGTAAGGTTGTGCCCTGGCCCGCTGCCGTCTCGATATAAAGGGTTCCCCCCAATGCTCGGATGCGATCTTGCATACTATATAGCCCTAAGCCGCGTGTCACTCCATCCAAGTCAAATCCGACCCCGTTGTCGCTGATAGTGACCAGGATTCGATTTTGATGCCGTCCCACTAAAATGCTCACCTTGGTGGCTTGGGAATGTTTTAACACGTTTTGCATTGCCTCATCCACAATGTTGCATACCGCATCATCTTGTTCAAGACTTAGCCATTGGTCGACGTCCAAAGGAATTTTGCAATCAACCGTAAGTCCCAACTCAGACCTTAAAGGATCCAAACGATCCCATATCCGTTTGGCAAAACCCCGTGAGTCCTTGGGACGTAACGTGTTGACCATGTCTCTAAGTTCCTCTTGACTGGTATGAACTAAGTCTTGAATCTGGTGCACCAAGTTAGTCTCAGGTTGGTCCAGCCTTTTTACTGCCAACGTACGCAGCAGCAACTGCGCGGAAAACAATCGCTGACTCACGGAATCATGCAAATCCGCAGCGACCTGACGTCTTTCCCTCCATTTCACCTCCTGAAGGCTTTGCGCGTGAAGTCGGGCATTTTCCAGAGCGGCTGCGATGTGGCCACAAAAAACGGTTACGATGTTCTCGTCTGTTTGGTCAAATGCCGCTCGGGTATCACTTTCCAGGCGGACCCAATATTCCGTATGAGGCACCGATTGCATAATCACAGATTGCGCGGTAGGCAATAACAACTGTTCATGGGGGGAAGGCGACGGCTGAGAAGGATCCAGATATGAATACATAGGCTCCTCCTGCCCATTATGTCGCCGAACAACCTTAACGACGACCTCATAATCTGGTAAAGACCCTTGAGAGCGTCTTAAAATTCCACAGGCATCAAAAGCCAATGTATCAACCAGCCTTTCGGCGGCGGTGGTTAAAATTCTCTCGGGGTCTGTTATCGTCGCGAGGTCGATAGCCAAACCGGCCAGTGATTGCAACTGTCGGGAATAATGCTGTGCGGCCGACAGCATGCGAGAACGGTCTATAGCCACTGCCACTTGATATCCAACCGCTCGCAGCAAATCCAGTGCACTTCGAGTAAACACAGACTCACCCGCAGCAGCCACATTTAAGATACCCAGAGGTTTTTCTTTCGCCCGCAGGGGAATTGATGCGTGAAAAACCAAGTTGTGTTTTTCACCGACCGCATCTCGCAACCGACTGCACCTTACAATGTTGACCGCTGTTTTCAGGCGGCCCTTGACAAACCGTTCTTGGCATTCGCACCAGCTGGATTTCAAGGCAGCCGCGCCGTCACGTGCCAAGGCTGGGGGCAATCCACTTGCCCCCACTTCAACGTAGGATCCGCGCTTGGGGTCATAACGAAATGCCCATGCCGTCTGTAAACCCAACACCCCGCTTAGCCGAGGTAATATCGCAGCCATCGCACTAGAAATATCATAGGTCCCATTAAGTGCTTCGGCAATATCTTTCAGCAATACCATTTGATCTGGACCTACCATCGGCTCCGTATGTTTCATGAAGATGTCAAACCTTTCTCGTATCTATTGGCAATAAGGCACAAGTCGCCGAATTCATGCCACAGGTAACCTGATTGCACCGCATCACGATAGACCAACTTTAGCCAGTCAGGGTCTACAAACGCATATAGCAATGCCAAATGGCTTGTAAAATTATCATGCAGTCCGGTAATTAATCCATCAACAACTCTAGGCGGAAATTCCGGTGTAATCAAAAGTCGTGTCCACCCGGCGGTGGCGACAACTCGTTGCAATCGCTCATCGTAGGCACTTTCCAATGCCCGAACCACAGTTGTGCCGAGTGCAATAACTCTACGCCTATGCCTCATGGCTTCGGTAACTCGACAGGCGGTCGTGCCCGACACTTCAAACCATTCGGGAAAAACCGGGTGCTCCTCCCAAGCGGAGTCTACTTCATGACTCGACACGGTGGTATGTAGCGTAACCTGGCTAAACTCTACCTCGATCTTCCGCAGTGTAGCCATCATTTCCAACGTAAACGGCCGAGATGCGGAAGGCATTTCAGCCGATCCTGGGCGACGCCCAAAAATCGTCTGATAGGAATACATTGGGAACTCATCGGTAAGATATCCATAACGAATAGGCCGTCCGATGTGTTGGGCAATTCGATACCATGACGTCTCGGTATTCACCACCCACAATCGGCTCCGAGGATGAAAATGTTGGGAAATTACCCCACTAGACACGATGCGCCCGCCTCCATCCACAACTTCTAGCCGACTTCCTAAGGGAAACGGGGTCCAATCCGGTCCTCCAGTAATTTCGCGACGTTCAACTAGAACCAAATTCTCCCCTAATTCCCCCGCCAAATGAAGACTTAGTGGGGTCCCATTGTGTAAAGCCAAGAGTCGCGCACCAATCATAGCGGAATCATTTACCACCACCAAATCCCCACGTTGTAAAAATTCGCAGAGCTCTCGAACGATGGCATGCCTAATAGTCTTGGTTGATGGATCCAGTACTAATAATTTTACACTATCGCGTGAGATCCCACGGTATTCCGGGGGTACCACGGCGGAGGGCGCTTGAATTCCCAGATCCAGTTGATTGGCCTTCATCGGGGTCCTCCTTGTAATTGCAAACCCGATTGGCTGTCGCGAACGATAAGTTGTGG
>JAMDDZ010000002.1 GCA_023488565.1 Bacillota bacterium | reverse complement strand
AGCGTCAGCGATTCTCCAATGATGATGATACTCATGGACGACGGTTTCTTCGAGAACTTGAACACTTGCCCCAGAATACACCACCAGGGTCATGAGATGTTCATACGAAGTAAAGGCTGACACCCCACGAAGTTTCTCAATTCCAAATTCGTCCTCCGGATCCATTGGCCATATATCCACGTCCAACGGCACCGCCACCGGATATTTTGCCACCAAACTCTCCAATATTTTTCCCACAGAAGAAATCACCGGCTCTAACTTTCGTACCTGTTCTCTAACTATTTTGCCACCCCACGCAGGTGTTATCATGCCAAAATATCGCAGTTCATCTATCTCTTTCTGGGACAGATTGGTGAGCTTGGCGAGGTCTCCGTCACATAAGGTCTTGGATGAGGCCCACTTTAGCAACTGTGGAAGTCGCGGACGCATCACCCAGGGCGCGCCGCTATTCATCAACAGACTCCAAGCGTCCCTTGAGAAATTTTAACTCCTGACCTAAATTGTGCATCTCATTTTCTGCAATTCCTAAGAACTTGGTCAGTTCTGCCTGCCGTTCTTGATCCACCTCCATGACATGCCGCACCTCGTTGTAAAGGTCCAGGGCGCGATCCAATTCTTGACGCAAGCTTTGGACCCGTTCCGTGATCTCTGCGCGCTCATGCCGCTCCCGGTCTTGCGCCACCATGGGGGACAGCCGTTGCATAAGTTCTACGTCATCAGTGGAAATACGTACGGAGACGATCCCGTTGGGCAAGGTTGCCGCAGCTTCTATCCAGAGCAATGGGTCAGGTACAGGCACCCCGTTGATAAAACCTTGCCAGGGTGCTAAAGGAATCTCAATTCGGCGATGTGCCGAAATTGCCATTCCTAGACCTGTTCCTTCTCCAAATTGACTGACGAAGCGCACCCGTCGGGGGTCAGCCAGCAAATACCCCACAGCAATTTGAATGGCTGGGGCGTTGACGGAAATCCGTGCCAGATGACTTAAAATACGCCGTACATTGGTCAGGTTGGATCCCACTTCCTCTGACACGTCTGCCCACTCCATTCGTTTGTATCGTCTGGCTCCAAAGCGTCCCTCTAAGAATACCACCAAGAGCGAAAATGTCATCCCATCAAATTTTCCTGATGGGTACCGTTTCGATGCCGGTATCGGATAAAATAGGCAATGGCAAGGAGGACATGCCGTGAAATACATTGGTGTGATGTCAGGAACATCGGTCGATGGTCTAGATGCCGTATTAATTGAGGACTCTCCTAATCTTTCAGTCCCCGTTAAAGTGCTCGGACATCACTATCAACCTTGGCCCGAAAAAACTCGTACCCAAATTTTGGCATTGGCTGATGGGGATCCGATGACCGCTCAAAGTATCGTTGCGTTGTCGCAGGCCATATCAGAGGAACATGCGTTTGCTGTACTCCAACTGTTGCAAAACACAAACACCGCAGCACACCAAATAGCCGCTATCGGCATGCACGGCCAAACTGTCTGGCATCAACCCCCAACCGGGATTCAACTAGGATATACTTGGCAATTAGGATCCCCGAGTTGGGTAGCCAACCGCACCGGGATTCCGACCGTCGGCGATTTTCGTTTAGCTGATATGGCGTTAGGCGGACAAGGCGCTCCCCTGGTACCCTATGCCCATCGGCTTCTCTTTCGAAATTCCGACGCGCCCATT
Source organism: Bacillota bacterium (assembly GCA_023488565.1). Taxonomy (GTDB): domain Bacteria; phylum Bacillota; class Sulfobacillia; order Sulfobacillales; family Sulfobacillaceae; genus Sulfobacillus_C. The sequence goes on along the minus strand of JAMDDZ010000002.1, from coordinate 10,193 downwards.
GCCATTTTGAATATCGGTGGGATAAGCAATGTGACGTTGCTAGACACGGATGTCACTGTGCCTCCTGTCGCAACTGATTTAGGTCCGGGCAACATACTCATTGACAGCCTGTGCCGATTGCATACGCAAGGAACCCAAAACATGGACCGCGATGGACTGTACGCGAAACGCGGCGTGGTGATAGGATCACTGTTGGCCTCCCTGTTGACCGATCCCTTTTTTCACAAACCGTTCCCGAAATCTACCGGGCGGGAATATTTTGGTTCGCAATTTCTCTCCAGATTTGACGGCGTCAACCACTATGATGCCATTGCCACGGCAACTATGCTTACAGTCCAAAGCATTGTCCAGGGAATAGCCAAAATCGGAGCACCGTCAACGGTTTATGTGGCTGGCGGCGGCGCAAAAAACCCTTTGATGATGAAACAGTTACAAGAAGGTATGAGCCCTATCCGGGTAACCACTACCGCAGAACTTGGAATCCCAGTTGACCAGGTCGAAGCGGTCGCATTTGCTTTGTTGGGTAGAGCCTGTCTATTAAAAATACCCGCCAACATACCTAAGGCAACGGGATCTTCCCATGCTACAATACTCGGTGTGCTTGCTGTTCCCGAATCCACCCCCTTCTCCGCTCACTAGAATTTCAGTTAATCAAAGTGCGTCAAGCGAATTTTTGGTGGCACAGAAATAGTGTTGCAGCAGGGTGCGTTGACCGGTAATGGCATATAGTGATCTAGGGCGCAGACAAATAAACCTAAAGAATGCCTCCTTGCGTACGCCACCCCAGAAGAATCTTCAGTTGTGGATTGTCGGGATAATGCAATAAGGGGAAAAGGGAGCCGTGAAAATGTCATATATCGTTGACTTTAAAAATGTTTCTACGGTTGGTTTAGAGTCTTCACCGGTCGCTGAAGCGCTCGCCGGTTTACGTGCTAATGAAGCGCGTTATTTTATGAAAAAATATCGGCATGAATTTACGGTCATCCCAGCTAGCGAAAGCCAGGAAGCGCTTGATTATGCAACCCAGATTTTAAAAAAAGAACGTGATATTGAATTTGCCGCCAAACCTTTAGAAACATCGCGTTTTCAAGTGGAAAATATCCAGTGGACCTACGTCTTTTATGAGAATGGTCTTGAGGTCAATGTGATGTATACAGTTGATGACCCTAAAAAGCGGGCCGTTGGTTTTAAGCTGTCTGAGGGGATGGAGATACCAAGGGAATTCGAAGGCAAATTTAAGTTTGCCAGGCAGAAATCTAAGCTCGCTGGAACAATTCGGGGATCGTTTTTTGTAATTAAAGGAGAATATTAAAATCCCCAAGAGAGAGCGCAATTGATTTTTTGCCGCGCACGCTGTTTGTCGATGGTTCGCCCATTGCGATACGTGTCATATCGACTTTTCAGTGTGTGTTCCTATTCCAAGGATGGCCCCGATCAGCATACGATTCTGCCGTGGCCATAATCCGCGTGCCCAAAATTTTATGGAATTTTAAGGGATAGCCCCTCATATTTGTGCTATTCCAAGCCTGTTTGGGCATAATGTTGATAACATCGTCACACTCGTTAGCATCGGTCGTGGAGTCACGAATTACACTAAACCGCAAAATACTGGCAACGATCTGCCCAATCAGCAAGCAGGAAATCGCTGTTTTATCGCGAATAATATGATACGGCTGACAACTGCCGTCACGATGGTGGCGGTTGTGCCATATAATAGAGGTGTCACGATGCCCGGCCGTTGAGGATTCGGAAGGATAGAAAGGAGCGGCGTCATGAAACCACTGACAGAGAAAGAAATCAGAGCGCTCATCCACCTGTTGGGGGATGACGACATTAAAACGGCGCAAATCGCTCGTAAGACGCTCCTCGAAGCCCGGCATGACGCTGAGCCATATTTGGAGGAAGCGCGCGATTCCATGGATCCTCACGTCCGAACGCGTGTGTACAGCATTTTAGAACGACTGCGGTTAGATGAATTGGGAAGTCGATTTGAGCAATTCTCATCGATGCCGTCTGCCTGGCTTGATCTTGAGGAAGGGGCTTTCCTCATCGCCGAATCCGGTTACCCCAATATTAATCGAGCCCATTACCGGGACATGTTGGACAACATGGCCGCACAATTTAAAGCACGCGCCGATGAACAAGGATTAGCCAAGGGTCGCGAATTGATAGAATCCCTCAATGATTACTTTTTTAATGAACTGGGATTTACGGGAAACCACACCTCATACTACGATCCAGACAACAGTTATGTGAACCAAGTATTGGACCGGCGCATTGGTATCCCGATCAGTCTATCGATGGTATATTTGCTCATTGCCCGTCGGCTTCGGATTCCTGTCGTAGGCATTAGCATGCCAGGCCATTTCCTCCTGCAGTACAATGACAGCCTATTCATTGATGCCTTCCAAAAAGGACAGTTATTAAACCGCGGTGAATGCGTACAATACCTGATGAACAATGGCTTTGGGTTTCATCCCGCCTACTTGAGTCCAACACCGACCCGATTTATGTTAGTCCGCATACTCACCAACCTGATTCAGATTTATAGCACTCAAGACCCCGAACGGGCCGATTCTTTAACGGCATTTCGGGACATGTTAACACAGTCGTATGCCAAAGTCTGATCTCGCTTTTGAGACGACCCCGACTTCGTGGGCACTGAAAGGAGCTCTCGGCGTCGGGGTTCTATCTGTGTCGAGCGCTGCCATCCTGATCAAGTTGGTTCCCGCACAACCTACGGCCATTGCATTTTGGCGTCTAGCATTAACCGTTATCATTTTGTTGCCATGGGCAATAAGGCAGCCGATGAGATGGGCCACCGTACGCAAAAACATCGGGTGGTTGCTGCTCTCGGGAATTTTTTTGGCCCTGCACTTCCTGTTTTGGATCCGTTCACTGAGCTTGACGTCGGTAGCCGTATCCACCGCGGTAGTATCCGTCCACCCCGTGCTGGTTGCACTGTGGACCCGTCTCATTGGGCGTCGTGCCCTTCGCCGCCGACTCTATATTGGTGGCGCCCTGGTCTTCCTAGGACTGACCATCGCCACCTTGGTCAGTAGTCTGCAACTTCATGATTTATGGGGAATTTTCGATGCATTTTTAGGTGCCGTATTTGCTGGCGGTTACTTGTTAATGGGACAACATCTCCGACAAAAGTTCAGTACTACTCATTATGCAGTGCTGGTATATTCTGTTTCGGCTATCCTTCTTGGGAGCATGCAATGGGCTCAATTCCATCAAATGGGGCCCTTTTCCCCAAATATTTGGGCGTTATATGCGGCCATGGCAGTGTTGCCTACTTTGGGCGGCCACACTCTTTTTAATTGGTTGTTGCGCTACATCCCTGCAACCGAAATCTCATTGGCGTTTCTCGGTGAGATTGCCGGCGCCAGTCTTTTAGCCTGGCTGGTCTTGGGACAAGTCCCCACAGGAGCAAATATCATAGGCGTGGGTCTCATTTTAGGAGGTCTGGTGATTACCCAATGGCACTCCCCGTTCCCCCATCCAAGATCTCTATCAGAGTAGCCCCCACTCCCAGTGTTCGATGTTGCCCTTTGCCTCTCGGACTCAAAGATTTAACCAAGGCATGTCCTAACATTCGGTGTTCATGAGTCATTTATCGGGACGACGCGGCCAACAGTTCCAACAATTGCTGCAATGTGCCCTGGTGCACCTTACCCCGCAAGTCATCAGGAAGCTCTTGGCCGTTTACCCACCACGCCTGCATTCCAGTAGCCACAGCCGGACGTATATCCGCCTCCAGATCATTACCAACCATGAGCCATTGCTGCGGTTCGATGCCCAGTGTTGTGGCTGCTTCCCGATAATAAGCCGGGTGTGGCTTGGCAGCGTGAACCACCTCAAAACTTGAAATCCAATCAAATGGAAACCCTTCGAGACCTGCCCAGACTAACCGCTCCTCAATTGCCACCCGAGGAAATACTGGACTGGTTAGCAATACAACGCGCAATCCCATTGCTTGCAACTGGGTTAAAAAGCCCATTGCGCCTACCACAGGATGTCCCAGATGCCGCAATTCTTGGAATATGTTATGGTAAAAATCACTAAAAACCTCTTCTATGGTCTGACGCGGCACCTCAGTGGCTTGGCATAAATTACGGTAAAAAGCATCTTGAAACAGTATAGGTCCGTGATCTTGTGCCGTCGCCCACATGGTCGTCTCCCAAATTGCTTTGGAAAACATCGCATCCAGGTTCAAGCGCGGAGCCACCCAATCATTGACTAACCTCAGATATTGCGCAATGAAATCGTCGGCTAACTGTAACAGTGTACCGTCTAAGTCCACGCCTACTGCTCGAATCAGTGACCCCATTCAATCCCTCCGTTCATCTTGCCTGCTATGATACACTATAGATGGCAAAGAATAGCCGTCTAGCGGGGGTAGTCGTCGCACCCTCAGTCAAGTTTCGGAGGCCACGATGATAGAGGATGCCGAGGGTTTAGTGTTGGCGGGAGGCCGTTCTCAGCGTATGGGACAGGATAAGGCCGCTTTGTCTATCGCTCATCACGTTACATTGCTAGACCATGCCCGTGACATTTTGAAGCGCACGGTATCGGGTCCCGTGTATATTTCCCGACCCTATCATTGGCCTAATCCGTCTTCTCTAAATTTGGTTGATGCCACCGACAACCAAGGTCCGCTTTCTGGTATTCTGCAAGGCTTGAAAGTCTGTCGCAGGTCTTGGCTAGCAGTTCTCGCGGTGGATTGTCCCAACGCGAGTCCATCGTTATATGAGATTCTATATCATGCCCGCGATGCGACGACGATGGCAATCGTCCCCCGTCACGGGAAAATCCGGCAGCCACTCATTAGTTTATGGTCCCCCGGTCTGATTCCGGTAATTGAAGACCAGTTAAAACAGCGGCAACATCGAGTCGGATCAGCATTGCCCGATCTCGTGACCCGCTTCGTGAACATAGAAGATCCCGAGTTGCTGGCAAACTTGAATACGCCGGACGACTGGGAAAAATGGTTGTTATCATCCCATGGAACGATTCGCCTATGAATCCACGAGTTTGGCATGTTGCCGGTCCCTCGAAACAGGGAAAAACGTTACTACTAGAATCGCTAATTCCTTTGCTTCCGGGGACTGTACGGGTCATCAAACACAGTCACCATGTCATGGAATCGGATAGCGAGTTTTCGGACACTGCACGTCTGAATGCCGCCGCCTCCACCGCACGTATTCACCCTAATGGCATTGTAATCCGAGGTCAGCTCACTGACCCCGCCGAATTCTTCCGCTGGTATGGGCATAACTGCGACCACCTGGTGGTCGAAGGTTATAAAAATCTTTTTACGCCTAAAATATGGGTCGGAAATCCATCAAGTCTAACCAGCCCATGCAAAATTCTCATCGGGCCTCAAAAACCTGCCCAAAACTCAGAGATATTTTGGTTGCCGCATCCCCTCCCATTAACCTCCGACAGTGCGCAACAGTTAGCCTTAAAATTGTGGAACCTAAATGCTTCCGCCTCTTTCGAATGGGATGTCTGGCAGCATTCGTGGCCAGTTGCGGCCCACACCGGATTCGATGTACCATAAAATTATGCGTAAAGTAAAAAGAGGCTACATGTCATGGCTTATACTTCAGTAACCGATGCTTTGGCACTCCTGTTCGAGGTCAGTACACCCATTAATGATGTGGAGATTTGTTCCCTCCATCACTGTGCCGGTAGAACATTGGCCGAAACCCTAACCACGAATTCACCCATTCCGCGTTTTGATCGAGCAGCCATGGATGGATATGCTGTGCAGTCTCACGACTTACCTGGTGAACTTACCGTAATGGGCACTATTGGCGCCGGAGATACTCCCAGCATGGAATGCGATTCAGGCCACGCCTACCGCATTTTTACCGGAGCTCCTTTGCCTCCGGGAGCGGATGCAGTAGTAGAACAAGAGCAGGCGATAGCGGCCAACGGCCTAGTACGCATCGATTCTCCGGTAAAGCTGGGCCGCAATATATCTCTTGCAGGCAGCGAATTCGCGGTCGACACAGTAGTTCTGAGGCGGGGGCAACGGCTGGGACCCGTCCATATCGGCCTCATTGCCACCTTAGGGCTGAATTCGGTGCGCGTTCTGCGAAAACCACGCGTTTTGCTAGTGACTACAGGAAGTGAGTTGGTCCTGCCGGGCTCTTCTTTGCCGTCAGCTCATATCTATGATGCCAACCGATTCGTGTTGACCGCTTGGCTTGAAGCCGCAGGTGCTCAGGTGACGGCGCTACCCATCGTTCCTGATATGCCTGGCCTCTTCATTTCCGAGCTTCACCAAGCCTTAGCCAGTGTGCCCGGGTTTGATATGGTCGTCACTACCGGTGGCGTGTCGGTCGGTGATAAAGACGACGTTATCCAGAGCCTTCGCGAACACAGCCGTCTCTTGTTTTGGAGAGCCGATATGCACCCCGGGAAATCCATTGCTGGGTCCGTCGTGGACAATGTGCCCATTTTATCATTGTCAGGAAATCCTGGTGCCGCCATGACTTCATGGATCGTGTTAGGGGTGCCCTGGCTCGCCCATATGCATCACGGACGTCTTCGCCAAGAGATAGTGTTTGGTCGCCTTATCGATGGATTTCCCAAGGCCACAAGAGAAACCCGCTACTTGCGAACCCGCATCATTGCTGACGAGACAGGCACCACGTTTGATCTCAATCTACCCCAACAGTCTGATCTCCTCTCGTCGTATGCGGCAGCGGACGCATTTGCCATCATCCCGCACGGAACCCCACCAATTGCTCCGGGAACTGCAATCACCGGACTAAGAACCCCAGGTCTAGGATCTACCGCATTAAGTTGGGATCCTAACGAAAAGGAGGAGAATTGATCTTGCTGTCGCTATATAACACGCTCTCCCAGATTGCCGAAAATTTTTCCGGCACATTTACTGTGCACGCCGAACACCTCGAGACAGGGGAGGTCATTGCGTTTGGCAACCCCCATCCCATGGAAACGGCCTCCACGATTAAGTTGCCAATTCTGATTACCGCGATGCAGAAGATTCACGAGGGCAAGCTACGCTTGGAACAGCCGGTGCCGTTGCTGTCCGACGATTACGTAACGGGCTCCGGGGTTCTGCAAAACCTTGGCATAGGCACCGTGTTGCCCCTAGCAGACGTCTTGATGCTGATGATTATCGTTAGCGACAACATGGCTACCAATATGGTATTGCGACTAATTGGACTTGACGCGGTCAACCGTCTGATGCAAGATTTTGGTGCTCGTAGTACGGTAATTCGAAAACGGATTGATTTTCATATTCCCCCACCTATCGGTCTCAGCACCCCAAAAGACATGGTTCACTTGCTCAAAGGGATATACCATCGCGAGATTATCAGCCCAACCGTGAGCCAATGGATCTGGGATGTCCTGATCCGGCAACAGTACAATACCCTTTTAACAAGGCTGATGCCCTACAACTTGTTAAACAGCGAAACCGAGAACCCTCCCCAGGTCATCATTGGCAGCAAAAGCGGTTCTGTCGAAGGAGTTCGCAATGATGTCGGTATCGTGACCACTCCCTGGGGTGACTACGCCATCGCCATCATGAGTGAAGGATGCCAGGATTTACGGTTCCATGTCGACAATGAGGCACATCGGGTGTTGCCTGAGGCCGCTCTACGGGTATTTCAACACTTTTGCCCACAGGCGTTTTAAGTTAGCGCTTGAGTCCAGGTTTCGGGGTCAAAGCCTACATAAATATGGTCGTTGGCGCGCCAAATGGGCCGCTTGATAAGGCGTGGTTCTTGAGACATTTCCTTTATCCATTGCTGTTCCGTCAAATCCCCATGTTGTAGTTCACGATACTTGGGACTCTTCTTGGAGATAAGGGGAATAAGGTCGCCAACTTCTTCTCGTATTGAGACAATTTCGGCCGCCGTTAAGGGCTCAGCAATGAGGTCCCGCTCCAAAAATTCTACCCCATGATTGGCGAGCCACGCTCGCGCCTTGGCGCAAGTGCTTCACTTACGATAGCAATAAAGTTGCGTTGCCACAGTTACCCCCTCGTTCGGACATTTTTGGCACAACTTTTACAAATACCATAGAGTTTGAGTTCATGGTCCAGTACTTTAAAACCCCGTTGCTGAAAAATGCGGTCTTCTAGAGGATCTAGCAGATCCTCAGTGAACTCATCAACTTTTCCACACCTCAAGCATACCAAATGATGATGGCGATGAAGTTCTTCTTGGTTAAATTCATATCGGGCTTTGCCATCGTTAAAACTAATGCGTTGCAAAATATTTAAATCCGTAAGTAACTCCAGTGCTCGATAGACCGTTGCCAGACCAATGTCGGCAAATTCCTTTTTGACTAAGTGATGCACTTCCTCCGCAGAAAGATGCTCGCCAGGATGATCTGCAAAAATCCGGATCACTAACTCCCGTTGCGGCGTTAGCCGCTTAGATCCTTGCTCCAGTTTGCGAAACACTGCAGACAACTGTGGCACGCTATTTCTCACCCTTTACCATGGAGGTTATATCACCATCAGTGTACCATGAAGCTAGCATAGGGTACACCGTTTAGCGGGGATAGGAATGACTCACCCAACGGCATAACAATAGGCCCGGCCCCTCGATGCGATATCTCTTCGCTCAGAGCGACCGGGCTCATACTCCGTAATAGTTTTCCCGTATTTAATCTGCTAGCACATGAGCCAAAGTGCTCTTTTGCACCCAAAGACGATTCTCGGCCTGATCCCAGACCTTTGACTGGGGACCATCAATCACTTCAGCAGTAACCTCTTCACCACGATGGGCGGGCAAACAATGCAAGAAGATGGCTTGCGACTTTGCCAGGTTCATCAATTTCTGATTGACTTGAAACTTCTGCATTACTTCTCGTTTACGATCCAAATCCCCTTCGTCCCCCATGGACACAAACACGTCGGTTGCCAGCACATCCGCGGCAAACACCGCTTGTTCGGGGTCATTGGTTACGGTCACAGATCCGCCTGTCATGGCGGATTCGTTGCGAGCCCACTCCACCACTTCTCGGGCAGGTTCAAAACCTTTCGGCGCTGCAATGGTTACGTGCATTCCTAATTTGGCGCCAATTACTAAATAAGAATGAGCCATGTTATTCCCATCACCCAAATATGTCAACTTGATATCGGACCACCCCCCAAATTCCTCGGAGATGGTCAAAGCATCGGCAAGCACCTGAAACGGATGAGCCCGATCAGTTAAGGCGTTAAATACCGGAATGGTAGTGAACCGTCGTAATACCTGAACCGTTTCGTGCTTCTTTGCTCGCACCACGATACCGTCCACATACCGCGACAATACGCGCGCGGTGTCTTCAAGCGACTCGCCGCGGCCTAGTTGAGTGCTGCCCCAATCCATCCACACCATCTCAGCCCCGAGTTGCCCAATCGCCACTTGAAACGATACTCGTGTTCGAGTCGAAGGCAATTCAAAAAGCAACGCCACGTGCTTCCCAGACAATAGCTGCCGAGTATCAGCCACTCTACGATTGGCCTTCATCCACTGTGCTGTTTTCAATAATTGACGAATCTCTTCTGGCGTCCACTCCATCAGCGACACGACGGACCGTCCCTTTAATGCCGGTAATTCTGCTGTCATCCGCTCTACCACTAAAACCGCCTCCCGTTGCAAAACTATACTCTCTTCCGTATGTTTATGCAACAGGATTTTGTATATTGCTCAAACCTCTTTAAATGTTTAAGATTCTGTTAACAATAGGCTGAATGTTGGGTATAGCGTTGATCTTCTCACCAGCCTTTGGGTACCCTGGCTTTATAAAACAATGCCCTTGATGAGATACACTAAAAAGTCTGGCACCTTCGCCCGTTGCATGTGGTGATGGTATATGACCCTCGTTATTGGCTTCGGTTGGTTATTCCTGGTTATCGTCGTTTAAGGCATATCTGACATAGCGAGTGAGCGTATCTATCCCGTCTCCCTATAGAATGGCTCTTGCCGCACCATGAGTCGTCCACGGGTCCTTTCCTCGCCAGCGGTTATGTTGTCCGCCGGGTCCTCAGTACTCCAACCCGATCCGTCGGGCGCGGCACCACGCGGCGATTTCCTGCACACGCAGTTATACGGGCCGCCGTGCTCTTCCCGGATGGTCCAAGCGGGCACCGGCGCGCGGAGTCCTTCCCAGTTTTGCTTGCTGACTTCCCCAAAGCTGCCAGCCTTCGCCCT
>JAMDDZ010000023.1:7977-11932 GCA_023488565.1 Bacillota bacterium | reverse complement strand
TTCATTCCAGAGGCGGGACGCCGACGGCGTCCGCACGAGAGCCAATCGCAATTCAGGAAGTGGATGGCGGAATCCCGTCCAGAGGGGTCCGGGATCAGTGGCTTCGGTGAGGGGTGGGATCGAGCGGCCATTCCTATTCCCGTGGCGTGGTACGGGCAACGTAATCAGCCCATGGCGTTCCATCCGTAAGAGAGCCATTTTGGCGGACATGATCTGGAGTTCGCCATCCCACTTCTTCCAGCCTAAGAGGGTACACACGGCGCGCGCTAGCGCCTGGCGTGTGGGACACTGCTGACTATCCGCAGCCAGGCGACGAATGGTCTCGATTTCGTGATCGGTGAAGAGATGTTCTCCATAGCGCATTAGGCTGTCGCCGTCCCCGGGGCTGCCCAGGCAGCCCGATCAAGGTTTTAAGACTACCTATATTTCTTCAGCTGTGAGCATACTTTCTCGGATAATCATACCTCTGGGATAATGGACCCAACACCAGGCATTGCGAATCGCGTCCCCCAACAGGCGATACACGACATAAAAGTCCGAGATCAGATTACGCCGGTCTGTCCCCGACGTCAACTCATGATCCCCCGAGAGATGGTCACGCGGTACGCGGGCACTGCGGGATGGATCGAGGATAAAGAGGGTGGTCATTTGCCCGCTGAAGACCCAGAGCCACCCATTATAGCCTGTTTTTCCGGCCTTCTTCACGAACACTTTCCACCGACTCTCGTCGGCGTGCCACTGCTCCTCCTGCCGATTCCGGTCCCGAATGGTGTGGTAGAGGGGTTCCAAGAGGCCCTGCACGCGATGCAACACACCCACCAGGGTTCCCGAGGAGACTTGACAGCCTTGATAGGCCAGAATCCGAACCAGTCGGTGCAGGGGCAGACCCCATAAGAATTTCATCAGCACCACATTCACCACAAACGAGACGGTAAACAGGCCCTGGGGAATGATATTCGGTGGGGCCGTGACGGAGGAGGGTTGGCGGGTCTCACACGAGCAAACCTTGCGATAGCGCTGCCGTCGCGTGACCACCCGCTCGACCCGGACCTGCCAATCTCCCTGCTCTGAGTCGTCGGTTCCGGCCGCGACATACCATGCCCCGCACTCGGCACACTGCTGTTGTTCCTCGGGGACGTCGTGGTATTCAAAGCGTTCGGGGAGTTGCGGGCGTCGACGACGCCCGTGTCCTGGTGTCCCCGGTTGTTGTCCTCGGGCCCGTCGTGTGGTTGCCGTCGTGTGGGTTGGTGGCAGGGCCTGGGGCTCTTGGTCTGCCATCGCTGGCACTTCCTCAGCCCCGACCGGGTCTTCTTCCCTCTCTTCCGGGCTCGGCGGGTTGACGTGCCGCTCAGACTTTTTTCCAAACAGCCGGTGCATAAGATCCCGAACCTTCTCGTGCAACGCCCGATTCTGTCCTTCCAACTCCTCTATTCGGACACGGGCTGCGGTCAACTCCGCAGACAATGCTTGAATGCGGTCGTAACACGTGGCGATTGTATTAGGGAATTCGAGGCTCTCTATACGGTTCATAGGACCAGGGCAACAGGAATGGAACTAAGTATCCAGCCCCAATTTTCGTCGAGAATTTCATGCTAGATTTCCCGTTCAAAAACCTGGTCTACCGAATATATACATATCTACAGCATTTTCGGAGCCCGTGAGCCATCCATAGTAAATGCCACTCAACAATTAAGCGAAGTTACAACGGATCTCTTTCAGATCCTTTTGACTGCGATTAATGACTTAACATCGAAAGCCGATTCTCTCCGCATTGAACGTGAATTTAGGGACAGCTTACGGGAACTATTCTATAACAATCAAATACCTTTCGGTCGGGGATATGGTTTCGAATTGACGGCCGCTCTATTGGAGCAACAGGACGAGATCTGGAAAGAACTGGCGGATGCAACAACCAATACGAAAAAGGCTACTGAAAAATTAAGTGACGCACGAAAAACATTTATAACACAGGCCAAGGTCGTCCATGCACGATTACCAGAACCATGGGATGCATGGACGGAATTAGGCAAACAGATCAAAGCACGGAGGGGGGAGTGGGTCATGCCATCGATTCCGACGCAACTTATGACCTCGGAGAAACCCCCTTCGGACACATCGCAGTGAACGCAGTCTATATGCCCTGCCCTACTAGGCGACATGGTCACCTTTTCGTGTTTATCCTGCCACCGCCCACTGCCCGGGTTCCGGTACCCGTGAGGATCCGTGGATGATTGCCCGGGAGGATGACGTGTCGGGCTGGTTGACGGAGGCGGTCGACGTCCATGCTCAGCGCCCCTGGGCGGTGTCACTGACGTTTTGTTATACGCGCCACGAACGAGGGGGAATCCTGACGGCAATGACGGTGACGGCCCTCCCGATTCCGGCAGACCGAAAGCATGGTAAAAGTGTCTGCTGTCGGCACTGGGCAGTAGCGGTCGCCCTTTCTTCCCTGTAGTGCCCTTTATTTCGCGTCTCACCCACGAAATTTTCGTCTCACTCCGCTTGGGGCAGGAACTTACCGGTTGTCTGGCGAATGAATCAAAGAAGAATCCCAGGCAAGGAGCGCAGTCTATGGATCCCGAACTCAAAGCCTATTTGGAAGGCATGTTCCACAATTTGACCCAGCAAATCGCCGAGTCACGCCAACACGCCGAGCAGTTGAATCAGGAAACCCGGCAAGATCTGATGGCACACACAGACCGCCGTATTCACGAAACACAGGTCCTGATTGAAGACGTGCGGCACGAGGTCCAACTGGTGGCCGAGGGCGTCACCACCGTTCGCGACCAACTGGGCCGCGTCCTCGACGACCACGAGGAACGTATCACACGCCTTGAGCGGAGAAGGCCCTGAGCGATGCCCAACCGACCGACGGAACCGCATGCCAAAAAAAGAACCCCCGCAAGTTAAAATCGGGCCGATGGCAGGCCCGGGTGACGTATTACGACCCAGATACGGGCCAACGACGGGAAACCAGCCAAACCTTCGCCACCGAGCGTGAGGCGAAGAAGTGGAGTCGGGAGCAGGAAATGGCCTACCGCGAGAATCCGAATCGCAAGCCACCGATCGATCAAACGGTCGAAGCGTATTTAACCGGATGGTTGGAGACCATGCAACCTCCGCGCACACGACCGACCACCTGGCGCGGCTATCAGCAAAAACTCCAGTATGTCATCAAGGCATTAGGGAGTCGTCCCTTGCGGTCACTGACTACCCAAGACATTCAGCAACTCTATGGACGTCTGGGAGCGCAATTGGGCACCCAGTCGATTGTCCACGTGCACCGGATCTTTCGCCAAGCGTTGCAAGCCGCCGAAGATTGGGATCACATTCCCAAAAACCCCGCTCGCAAAGATGTGATATTGCCCAAAGTCCCCCGGCCGGATTTGCGCATCCCAACCGTCGAAGAGGCGTGGCGATTCATGAAGACGGCGGACGAGCACCGTTTGCGGGCCCTGTGGCACCGGCTGGCCTTGAATGGCACCCGCATGGGAGAGGCGTTGGGCGTGCGGTGGGATGATGTGGATTGGGAACGCCGAACTGTGCGAATTCAACAAGCTCTCACGGGGAAAGGAAGCCGCCGCGCCTTAGGCCCCGTGAAATCCCGCGATGGCTTCCGGGTGATTGAACTGAGCGATGATATGATGACGGCGTTAAAAAGACATCGGACGATGCAAACGGAGGAGCGTCTGTTGGCCGGGGCCACCTGGCAGGAGACGGGATTGATTTTTGTCACCCGCAAGGGCACATGGTTGGACCCGCGCAATGTACATCGACACTTTAAACAGATGCTCGCCAAGGCGGGATTGCCGTTGAAAATTCGCCCCCATGATATGCGGCATTATGGGACTCACACCGTTATGGGAAGTGTCGTGACCTGATCGGTGGGGTTATTGATGTTTCTGGAGAAACTCTACGCATAATTCATGAATCCGATCTTGACCGGTATCAGTTT
>JAMDDZ010000023.1:0-7967 GCA_023488565.1 Bacillota bacterium | reverse complement strand
ACCATTCAGCCATGACGGGCAGATCGTCATTGGTCCTTGTTAGTTGCACGTGCGAATGTGGAAAAATTATGGGACGCGTTGGTTTCAAGAACCTAGTCGCAGTGCGGGTACGCAGGCCGCACTTCCCATAACGGCGTGAGTCCCATAATGCCTGTTGGACTAAACCGCTTCGCGGTGGTTTAAAAGACGGCTACGCGTTGACAGGCCCGACCATCCCCACGAGCGGAGAAAAACGGGGATACCACTGATACCGCAAAAACAGTGTAAGTGGTAAAAACCGCATAAAACCAAAGTTTTGCGAGAAGGGAGATTATGGCAGAGACCACAGAAACCCCTTGCCCAAGAATTCGTAACCGTAGGTCGTCGGTTCAAGTCCGACCGTCAGCTCCAGTAAAATTTGAAACCCGCAAGCGGTTGCGGGTTTTTTGTTGCCCATGCTTCTTCCTCTAAATCCTGTTTATCAACCCGAGCGGAGCACACCAAAGGAAACGCAAGAATCTCGCAAACTATCCCAGAAGAAAATACCGACCGCCTGGAGGCAGTCGGCTGGTGGGGATGGCCCACTCGATAAGTTAAACCAAGCGCTCAAAAAGGTCGAAGGAGAAGAGACGGATTAGGTGTTCGGTGGCAGGTGCCGGGAAAGTCATTGGGGGGAGAGAGGAGATCCTTCTTATTACCAATGCCTGCCACTTTTTTGCTTTGAAGAGACGTATTTTTAGGGAAAAATGAAGATGTAAATCGATGAAAGGAATGGGGTAAGGATTTTGGCGGAACGTGTTCATCTTCTAAACGTATGGCCGGGCAGATCAACGTCGGGCCTCCCTGCTGCCTAAGATTATTGATAGCGTGGTGGTCCATTTGTCGTAAAAATCGTAACCTCGAAATCTCTGAGGAACCCATCTGTTGCATCAGGTTTTCATGCAATGGAGGATCCGAGCGTTCTGTAGAACAGTTGAGGAAAATATCTCCTTTGCGGCTACATCCCACAGACCGCTGGTTTTATGTTACTCTAGAACAACGATATGGCAGAAACGGAATGGTGAGGAACTCTCAGACCCAGACAGTGCGTACGGGTCCTCCCTCTCCCACCCCGCTTTTCCGTAAACCCATTCTCGCCCAAACTATCTTGGACTTACCGGAGAATCTCGATGCATGTATTAGTCGCTCCCGGAAAATTTCAAAGCACAGTCAAAGCCTCGGCTTTAGCAGAGGCTATGGCAAGAGGCCTCAGACGATCTATCCCCCAAGTGGACCTCACTTTGTTGCCCATTCCTGCTGGTGGTGCCGGATCAATGGACATTTTAGTGAAGGCTCTGGGCGGTCGCATCCGTCGGGAGCAAATTACCGGACCTTTCGGGCGTTCAGTGGAGGCACGCTGGGCGATGCTGCCAGATCAAACAGCGTGGATTGACGCGGCCGAAGTGGTTGGCATTGCGCTTCGCACCCCGCACCGAGATGCTACTAAAGCCAGCACCCAGCCTTTGGGAGAACTTTATCATAAAATTCTTAGGCATCAACCTAAGATTTGTTACATTACTTTGGGTGATACTATTGTTAATGACGGCGGAATGGGATTATTAGAGGCCTTTAATATCCGGTTTTTGGACTCGGACGGACATCCGGTAGCTAGTGGCACCCGAGGGTTAGAACAGTTAGTGCACGTTGACTTTGAAAATTTTATCCCTCCAGCAGTGCCGTTAGTTGGCCTGTATTCCTATCCCTATCCTGTCTCCGGAGATTTTGGCACCACGTTGCAGTTTGGGGCGGAAAAAGGGTTGCCACAGTTTCGATTGCCGCTTGTCGACGAAGCGATGCACCACTACGCCACGATTTTAGAAGAGCATGTCGCGACACCGCTTACGACTTTTGCTGGGGTGGGTGCGGGTGGGGCAACAGGGCTGGCTCTAGCTTTTCTGGGTGCTCAGTTACTGCCAACGGTCGCGGTCGCCGCCGATTTTCTTCATTTGGAAGAGCGAGTCGCGAGCAGCGACTGGGTACTAACCTTGGAAGAGCAGGCTGATCGCGTGGCGGTTCATCGTGTGGCAGGCGAGGTGGCACGTCGGGCATGCCCCACCAAAACCCCAGTGGTGGTGCTCACCGGGGCTTTAGGGTCTGGGTATGACATGTTGTACGATTTGAACGTATGGGGAATTTATCCATGGTTGGACCGACCACGGACTCCGAAGGAATCGGCGCGTTCCACAACGTCTTTGGTCGAACAAGCGAGCTACAGGGTGGGGGTATGGATGCGTCATTCGGGAAGTCACTGGACCGGGAATAGCTAATACTATGTTCTGAAATTGGGTACGCCAAAGAATTGTGCTGGCTGAAGGAAAAAATATTTGCCGAATGGAGTTGATCCGCAGATTATGAGCGAATTCCGCGATATTGTCTATGAGTTGTCCGACGGTGTAGCCACGATTGCCTTGAATCGTCCACAGGCTTTAAACGCGCTTACCAGCCAAGCGCTTACGGAGCTGGCCACCGCTCTTACTTTGTCGGCTGAAGATCCGGCCTGCCGCGTCCTTATTCTTACTGGACGTGGCCGCGGGTTTTGTGCCGGCCAAGATTTAAAAGAGCACCAGGCGCAGGGGGTTGCCACAGATATAGGTGAGCACGTCGCGCGCTATTATAATCCATTGGTTTTGAAACTCTATCACTTTGCGAAACCTACCATTGCCATGGTTAACGGGGTTGCTGCTGGAGCAGGTATGTCCCTGGCATTAGCTTGTGATTTCCGGATTGCTTCCCAAACTGCACGATTTAGTCAAGCATTCGTTAAAATCGGATTGGTGCCAGACTCGGGCTCTAGCTACTTTTTGCCACGTCTAGTTGGGGTAGCCCGCGCTTTGGAAATGGCTATGCTGGGAGATGTAATGGATGCCGCTACTGCGTTCCAATGGGGACTGGTGCATCGGTTGGTCGAACCCGAGACGCTGGAGGAGGAAACTTTTAACTGGGCACGCCGCCTTGCAGAGGGACCACCACTGGCGCTTGCCATGATCAAAGAAAGCATTCATCGAGGGATTGACCACAATTTGTCCGAAAGTCTTGAGTGGGAGCGAGGATTACAATCCGCCGCAGCACGCACCTATGACCATCAAGAGGGAGTTCAGGCATTTTTAAATAAAAGGGCTCCCGAATTCCGGGGGCAATAATGATGAACACGGACAATCTTATCATCGTGATAGGGTCGGGTACCATGGGCCGTGGCATTGCCCAAGTCGCTTTGAGCCATGGCTTTCGGGTGCATTTGGTGGATTCCGTGCAATCGCAGCGCGAATTAGCCCATAAGTCCATTAGCCAGGGAATTGGACGAGCGTTAGAAAATGGCCAAGTTAGCCCAGAGGGAACTCTTAATTGGTCTGAACGCCTGACGATGGGTCCTGACTGGCACTCGCTGAAGCCTTCATGGGTAATCGAAGCGATACCAGAATCCATGGACTTAAAGGGACCGCTCTTCACCAAGTTGGATGAGGAATTTGGCGAGTCGGTGTGGCTGGCATCTAACACTTCGTCGATTGCCTTAACGGCGATTCAAGGAATGGCGACGCGTTTTCCCCATAGGGTCGGGGGCCTGCACTTTTTCAATCCGGTACCTAGAATGGCTCTAGTAGAGGTCATCGCTGGCATGGCGACGGCACCGAATTTCGTCTCTGCCGCTCATGACCTGGTCAAGGGATGGGGAAAAGAACCGGTAACGGTCCCAGATCGACCCGGCTTTCTTGTTAATCGCGTGGCCCGTCCGTACTATTTGGAGGCATTGCGGATGGTTGAAGAGGGCGTCGTGGACTATGCGGATTGTGACCGTATTTTTGAGGGCGCTGGGTTTCCCATGGGACCATTTCGACTAATGGATCTGGTTGGGATTGATGTAAATTTTTCCGTGAGCCAGTCGGTGTTTGAGCAAACATTTTATGATCCTCGGTATCGCCCTCACGCATTACAGCAGAACAAAATTTGGCTTGGCCACTTGGGGCGCAAGAGCAAACGGGGGTTCTATTCGTATGAGTGACATGATTGCCGTGTTTGGACCTGGAACTCTGGGGCCGATAATTCAGCGGCATACCTCAAAGGAGGTGCATTTCTGGGGCAACGACCCGCAACAAGGCCCGGATCCCCTGCTGATTATTGACGCCACGCTGGGACCCGTGCCGATCAAGCGAGACCGACTTCGGTGGGTGGCAGAACAGTATCCCCAAACGCTCATATTGACGGCAAGTTCTACGGTGTTACTGGCGACGCAACGGCGATGGATTACCAATCCGGAGCGTATGATCGGGTTTGATCCCTGGCTCATGCAAATCGATGCGCGGGTGCTGACAGTTGCAGACGACGGTGAATGGCGACTATTTCATCGTGAGATGTTGTCACAAATTTTCTCTGGCTGGCAATGGCAAAAGATTGCCGACCAAGTAGGCGCGGTCTTCGCACGGGTCATTGCCCCGTTGGTTAACGAGTCTATGGCATATGTGTCCATGGGGATAACGCATGAGGATATCAACCAAGCAGTGAAACTCGGATTGAATCACCCTAAGGGTCCGCTACAATGGACCGAGGTTTTTGGCATATCGCAGGTCGGCCTGGTGTTGCAGGCAATGCATCGCGGCATGGGGGAGCGGTTTTTACCGCACCCGCTAATTCAACGGCAGATGGCAGAGGAAGGAGTCAATCTTGATGCGTGAAGTGGCAATTGTGGCGGCGAGGCGCACGCCGATTGGACGCCACGGAGGGGTGCTGAAATCGGTCCGACCCGATGATCTGGCCGCAATGATTTTACACCAGGTAGTGGAAGACGCGCGTCTGGATCCCGTCGAAGTGGATGATGTCCTATTTGGGGCGGCTAATCAAGCCGGTGAGGACAACCGTAATGTGGCCAGAATGGCACTGTTGTTGGCTGGGTTCCCGGTGTCGGTGCCGGGAGCAACGTATAACCGATTGTGCGGCAGTTCTCTGGAAACCATAAATAGGGGGTTTCAGGCGATTCGTTCTGGTGAAGCCGATATCATTATTGCCGGCGGTGTCGAATCCATGACGCGGGCGCCGTTTGTGCTTCCCAAGTCTGCAAACGGATTTCCAACTGGGAATACGGAACTCTTTGACACGACGATTGGATGGCGCATGGTCAATCCGAAATTAGCGGAGAAATATTATCCGTATTCCATGGGCGAAACGGCCGAAAATTTGGCAGAACAATTTAAAATCAGCCGAGAAGAGCAGGACGAGTTTGCCTATGCATCGCATCAAAAAGCGGTGTATGCCCAATCGCAAGGCTGGTTCAATAAGGAAATAGTGCCTGTTCCGATTACGGATCGCAAGGGGAATGTGACTTTTGCATCACAGGATGAGCATCCGCGACCCGATACCACGCTCGAGAAACTGGGGGCGTTACGGCCAGCTTTTCGTAAGGGAGGCACAGTGACCGCAGGAAATTCGTCCGGGATCAATGATGGGTCCGCGGCGGTGGTTCTTATGGCCGCCGATATCGCCGAACGTCGCGGGTTAGAGCCACTGGCGTTAATTCGGGGAACCGGGGTCGCCGGCGTGGATCCGGCGATTATGGGTTACGGTCCTGTTCCCGCATCAAGAAAAGCTTTGGAGCGAGTCGGATGGGCGCTGGAGGATTTAGACAGAGTAGAATTAAACGAAGCGTTTGCGGCCCAATCTTTAGCAGTACTGAGGGATTTGCCTTTGGAACCGGCACTAGTTAATCCAACGGGAGGCGCGATCGCCTTAGGCCACCCCTTGGGCGCCAGCGGCGCCCGCATCATGACGACATTGCTTTATGGAATGCAGAGGGATGGCAAACGCCGTGGGCTTGCTACGATGTGCATCGGTGTCGGTCAGGGAATTGCTACGTTAGTCGAAAGGCCCTAATGTTCATTAAGCCAAGGCGCGGTCGGTTCCGGAACCGCGCTTTGACCGTTTATTACGGTTTGTGATACAGGATAAGGTCGGAGTCTTCACGAACAATGCGTTGAGACAGGCGCAAATATTCCAAATGGGCAAGCGTTTCGCTTAGTGCGAACCGCATTTGATAAGGGTTTAGTGGGCGTTTAAAAAGGCGCTTGGCTACTTGGTATCCGGTTTGTGGATGATCCAATAACTGCATTACCTCTTCGCTGCGCTCGAAATGGTGGGCGACGATGGCATCGATACGAGCGTTGAGATCTTCAATTAGATGTTCGTGTGCCGGTAATCCTTGAGCCACCTTAATATGTTTTAGTGACTTTAATGATGCGAAATAGGATGCCAGCGGATTGGGGTCTGCATTCGGCCATAGACTTATATTGGGCGTAATGCGAGACAAAATTTGGTCACCGCAGAATAACACTTCACGGGTTTTGTCGTAAACCACGGCCTGGTGGTCGGTATGTCCCGACTGCTGAAAAATTTTTAGCGTGGTGTCACCCAGGACAATATCTTGCAAGTCATGTAATGGCACCAATTCAGAAGGCAGGCGTACAATTGTCCGACGAGCAACCGCTTCATGATTCAATAACAGGATGTCTTCCTGGACAGCGCCATTTTTCCGCAAAAAATCTGCCATATTGATGGCCTCGGGTTGATCTTCAAAAAGTTGTCGAGCTGAGGCGATTTCTCCTGCTAGCATATAGATGGGGGCATGCCACAACTCATGCGCAAAGGCGGCCAATCCAATATGGTCGGGATGATAGTGGGTGATAATGACTCCCGCAACTCCGCGGCGGTCTAATCCCAATGATTGGTTTGCCTCATGCCATGCTTGACGTGCTTCAGGCACGTCCATGCCTAAATCGATAATCCAGACGCCTCGGGAATCGATAACTGCATAGGCGTAGACAAACTTTAAAGGTAAGGGGACCGGAATGGGAATACGAAAAATTCCGGGTGCCGGCTCGGTAATTTTGATTTCGTAAGGGATCATGATATACCTCCAAGTCTACCCTACACAAAAAACTTTCCACAATCAAGGAATCTTGTGGCAGGTGATTTCTGCCAAAATAAGGGTCACACTGCAGCATAGCTGACAAACAAAGGATCAACCCGTTTGGTTTGGGTGCCCCATTAATGCTTTTGTGTTTCCCCTGCCAGAATCGGGCGAAAGGGCCAAAGCATGTTCCCTGGCAATGTTGTGCTAAAATATTCGTAATCGAAGGACGACACCCCAGCCTTCGTCGTCATATTGCCGACACGGCGGGACACGTCCGGTGCGCCTGGGGAGCATCCTTTTGTGGACGACCGGCCCATGGTCCTAAGAAGCCATGGTGCGATGAAGCAGGAACCCGATGCCGTGAGGCTCGGGCATCCCACGGATTTATCCGTAGGGAGGATGTCCATGTTTAAAACCTACCGGGAGCCCAAAAATAAATGGAAAATCTCGCCATAGGCCTTAGATGGATATAAACATTCAGGCACCCGCCTAAGTTCCGCTATGGTGTTGATGGAAAATTGGGTAAAATATGGATAACCGTATTTTCGGGTGTGTGGCAAGGATCGAACGGCAAGAATGCAGAAAGGACAGCACGGCCTGAGTGCCGTGCTGTATCAATATCCGGAATCAGGACACCCCCATCATCGTTCTGTTCTTCGGGAGATATGGGCGTTACCAGCGGGATCGTCGAGTATGTCAAGGGGGTTATAACGTGTCAGAAGATAAAGGATATACGGTGCAGAAATTGCCCCGAGGCGGGTGGCTGGTGAAGTTATCGAGAGATCTAGATGCCCCCCCTAAGGTGTATCTCAGTGTGGAGCCCGAAGCTAGTGGCATAACGCCATCACACTCGCCCTTGCCCTGGCAAGCTAATCAATGCTGGGTGGCAGAGGTTCCTCGAGAGCAACGCACCTACCTTCATGTTCGATTCCCTAATGGCCGAGTGGACACTATTGCTGATAGAATTCTGCCATTAGAGGGAGGATTCAACTTCCGCGACATCGGTGGTTACCCAACCCAGAATGGCCAAACAGTTTGTCAAGACTCGAGATTT
>JAMDDZ010000076.1:20304-44997 GCA_023488565.1 Bacillota bacterium | reverse complement strand
TCCTCCTGGGCGCGGTCCAAAAAATTGATACAGCGCATGAAATATGTCCTGTTTGCCGCGAAGGATTATGACATCCACGCCTTGTTCAGAAAACGCTTGGTACAAAGGAGAGGGACTACGTTCAGTATCATGGATTTCACCATATCCAAAAAAATTCGCATGTTCCTTGAGTTCGAGTCCTAACGCCTCGGCTTGGCCGTTGTCTGATGTCAAATTGCCGCCGTCGGTAAAGTGAAAGGCATAGACGTTGTATTGTGTTAAGTCATAACGTTCTTTAACAATATCCAGTGCCAACCGATACACCGATGAGGAGACCGTTCCGCCCGAAGCTCCCCGATGAAAGAATGTCTCCTCGTCGACTTCTCTTGCCCGCACATCATGGGCCAAAAACACGAGGTCCACGCCTCGGGGATAATTTTGCCTAAGAAATTCGACGGTCCAATAAAAAAAACTTTTTGCTAAATATTTCTCAAAACTTCCCATAGAGCCAGATGTATCCATCATCGCCAGCACTACGGCACCACCATGCGCATCGGGCTCATCTTGGTACCTCCAAAACCGTAGATCCTCTGGCGCCAACCGTCCCGGCACTGGGCTCCCTAGCCTGGCCTGACGCTTTAAGTGTGCGCGCATGGTGGCTCTGCGCTGCCATTGGTTTTTGGGGCCGATCAACGACAAGGTTTCCGGTTTGACCGACGTCATTCCGCGTCCATCAGCCCGTCGATTGGGGTCTAAGTCTGGCAATAGCAAATTCTGAAATATCACACGTTGAACCTCTTCGAGACTCACCGATGTCTCTTCGACCTCAACCCCCGGCTCTTGGCCACCCAGTTTGCCTCCCGGTCCTGCGTTTTCGATCCCCGTATCGCCTTTTTTAGAACCCACATGTCCCACACTTTCTCCCCGATTGTGGTCGTAGCAAATTCTGTACTCCTTCATAGCAGGCAGTGGCACTGATACCACACGCGAGCCGTCGCTTAAGCCAATTCTCTCTTCCGATACCATATCTGCCAGGTTGTTTTTAATCGCCTCTTGAACTTTTTGCTGATGTCGCAAAACATCCTCGCCAATAGACCCGGGAATCCACTCTTCTTCTTCTCCGACACTAAACCATTCGCCTATCATCGGTTGAGAAGCCCTCCTACATGATAAATAGCTTGCGCCGCACACTTAGGGCAGTACTTTCCGGTTTGCACCAATCGGGTAGCGGCTTGTTCGATGCGCGCTAACGTGGTCCGGTCGGGAACAGGAGATTTCGTGGTAATTTTGACTTCATCCTTCATATCGTCGAAGAGCTTCTCCAGCAATGCCTGCCGCAATCCGGGGTGTTCCAAATAATTGAGAATCTGTCCCCGCTCTCGTGCTAAACACAATCGGGTATAAATTTCTTCGCGAAACGCCGGTGCTTGCAGTTCAGAGATTCCCATGCGTTCTTCGACTGAGCGCAGCAGCCGTTCATCGGAGCCGGATCCGCCAAACCCTGGTTTGTCATCCACACCCTCCATTTGGCGCACCACGTTATCCACATAGTTTTGATAGAGCCGCTCCAAGGCGTCTGCGACGTCATCGGCAAACGCCGCTAATACCTCTCGTTCAATCTTTTGATCATAAAGTGTCTTGGCCGTTTGTACCCATTGGGCGACATCGGTTTTTAATGCCCGATCCGTAAAAGGGTTTTGGGTTATACCATCCCGTAATGCCACCAACACCCCCACCGGGTCCAAACATTCCGTATGCGGTTTGGCCAGCAATGCGGCCATCCGGTTAATGACAAACCGCGGGTCCAACCCGGACAAGCCTTCGCCTAAGGATAACGCCTCGACCAGCATCGGTTCGGCTTCTGCCAGACGTTCATCATCTTGATATAGAGAAAATTTGGTTAGTCGGTCGCTTCCCGGTTTGGGCTCATCGTGTATGCGAGACAAAATAGCTACTGTGGCCGCCATTTCTAATGCACGATCGGGAACATGAACAGATTCCGGCACGTGCGGAACAAGGAGCTTGGAGTATATCTGTACCTCGTCTTTAACCCGCATGTTATAAGGAATCGGTTGAATAAACATCCGCGAAAGCAAGGCTTGGTTGCGGGGGTTTTGTTGAAAAGCACGAAATTCATGTTCGTTGGAATGGCCGATGATCACTTCATCCGCCGAAATTAACTGATATCGGCTGGTCTTAAAATTTCCTTCCTGTGTTAAGGAGAGCAACTGATAAAGAAATTTCTCATCCAATTTTAGCATCTCTTGAAACTCCACCAGACCACGATTGGCGATATTAAGTTCTCCGTCAAATCGAAACGCGCGAGGATCGGATTCACTACCATATTGGCCTAATCCTTGAAAATCCGCAGCACCCGTCAAATCCGCAATATCTTGTGATTTGGGGTCCGATGGAGCATAGGTGCCGATTCCCAGCCGATGGCTTTCGGAAAGAACTACCCGGGTCAGCGGTACTTGATTAACATTGCGTTGATAGAGGTGTTCCAACTGCCATTGGCACCAAGGACATAGGTCTCCAGAGATAACCACCCCCAGCCGTTCTTGAACTTGGGCGCGCATTTCATAGGGAACAAGGTTTAATGGATCTTCATGCATCGGACAGTCTGCAATTGCCCACAAGGCTCCCACTTCCGACCGGGAATATCGTTCCAAACCTCTTTTGAGTAATGTCACTAAGCTCGACTTGCCACCGCTCACCGGTCCGACTAGCAGCAGAATACGTTTTTTGACCTCGAAACCGTGAGCAGCGGGAATAAAATAATCTTCTACCAAACGGGCAATGTGCCGATCAATGCCATAAATGTGATCGCTAAAAAAAGGATACGGGTTGTTACGTTCTCCCAACGCGCCTTCTTGCAAAATCACTCGGCAAATTCTTTGATGGGCATTGTCCGCTAACCTCGGCTGCTCTTTTACTTTATCCAGATATTGCGGAAGAAAAAGCGAGCCTGAGATTTCGGGCACCCACTGGTTCTCAATTAATGACATGGCACTGTCCTCCTTGTGGTTTGCCCTTAGTATTTCCAAATTTGGCAAATTAATGCGAACTACATGGCCCATAACACATGAACAAACCCCGAAAAAGCGAAACGAGCAGTTAGGGGTTTGGTATGGTCGTCTGGCTATTCAACTCCGTGGGGCGAGTTTGCAGAACTTCTCGTGATAAGTCTTGAACTTGCACTAAAAAGGTATCGACACTGCGCTCAAAGGCATGGTACTGGGCGGCCGTAGGATGCCTCGCCTCCAGCAATAAGACAGCGTGGTGATGCATACGGGTATGGACCCTACGAAACGCGGCCCAACTAAGTGCATCTTGCAATTGAATGCTCTCTAATTGCTGCACCCACTGCCCGCATGGGCAATGGCAGTAGTTCAGCAACCGCTTTTGTTGGTCGCGCGATCCGGGCGATTTTGCAAACAAAAGAACCTGTTCGGCCCATTGCATTACATGGAACTGCAAGACAACCAAGAGGTTTCGCGCAGGTACGCCACCGATCAGCGAGTTGACTTGGGAGTGATATTGGATGGCAAGCCACCGAGTAAAGTCTTCGGCAGCAATAGCTGGAGAAAACCAATCCCCTTGTCCCTCCTGGACCCCCATGTTATGAAGTATCCGTTGTGTCAAGGGGGTTTCAATTCCTTGTACCACGACATTTTGGGATAATGCTCGGCAGAGAGCCACGACGCCACCAACCACGATCCATGCTTCGCTACCGGGAGACAGGTCCTTGACGAAACTTCGCTCCAGTTTAATATGGTCGGCTGACAAATGCATCAAGTAATTTAGAGAAGCATAACCCGTCCCAAAGTCGTCAATAGCCACCATCACCCCTAACTTCTGTAATTGCCGGATGATTTGGTTAGCCTTGACCATGTCATCCAGTCCGAGGCTGGCCGTCACTTCCAATTCGATACTGCCGCGTGGCAGCTGATATTGTGTGATTAACCTCCGCACCTGATCAATGAGCCCGGAACGAAAAAAATGTGCCGGGGTGATATTAATCCCTACCCTGAGATGATAACCTTGGTTGCACCACTGTCCAGCCTGCCATATTGCATTATTTAGAACATAGTCTCCCAGTTGTATCAAAAGTGACTCGTCGTCCAAATATGGCAAGAATTGACCCGGATAAATCCAGGTGTTCCCTTCCCGCCACCGCAAGAGCGCCTCGGCGCCCATCACTGCCCCGGATTTTAAATCCATGATTGGCTGATAAAAGAGCACCAAAGAGTGACGTTCCATGGCCTCCAAGATTCCATGACGCAAATTAACCCGGCGTTGGGCCTCTTCAAAAAGATCGGGGGTATACAGTGTGCTGGTATTGCGCCCATGGGCCTTAGAAGCATAGAGCGCTAAATCTGCCTTATACAACACCTCTGGCAACGTGTTCCCATGGTCAGGCCACACTGCCGCCCCCGCACTCAATGTGGGATGAATCACCGATTGGTTTAGAGTAACGGGCTCCGTCAACTGTTGCAGCAGTCGACTCAAATATGTGGTAATATCGTTCCCCGGCCCAGGGTACAAAAAGGCAAATTCGTCTCCTCCGAGACGCGCAACTACCGTGCCCGGAGCACTCGCCGCAGTTAGCCGTTGGCTCATAGCATCTAGCAATTGATCGCCCACTGTGTGCCCATAAGTATCGTTAATTTGTTTGAAATGATCGATGTCGGACACTACCACAACCCAGCGTCGGTCCGTATCCGTGGCCTCAACACGGTGAAAATGCTCCAAAAGTCCCCGTCGATTCAACACTCCCGTCAACGGGTCGTGTGCAGCCAGCCATGCAGTGCGTTCCTGCTCTGCACGCCGCTGCTCCAGTACTTGTCCCCATTGAAGAGCCAACTGACGAATTTCTTTGATCGGGGAATGTTCGGCCACGGTTGCGGCATCTCGGGCGCCTTCTATGGCCATTAAGGGAAGGAACGCGCGCCGAGTAGCCCATGCAACCGCCAGTGCCGCCATTAACGCCATTATTAATAGGCCAAATTCCACGGCAGCACTTTGTCGCAACAAAGACACCCAAATCTGCTGCGACACTCGGGTTTCATTCACTGCGCCTGCAACAAACCGTGGTTGATTCGGTATAGGTTCCCATACCACCAACCATTGACTCATACCACGAGTCAACACCACGGAACCTTGGGCTTGGGCGTTGGTGATAT
This sequence comes from Bacillota bacterium, assembly GCA_023488565.1. GTDB lineage: Bacteria > Bacillota > Sulfobacillia > Sulfobacillales > Sulfobacillaceae > Sulfobacillus_C. The sequence continues at coordinate 39,832 of JAMDDZ010000076.1, read as the reverse complement.
TCAAAGCAGCGCACGGAAATTTTCCCGTCGCAGACAGTTTTGCATGGCCCGCAGCACCAGAAAACACCGCATACTGTATCGTTACCGTTCCACCAAGGGCCGCCAAATCTAAATGTTCCCATGGATTTGCCAATGCCTTTAGGGACCCGACTGTTGACGGGGTATGCAGTCTATCGGTAATAAACAGCAACCGATCTTGGATCCGTTCTTGAACCACTTGGTGGGCCAACCTGACTTCGTGCAGCACGGATATCATGTAGTTCGTGCCACTTACCACTACCCACCCAGCAATCATGACGATCCACACCCAGCCCAACAGACTCCATTGCCTATGCTTTGTAACCACTCGCCTCAGTCTTTCTCATATTTCATATTGTTTAGTGTAGTTTGACAATCTGACAAATAGCAAGATTTTAGTCGTGTTGATTTATCGAAACCAGTTGCGATGCCGCATATGCAGCAAAAGTAACATCGTAATAAGGAACATGACTATCAAAGAATAGAAGTATCCGTAATGCCAGTGAATTTCCGGGATATAAAAATTCATTCCGTATATCGAAGCAATTGTGGTGGCAGGCAGTGCCAGAACCGACAAAATGGTTAAAAATTTCATCACCTTATTAATTTCATTGGATTGCATCGAGGTATAAGCTTCCACCATTCCTGAGAGTCCGTCGCGCACCCCATCCACATCGTCCGACAATTCTCTGGCGCGCGACGCCACATCATCAAAATAGGGGCGGTTCATTTTATCAATGTACGGCACATCAGGGCTCTTTAACAAGGCAAATATCTCCAGCTCTGGATGAATCATCTTGCGCAGTTGCATTGCGGACTGCCGCAAATGTACAATGTCTCCTGCCAGGTCACGATATGGGTGCTCTAACAGCCTGGCATGAAGGGCCTCAAAACCTGCCACGACCTCGGTGTTAAGCGCGGCGAAACGACGCACGTGATGATATAAAATTTCGTAGAGTGCAAAATCAACTCCTTCGTCCAACATATGGTTATGCAAAATAAAGTCCCAGGCTTCTTCAACTACACTGCTGGAACCGCCCATGTGTGCGGTCACCAAAAAATTTTTACCTAAAAAGACGCCCAAATGGCGCATCGAAAGTTTGTCCAAGTCGCCCACGTAATCCGACAAGACAAATACCACTGCTTCATCCTGCACCAGGAGACTCGGCTGTCTATGGACACTGTCTAATATCCGCTGAACAGTTGCTGGATGCGCTGCATAAAACTGACGAACAATGTCACCAATCTGATCACTTTCATGAGGCCCAATGTCAACCCACACTTCTCGAGCCCGCTCAGGTTTGCTGTCCGACAACTCCGTGGTTTTTTGTCCCGTCAAATACAGATAGTGTGGCACCCCATGCTCCTTTGAAAAAATTTTTATGGGTCTGTGCTGGATACCGACACCGCAAGCGCGCCTGGTTCCATGTATAGCTCTCTGCCTGGAATATTTCCCGCGTTAAGACCAATGTATGCCAAAGAAACTTTGAAGCCACACTAATCTCACACACCCCAACCAGGGGAGAACAACACCAGCTAGGAATTGTTTTTAAGGAGGAGGCATTTCATGTCGTCTAGCAGCGCTCCCATTGACTGGAGTCCGATGGTGATCGGCTTTGCCGCTGGTTTTATCTCGCGTCTCGTTTCTATTCGCACAGGACGCACTCACTACCCAGGATATCCTTCAGGGTACATTTCCCAGTTGGCTCTGGCGATCATTGCCGCCATGATTGGGGCAAGCGTCATTGTCTCTTTGGTGGGCAAAGAATTTACCGCAGCCACATTCCTCACTCTAGCAGCAACCCAGTTCCGTGACGTGCGTTCAACCGAACGGAAAACCTTGGAACAAGAGGAACACCTCATTCTAGTAGGACGAGGGGCTGGCTATATTGAAGGCATCGCCATTACCTATGAGGCCCGCAACTATTTAGCCATGATGGTAGCATTGGTGACGTCAATCGTTACCCAATACATCGGTGTGGTCATCGGGGGTGTGGTTGGCATCATCGCCATTATCATCGGAGAAATTTATATGTCGGGTCCAAAAGTTGGTGACATGATTGAAGTTGAGCCGGCCAAGATCCACTTTGAAAAAGGTTCACTGCTCTATGTCGGCGATGTGATGATGATGGAAGTGGGGCTCCCCCACTCCCGCGAACGTTACCAAAAAGAAGGTATGGGCGTATTATTGACACCCAAGGGCCGGCGCGGGCAATCCGTGTTATGGAATGTCGCCCAACGCCAAGCCATATCCCATGAAGCCGCAGCCGCGGTCGGGACCCAAAAAGATGTAGGTTATCCCGAACAAACCCCACTTTGCCGGATGGATATGCCCAAGGGTTCGGGACGAGCCGGGCTTTCGATTTTGCCGGTGGAGCACAACATGGAAGCCCTGATTAAAGCTATCAAAAATACCCCTGTACTAGAATCCGGAAAGTGGTCCGCAGTGACAAGTCCGGTGTTAAATCGAAAGGAGATGGAATAAATGGCTGACGCCCCTACCCCTGTCATGTTCGCTATCGTAACCACCAGCAAACAAGCGGTTATTGGTGGCATGGCGCCTGTGTTTATGGCCAATGACGAACCTGAGCGGGACCGTATCGCAATGTGGCTTTGCCGAATTACCAACTGCATAGCCCACGATCTCCATAACGGAACCGTAGTGCTTACCGTCAATCAGGCGTCCAGCAGCTAATCAGGATCGGTGCTCCCGGGCACGCCGATGCAGTCACTGGCCTGGTATAATAGCATAAACATACCAACGAAAAGGTGACGATGATGTCCGGAAAAATTTATACCCGCCGCGGCGATGATGGCGAAACCCGTCTAAGAACCGGCGAGCATATTGCTAAACACAGTGATCGGGTGGCGGCCTATGGTTCTCTCTATGAACTGAATAGTTTCATCGGCCATGCCCGCTCGCTGTTACAAGCGGAAACACCGGCAACTCCGGACCAGCCATGGATTCAACTCGACCTGGCGTTGCGTGAGTTGCAACAGCGGTTGTTTCTCGTAGGCAGTGATCTGTCGCAAAGTCTGGAGAAGAGAAAAGAACCGTCGACAATGCCAGTGCACACCCAAACCTTGGAACATTTGGTGGATCTCATGCGTGACGCATCTCCTCCGTGGCATCCTTTCACACTTCCCGAAGGGACTCCAGCCGCCACCGCTCTTTACATGGCAACCACGGTCTGCCGACGTGCGGAACGCGAAATTCTGCGGCTAAATCAACTCGAACCGGTGCCAAAGCCCGTATTGACATTTGTCAATCGGCTGTCCGACGCCCTATTTGCTGCCGCCCGCTACGTCAACCATGTGGCAGGAGTGGCTGAGGAGGCAACCCGTCTCCCTAACCACGACTATTAGTCTATAACAAAGAGCGGCAGCTTTAACCGACCAGCCATAAGTGCTGCCCAGAGTCCCGCCATTCCCAGCCAGAGCACGCCTTCAACGGAATGGTCAAGCCCCACCAACAAGCTCAATCCGACGCCCAATGCATACCAAGGTATCACCCGTCCTGCCCAAAAATGAAAGCAATGAGTTTCTTTGGCGGCCATGATGGCGCTGGCTCCTAAAGTGAAAGCCCATGACAATACCGATAGTGACGGAAAAAACGACACTACGGCTCCTGCCAGTACCAGCGAACGCACTAGCCACCGCCAGTTGGAAAGCCACACCAGAAACGTCCATCCCGCCACCAGAAGAGATACACTAGCACCCACGTGACCCACAGTCCCTATCCATTTCATGGGTAGTTCATATCCTACCCCCACTACTGCCAAAAAAATTGTAAAGACAAGCAGCGAGGTTCGATAAACCCGATCCCTACGAGCCGAGTAGGGTGGTATCGTAATTCCCGGTGGCGGCGTTAAGTGCTCCGTGATCTCTTGTGATGTAAGCCGTGACTTATTCAACGCGGCACCTCCTTCAGTTTCTCTATTTGTCGACCCGCAGCCAACACGCCATCAATCTCCCGCAGTGCTGCTAAAGCCTGCCAATGAGCCGCCATCGTGATTCCCGGGATAGGTCTTCCACGTCCTTCGGGTCTTGCCAGCACAATCGGTTCTGGGCCTTGCCATTCTTTAGCCACCGTGGTTACCTGTTGGGCTATTGACTCCACCTGGGTCTGAGAATCAATACGCACATAAATGGGGCCCACTGCCACTGGCCAACGCCAGCCTAAAATGGTTTGGACATCCAAAATGGCGCGAGTTTGAGGGCCACCGTCCAGTCGTTCATCAAACCATGAGATCTGTGTTGTCTTGCGCCGCCCTCCCTCGATTTCTGCGAACGCTTTGGCATCGTCAAGGGCCTCGCACACCCTGTCTCCAAGTTGGCGTCCGACCCGCGACATAAAGTCGTCCCAATTACGGTAAGGGCCCTGATTCTCTCTCTCCTGAACAATAATCCCGGCGGTGTCGCGATTAATCCCGCGAACCGCCGACAGACCCACACGGATTTTATCATTGTCCGCCATGTAACGCACTCCGCTACGGTTGATGTCAGGGGGATAGAAGTCAATGCCGGAGGCCGTTACAATATCTACCGTTCTTTGCAGGCGTCCTAAATCTGCCAAGGTACTAAGCTCCGCCGCCCAAAACTCCAAAGGATGATGTGCCTTAAGATAGGCGACGTAATAGCTAAGACTCCCATATGCTGCCGCATGCGATTTATTAAATCCATAGTCCGCAAATGCGGTTATCTGCCGCCATAACTCCAGTGCCGAATTCTGGTCCATGCCACGTCTTTCGAGTGCCGCAACCAACCGACTCCGCTCACTGTCTAATAGAGCCCGATCCTTCTTGCTAATGGCTCGCCGGAACAAATCAGCTTCAGCCCATGTATATCCGGCCAATTCCCGAATCACCATCATAAGCTGTTCCTGGTATACTAAAATTCCATAGGTTTCCGGAACCAATCGGGCCACTGCATCATCGTCACTAGGTTGCCATTGTCGGCGACGCGCTAAGAAACGGGATATGTTGTCCATTGGACCCGGGCGGTAAAGGGCCACCACGGTCATCACGTCTTCCATTGACTGCGGCCTTAAAGCACGCAACAATTCCACCACACCCGCTCCGTCGAGTTGGAATACTGCCTCAGTATCTCCGCGCCCCAGCAATTTCAAGGTTTTCTCATCGCGCGGATCCAGGGTTGCCAAAGATCTCTCCGCCGTTCCGGTCGCCTCTTCCACTTGTTGAATGACCGTTAATGTACGAAGTCCAAGCAAATCGAGTTTTAAAAGGCCTAAACGCTCTAATGAAGCCATTTCCATTTGTGTGACTAAATGGCCTTCTTCATGATGGCAAGGCACCCAATGGCCAATGGGTTCCGGCGCCACTATTACTCCTGCAGCATGGATGGACGCGTGCCGTGGCAATCCCTCAAGTTTCTGAGACAATTGGCTCCATCGTCCAGACCCGTCGATTTTCATCATTTGATCCGCTACGGCTGCCACATCTTGGCCAGGACCAATGGATGCCGCAACGCGATCCACCAACTGGGGTGCAATGCCCAGTACCCTACCTACGTCACGAGTCACGGCACGTGCACCCAATGTGCCAAATGTGCCAATTTGGGCCACTCGATCGGCGCCCCACCGGCGTCGTAAGTACTCAATTAATTCGTAGCGCCGTTCATAGTCAAAATCGAGGTCAATGTCCGGCATCGACTTGCGTGCTGGATTCAAAAACCGTTCAAAAATCAATCCGTGGGAAAGCGGTTCGATATCGGTAATGCCTAATGCATAGGAAACCAAACTGCCAGCCGCTGAACCGCGTCCCGGACCTACCCTAATATGGGACTTGCGCGCAAATTGTACCAGATCCGCAACAATTAAAAAGTATCCAGAAAACCCCAAAGAACCAATGATCTCCAGCTCATGGTCGCGTCTTTCCAGGATCTCGGCCGTCAAATGAGAGAACCTGCGATGTAGACCTTGGTTGACTAGCATCTTGAGCGTCTCCCGTTCTTGCTCAAGAGACTCTTTGCTCCGCGGCAGTTTAAAGTCGCGATCAGGCAGCACAGTCGCGGGTGCCTCTTGCTGAAAAAGGCGTTTGTGCCAGGAGCCGGGATATCGTGACAACAACTCTGATTGCGGTGGCAGCGGCTGGAGAAGGGGCAAGGTTGTCACATCGTGACCACCAATTTGCACTAACGCACGATAGGCATCATCATCTGCGGGATCATGCCAACGGATAGGCCAAGCCGGCAGCCACCAGCCGTTAGGAATCTGATTCATTTCCTCACTGGGCGGCCACATCTCTTCGACAACTGCAAAGAACCTGTAATCCCGCAATCCTGACCACAAAGCGGGCGCCCGAGGCGTATCCTTGGCCCATATTGCCATGACATGCGGGGATTGCACCGAAGCAACCGTGTGCGGCTCGGTCGCTTCCATCAACGCGCACAAATGTTGCCATCCCTCGGGACTCATTGCATAGAGCCGCAACGGATGAAAGCCAGATTCCATTTGCACATTGAGGGTTACTCCAATCCATGGAGTGAGGCCTCGAGCTTTGGCCTCACGCTCAAAAATTTCGGCGCCCGCTAATGTTTCCCAGTCCGCCAGTCCAACTTGACGATAGCCTAGCTGCGCCAACGCGCTAAGACCTGGCTCAAAGCGCCATGTCGAACGTAATACAGAATATCCCGACCAGATGTTGAGAAGAGGCGTCACCAGGTCACACCCTCGCTTCGTCAAACCCTCTGGATTCGCTCCCGCTTGCGCTGATTACGATCCAGCGTCGCCTTACGCAAACGCACATTTTTCGGTGTAATCTCTACCAGTTCATCCGTTTTCACATATTCCAAAGCCGCATCCAGGGTGAGCGTCCTCGGAGGGGTCAGCCGAATTCCCTCTTCAGCAGTGGCATTACGCATATTAGTCACATGTTTTTTCTTACAAACGTTGAGCTCCAAGTCGGTGGGGCGGCTGTTCTCACCCACCACCATCCCCACATACACCGGGGTGCCAGGCCCAATAAACAGAACCCCTCTTTCTTGCGCGTTGTCCAGCGCATAAGATGTGGCAACACCGGACTCCATGGCTACCAGAGCTCCGCGGGGTATTTCTTCAATCGCCCCAGAATAGGGTGCATAGCCTTCAAACAAGTGATTCATCACCCCGTAGCCACGGGTTTGGTTGACAAATGCAGTACGAAATCCCAGTAATCCCCGGGCGCTGATGATAAATTCCAGACGCGTCTGCCCCGGGCCCGCCTGGCCCATTTGCACCATCGTTGCCTTGCGGGGACCTAATATTTCCATCACGGTTCCCACATGTTCATCGGGCACATCTAAAAACAAGCGTTCGGTGGGTTCCAGCAAACCTTCAGGTCCTTGATGCATGATCACTTCGGGCTTGGAAACTTCCATTTCGTAACCCTCACGCCGCATTTCTTCGAGAAGAATGCCCAAGTGCAACTCGCCGCGACCCGATACGCGAAAAATTTCAGCGTCTTCGGTTTCTTCGACCCGCAGTGCCACGTTGCGTTCTTGTTCTCGCAAAAGTCGCTCGCGTAAATGCCTGGAGGTGACAAATTGGCCTTCTTGTCCCGCAAATGGACTCGTATTGACGCCAACTAAAATGGTCAGAGTAGGCTCATCCACCTTAACCGGAGGCAGTGGCGATGGATTCTCTGGGTCGGTAATTGTGTCACCAATCGTCACGTTATTAAGTCCCGACAATGTCACAATATCTCCTACGATGGCACTGTCCAATTCAATCTTTTTAAGTCCCATGCGACCAAATACCTTGGTTACCCGAGAGCGTGTAACATCCCCATTGTGGGCTACAATCCCAACCATTTGCCCCGCAGCAATTTTCCCTTGGCGAATACGCCCAATTGCCAATCGTCCTACATATTCATCATGGTCCAGTGTGGTCACCAGCAGTTGCAAGGGCTGGGTTTCATCGCCAACAGGGCATGGAACCGCGCTGATGATGGTTTCAAATAACACTGACAAATTGCCCTCACCGGACAAATCTCTTTCATGCGATGCAATGCCTTGCTTGGCCGAGGAATAAATCACTGGAAACTCAAGCTGTTCATCATTTGCCTCCAAGTCGATGAACAACTCTAGCACTTGCTCCAATACTTCTTCGGGCCGCACCCCTTCACGGTCCATTTTGTTTAACACCACAACAGGCTTGATGCCCCACGACAGCGCTTTTTGCAACACATACCGGGTCTGGGGCATAGGGCCCTCGTTGGCATCGACAACCAACAGCGCGCCATCGACCATGCTTAAAATGCGCTCCACTTCACCGCCAAAGTCCGCGTGCCCAGGAGTGTCGACAATATTGATGGTCACGTCTTGATAGCGTACCGCAGTGGTTTTCGCCAAAATTGTGATTCCGCGTTCCCTCTCTAAATCATTGGAATCCATGACCCGTTCCGTCATTTGGCTGGGATCCCGAAATATGCCACTCTGCTTGAGCATGGCATCTACCAACGTGGTTTTGCCGTGGTCCACGTGCGCGATGATAGCCACGTTTCGTATGTCACGCCGTTCCATTCTTCAAAAACCTCCAATATAGGCGAAGTCCCTACAAACCTTGGACAAGTTCGCGAAAGCGCTGACCACGCTCTTCAAAGTTCAAAAACATATCATAACTCGCCGAGGCGGGGGAAAGCAACACGACGTCGCCGGGCCGAGCTGCTTTTCGTGCCGCGATTACCGCGGTAGCCAAATCAGCCACTTGTTGCACCGGAATTTGACGACCACTTTGCTGGACCGCGTGGGCAATTTTCTCCCCTGTCTGCCCTAGGACGATAACCGCACGCACGGTGCTCTGGGCAATAGCCTGCCCCAATGTCTCGTACTCCAAATGCTTATCATAACCACCTGCAATCAGTATGATGGGTTGCCTGATAGCATTCAAAGCTGCCATCGTCCGATCTGGAGCGGTGGCTATCGAATCGTTGATATATATGATACTATCATGCTCACGCACCTTTTCCAACCGATGCGGAACCCCATCGAAGATCCCTAAGACCTCGGATATCGCATCCGGATGTCCCCCGGCCATCATATGCAAGGCAATTGCCGCCAAAGCATTGGCGACATTATGCTCTCCGGGCATTTTCAACCGATCCCGGGCAATTATCGGAACCCGCTGTCCTTCCGCTTGCCATACCAGCCATCCATGGTCTAATCCTGACCCATGAGGCGGTACCGTTTGCAGTGAAAACCAGGTCGGTGCGGCACGATGACCCCTAAATAGGGATGCCAACCCGGCATCGTCTGCCGGAATTAATGCCCAATCATCATCCGACTGAAAATCCCAAATATGAGCTTTTGCCGCTCGATAGGCGGAAAAATCGCCATGGATGTCCAAATGATTGGGGGATAAATTCAAGATCGCCGCTCCGTGAGGACTGCGAGTGACCAGTTCTAACTGAAAGCTGGAAAGTTCCATGACTACCCAGTCCGATGGGCGGATCTGAGGTAAACGGGGCAACAACGAGGTCCCAATATTTCCGCCGACATGCACCGGATGGCGCCCGTCTTGTTTGAGTCCCATACCCAGTAACGTCGTCGTCGTCGTTTTGCCAGCGGAGCCGGTGATGCCAATCACCGGGGCCGGGCATAATTCTAAAAATAAATTGGTCTCACAAGTGATACGCGTCCCCCGCGATGCCAAGACGTGGATTTCCGGCACATTTTTTTTCATTCCGGGGGTCACATACACTTCTTTTAACGGCCAACGGGACAGGTTCTGCAAGTACTCTTCGCCTGCAGCAATATGCACTTGATCCGATTCCACTCCCAAGCGCGACAAAGTCTCTTCAATGGCGTTTCGCGGCCTACGGTCAGCCACCGCTACAGCAATCCCCCGGTCCAAAAAAAAACGAACCAGGGGTTGGTTATTCACCCCTAGTCCGATAATGCCCACTTGTGGCATGCCACCCATACTATGCGTTCTCCAGCAATGCGGCCATGCGGTCCAGTCCCGTGCTAAGTCTTTCCAGCGACGTTGCATAGGATATGCGGAAATACTGAGGCATGCCAAAACCGGATCCAGGCACTACAGAGACGTCAGCGGACTCCAGCCATGCTAAAGCTAAGTCATCGGCAGAATTAATCACACGATTTTTAACCGTCTTCCCGATCCACGGACTCATGTTCACCCAGAGGTAAAAAGCACCCTTGGGAGTCACCACCGACAATCCCTTTATGGCATTAACCCGCGAAACTGCAAAGCGACGCCGACGATCAAATTCTCGGTGCATTTCCCCAACCGCTTCCTGAGGACCGGTAAATGCTTCCAACGCCGCGTACTGAGAGATGGTGGTAGGATTGGACGTCGATTGCGATTGCAGATTGGTCATTGCGGAAATGACTTCTTTAGGCCCCGCTGCGTAGCCAATTCGCCAACCGGTCATCGCATACGCTTTGGACACCCCGTTAATAACGATGGTACGCTCGCGCATTCCCGGATACCGGGCAATGGAGACTTGCTCCGCATCGTCATACACTAGTCGTCCATAAATTTCGTCGGAAATCACGAACCAATCACGTTCCACAGCCAGTTGAGCAATATCCGCCAGATAGCTCGGTCGGATGACGGCACCGGATGGGTTGCTGGGAGAATTGAGAATGAGTCCTTTGGTTTTAGCGTTGGCTACCCGCAGTAAATCATCCACGATTAACTCGTTCTGATGTTCCGGGGCAATGTCTACCGCTTGGACGATACCCGCGGCCAGCCGTATTTGTTCAGGGTAGGTCACCCAGTAGGGAACTGGCAATAAGACACCATCGCCAGGGCTCACCAATGCCATGGTCGCATTGTACAACGAATGCTTGGCCCCTACTGAAACCAAAATTTCTTCGGGTGCATAGTCGACCCCGGTGTCTAGTTTCAGTCGTCCCCCGATAGCGGTTTTCAGGGCGAGAATCCCGCCCACCGCCGTATAACGAGTGTGTCCATGCTCAACGGCCTCACAGGCAGCGCGGCGAATGTTTTCCGGTGTGTCAAAATCGGGTTCTCCGGCGCCAAAATTCACCACATCGCGGCCCTGCGCCGCCAAAGCTTTCGCCTTGGCATCGACTGCCATGGTAGGTGAAGGACTAAGTTGGGTTACGCGTTCTGCCAATTTCAACGATGATTCCTCCTCAACATCCAATTCTCAGTGGGTCTCGGTAAAAAGGTCGTCCTGCCACAAGTCTTCCAGCATGTGGGACAAACGGGCCACTACCAATTCAATAATTTTTTCGCCCTTTTCCTTAGTACCAAGTCGCCCGTCTCCGGTCGTCGCATGACGTAACACCTTATCTTGAATACCTATGGCTTTGACACGAAATTTAGGCTTATAGGGATTAAATGTGGCATCCTCCATTTTAACCCAATTTCCTGCCATGGCTAGCATGACGGCGGTTTCATCCTCACCAGCGTGTCCTTGGCCTGAGGTCACCGTCAAGATATCTTGACTATAGTCGAGCCACCAGTTTACCAAAACTGCGCGCATACCAGCCTCTGCCATGGACTCCATGGCTTCTTGCAACGCGCCCACATTCCCGCCGTGACCATTCATCAAAATGAGATTGCGAATTCCCCACCGACTGGCATTGGTGCCCACTTCCGCAACATATTGACTAAAAGCTCGATTGGATACGGAAATAGTGCCAGGCCATTGAGCCAAATCCCAAGTGTGCCCGTAAGGCACTGCCGGCAATACCAGCACGCGTTCGGGATACAACGCTTCTAGCCGTGCCGCGAATTCCGCTGGCGCTATGTTGTCGGTTCCTAAGGGACAATGCATGCCGTGGGCCTCAACGCTGCCGGTCGGCAAGATTGCCGTGTCCACACGATTGATGACCTGCTCTTGAAAGGTCTTGCTGGTTAAATGTTCCCAATACACTTAATCACCTGACTCCCGTTCTACTCGGTACTTTGTGCTCGTTCACGCTGAATCCGGTTCATCAATCCGCCAATACTGCCGGTTTCTTTCGCCGTTAATCCGCCCCAGCCTACTTGACGCACCTTCTCCATCAGCCCCAAAAGTTCAGCCGCTTCCATTTTTAGCATGGTCAGGTTTTCTCGTTGGGATTTGTTGGTCTTGGAGGCAGATTTCTTCTCTAGTGTACCAGGTTGCAGTTGACTCGTCATGGCGTTCTGTTCCTTTCTTTCCCTTGATTTGCCCTTCGGTGAAGATTTTCCCTTTAGTGTGTCCGAAATCTCCTAATTTATGGACCCGGACCGAACAAAAAATGTGGGACCCAAAGTCCCTCACACGGAATGCTGTTCCATTTATCATATACTTAGTGCTTCCTGAGGATTAACTCTATCCCCAGGCTAACATTAGCCCGATAAAGGTTAGGTAAAATAGGCCAGCCATTAGCAGCGGTCCCCGGGATAGCCGCTTCTGATGACTTCGCCACAAAATCCAGGAGGCAGAACCCCAGGCTAACGCAGCCGCGGCCAATTCCCATCCGGTTAAACGCCACGGAGTCAGAAAAATTCCTAACGCAGGAACTACGGAAGCTTGAAACGCCATCGCGCCGGTGACGTTGCCGAAAGCCAGCGTATCTTTTCCCCGACGAATCCACAGCACGCTATTTAACACTTCAGGAAGTTCAGTCGCAATCGGAGTAATGATCACCGACAGGAAAAAGCCAGAAATGCTAAGACTTGCGGAAGCATGATCCAGCGCCATCACAAAAAACCGGGCACCCAAAATCATGCCGGAAAGCGCCATTGCTACTTGAACCCAGGCCATCAACCAAACCGGGATAGAGCCAAGACCCAGATGCAATCTATCGGCCGGAGGTGACACTCTTTCCGTGTCTCGATTGAGATGGACAACCGTCCAGGCATGGGCTACATATCCTAAAATCAAGACGCACGCCATGAGCGTATGCCAGGATGACGGCAAAAATCCGGTGACAATAGCCAATCCAAAGGATCCGATAAAGAAAGTCAAGTCGCGCTCCAAGGAGCCCTTTTGTAAACGCGGGGTGACCCGCCGATGCGACCACAGCCCAATCCCAATGATCATGAAGGCTAACGTCGCCAACATTAACGGGGCTCCTAAGATAGCCCCCAATCCAATCGCATCACTTACCTGACTCGCGCCAAAAGCCATTGCCATCACCGGAACCAATGTCTCGGGCAGAGCTGTCCCTAAGGCGGCGAGCAAGGATCCGACCGCCCCCTCACCAAGTCCGAGAATGAAACCCAGCCACTCAACCCCATTGGTAAAGTAGTCGGCTGATAGAATGATCAACACCATGCCACTGACTAAAATTAGAAGGAGTGACACCGTACCCCTCCCCTCTTTGGTCAATGGATTATATGGACAATCCAGACGCACCTATACCTACCAACCGGGAAATCCTTGTTGTCGCAAGGCCTCGTACACAACAATAGCTACGGCATTAGACAAATTCAATGACCGCACCGCCCCACGCATAGGAATCTTGCGTTGCCGATCCGGGTATTGATCCAACAGCCAGTTGGGCAATCCTACCGATTCCCGTCCAAAAATCAGCACATCGTCCGGCTCAAATACCGTATCAATATAAGATGCCTGCGCGCCAGAGGTGAACAAATGCAAATTCTGGGGGGATTTTAACGATGACGGAAAGGCGTCCCAAGACTTATGAATTCGTACATCCACGAGATGCCAATAATCGACCCCAGCACGCCGCAAGTAACGATCGCCCACCGAAAATCCCAACGGCTCAATTAAGTGCAGCGTGGTCTCGGTAGCAGCGCAGGTACGCGCTATATTCCCGGTGTTAGGCGGAATCTCTGGCTCCACTAACACCACATGCAATCCGTTCCCCCCCGTTTCGACTGTTATTATGGCTGTAGTCCTGCTCTCTCATGCAAATCCTGCAGCAATTGACGGGCTAGGGGCCCACTAGGGCTTTTTAGCGGATAACCATCAATAGAAGCAATCGGCAACACTTCGGTAAGCGTTCCGGTAAGAAATGCCTCATCAGCCATAACCAACTGATCGACACTAAACGGCGTTAAATTCACCGTAATGTTGCGTGCCTGGGCAAGCTCCAATACAACATGGCGGGTAATGCCAGGCAATATGTAATTAGTCGCCGGGGCAGTATAAAGCACGCCATCTTTAGCCATGAAGATATTAGCGCTAGTGGCTTCCGTGACCATGCCGTCGCGCACAAAGATCGCGTCAAAAGCCCCTTTTTGGTGTGCTTTTTCCTTGGCCAACACGTTAGGCAACAGCCCTATGGTCTTAATCCACACCTGAGCCCAGCGATCATCGGGGACCGTGATCATCGAGATGCCATGATCAACGGTTTCCTCGGGAATCGGGTTCACCGGCCGTACCCACATCAACACCGTGGGCGGTGTGGACCCCGGCGGCGGAAATCCATGAGATCGGCGGTGCGTGCCACGAGTCACTTCTATGTAAAGGCTCGCTTCCGATTGCTCCGGACCCAGTTCTCCGATGAGCTGTTGGGCTACACGCGACAATTCAGATCCATCGACAGCTGGCAACTGAATGGCTGCCAAACTTCTGCCTAACCGTGCCAGATGCAAGTCCCATTCAAAGAGTTTTTGCCGGTAGACATGGATCACCTCATAGACACCATCGGCAAACAGAAAGCCTCGGTCATCGATAGAGACCATAGCCTGCGATTCCGGCACAAACTTACCGTTTAGATATACCTGCATCCTGCTTAACTTCCCTCCGTCATATCCTCGCCCTTATACTTGCGTCTTCCCCAAATAAATCACCCCACGTACCGGGTCTACGGTAACGATCTGTCCACTTTTAAGCTTCTGAGTAGCGTCTTGAACCCCAACCACAGCCGGAATTTTTCGTGACAGGGCATACACGGCAATATCAGAAGTCCACCCGGCGTTGCTGGCAACAATGGCCGAAGCCTGGTCCAGAATTGGCAGCCAGGATTGATCATAACCGTCTACCACCGCCACAAACGGGGAATCCGGCAGCACCGACTGGCTATTGATTACCACCACCGTCCCAGTTACGGACCCGACGTTGACCCCAAGTCCTTGACCTTCTAGCACGGGGTCGGTAATCATCTCAACACGCACCAAATTCGTGGTCCCGGGAGTACCATGAGGTACGCCAGCCGTCACTACCACCAAATCTCCTTCTTCTACAACCATTGCTTCTCGTGCCACTTCGATGGCTTGACGCACCATATCAGTGGTATGAATGGCCGAGTTCATTGCAAGCCCTTCCACACCCCAATACAAGGTAAGTTGTCGCAACGTGGTTTGATGGGGGGAAATCGCTACCACTGGCACCGACGGTTTACAGCGACTGACCATTCGCGCTGTGTATCCCGATTCGGTCACCGTGAGAATGGCCCGTGCGTGCAGTTCGGCGGCAATTTCCGCCGACGCTCGGCTGACCGCATCAGCAATGCGATCGGTGGTAAACTTAATCCGGTGCGCGTATTCGGGATGCGCATCTGCGCGCTCCGCAATCTTAGCCATCATGGCAACAGACTCTACCGGATGCTTGCCCACGGCAGTTTCCGCCGATAGCATCACAGCGTCGGTTCCATCCCAGATTGCATTGGCTACGTCGGTCGCCTCAGCTCGGGTCGGCCGTTCTTGATCTACCATAGACTCAAGCATTTGGGTCGCGGTGACTACTGGACGTCCCATCAAATTCGCCTGACGAATAATGGTTTTTTGCAACTCCGGAACCTCTTCCTCTGGCAATTCTACGCCTAAGTCCCCGCGAGCTACCATAACCCCGTCGGATACCTGCAAAATTTCATCCAGATGATCCATCCCCAGCGGGTTTTCTATTTTTGCCATAAGAAATGTTGATATTTGTTGTTCTTCCAAAAACCGACGAACCGCAAAAATATCCTCCGCTGTCCGTACAAAAGAGAGCGCCACAAAATCAATGCCTTCTTCGGTCAGCCCCCGTACTATCGCATCCCGATCTTTTTGCGTGAGAGGATCCAATGGCCAACCATATCCAGGCAGACTTACCTTTTTTTGGGAATCGACATCACCACGGTTCTTAGCCGCTAGGGTAATCAAATCATTGGTGACAGACCGCACCTCCACCACTAAACGGCCGTCGTCAATCCATAGCGTTTGCCCCGTTTGCAACATGCCAAACAGCCCCGGCCAGGTCACCGTCAATATGCGGTCGGATTCATTGCCTTCTCGCCCGATGTAAAAAGTATCGTCAATCTCTAAATGCAGTGTCTTTTGTAACGGTCCAAGGCGCACTTCTGGTCCTTGGGTGTCTAACATCACCCCAATTTCTTTTCCTAGTTGTTGTGCAGCACTCCGGGCTAATCGAATACGCTTTTGATGCAGATCCCACTCCCCGTGGGACAAATTGACTCGGACTACATCGACCCCTGCCTGCAACAGTTGCGTCATAACGTCAAGATTATCGCACGCAGGGCCCAAAGTAGCTACAATTTTAGTTCGTCGCATTATCTCAATCGGCCCAAATTTTCGGTAATAATTTCATGGGCCTCCTCCGCTTCCCCATCAGGCACTTGGATTTCAATATTGCCACGGCCAGCATCATCCACATCAACGCGTCGCAAATTGACCAACATGCCCTCATTTTCTAGTAGCTGCTTTAATCGCTCCGCAATAGCTAACGTGGGAGCGATATAGACAACCGTCCACATGGATGTCCCTCCTGCCGGTTGGTTACCGTGTTCAATCTGGTCGTCAGTTCTTATTTTCCGCCTCTTGGGCAAAGGGCGCAACCTTTAGTTGCGCCCTTTGCCGCAATTCCCTACCATTCCATTGGCATTGCTTCGTGTTCGCCGTTTTTCGACTCCCCTTTAACTCGAAATAACGACATCAAAGCCGCCACCAGCGACAAAAACACCAAAACAAACAGCGCGTACCGAATGGCGGGGATCCAAGGAGGTTTCGGTCCGTTAGCACTTTCGGTTCCCCCATGCATAATTAAAAACGCGGCCATCAATGTACTAGACAGTGCGGTACCCATCGCCATGCCCAAAGATCGTGCCATGTTCAAAATACCGCCGCCCACACCCAAACGGTCAGACGGCAAACTGCCCATCACCGAACTATTATTGGGCGGCGTAAAGATTCCGAGCCCTACGCCTACAAATACTAGTTCGGCAATCATGAAGATCAAGTCGGCACGGATGCTGACACTAAATGCCAAGAACAGCGCAGCCAAGCCTGTCACTGCCATGCCTACCGTCGTCAATAACCGCGAACCATAGCGATCTGCCAATCCGCCAGCTTTCGGCGCGACCACTGTCATTCCCAGCGGCACCGACGTCAGAATCAAGCCGGTTAATGCGGAATGGAATCCAGAGACCCGCTCAAAGAAGAACGGCATCAGAAACAGAACCCCAAACATAGCCAAATACGACAATAATCCCGTGAAATTACCCATGCTGAAGATGGGAATTTTAAATAACTTTAAGTCTACCAGCGGAGCCCGAAAACTTTTCTCCCGCAGAAGAAAAGCGACGAGCAGAACAATAGATGCGACGAACAGTCCGATAATCGCAGGAGAGTCCCAATGCCAAACATTTCCTTCTGTCAAAGCTAACATCAAGGTGACTAAAAACGGCGTGAACAATATGGTGCCCCACCAGTCAAACGTCGCTTTAGCACCCGACATCTTATCTTTGGGCAAGATCATTCCCGCCATAATCGTTCCGACTAATCCCACCGGCACATTCACGTAAAAAATAGCCCGCCATCCGAACAGCCCAATCAAAGCCCCGCCAATCGCGGGCCCGAGCGACAATCCTATCGCTTGAGCCGACCCTTGAAATCCGATTGCCTTTCCACGAGCAGAAGCTGGTACGGTTGCTGTGATTATCGCGACCGAATTGGCTTGCAGCATTGCCGCGCCCGCAGCTTGAAAAACCCGGGACACGATAAGCATCGTCAGATTAACGGCGGCACCGCAGGTTGCCGATCCCAGAATAAACACCAGAAAGCCGAAGGTATAAAGCGGCCTTCGACCCAACATGTCGGCCATGCGGCCAAACAACGTCAACAAAGTAGCCAACGTTAGCAGGTAAGAAATAAGAACCCAACCCACGACACTGGCAGATGCATGAAATGACGTACTCATGATCGGCAAGGCAACATTCACGATGCTGGCATCAAGGGCAGCCATGAACGCTCCAATACAGACTGTGCCGACCACCAGCCAAATGTAGTTAGGCCTGGCCGTGTATTTCTCCAATGGCAAGGTTTGCCACAAATGTCTCAAGCCGCTCGCTGAATGAGCGTTTCCCTGTGCCACGGCTATCCCTCCAAAGAAATTGTCAACATGGCTCAGGCGGACGCACTTTCCCCGCCTCCACGGGGACTTAAGCCACTCTTAAGCCATTATCCCACCATCGATGCCACAAATCTACATCTCAGTATAGTGCCTTTTAATCAATTACGTTAAATCGTACAATGACATTTGATATGTATTCAGGAAGGCAGGAGTCTCCCATGCCCTTTGACGCCCTTATGTTACGTGCTTTAGAGCAGCGCTGGACCACCGAATTGCCCGGCATGCACGTAGAGCACATCGTCTCCCAGAATGGCCATATTTGGTTCAAGGCAAAAAATCGCCCCCGTTCTCTATTAATAGTGTTGGCACCAGGGTTAAGCCGCATGCATTGGACTCAGCGACCACTGCCTAAAGAAGGCAACCGCAATAAAAATCCATTTTTCCAGCGATTGACTCCATTTACCATCACTTCCCTGGCGGTGCCTCCCTTTGAGCGTGTTGTCCACCTGGAAATCTTGCAGTACGACGATTTTGACGAATCCAAACCCGGCCATCTCATTGTCGAAATGGCAGGACACCTTACCAATCTGGTCCTGGCAACCCCGGATTTCACCGTGATTGACGCATTCCGTAAGATTCCGCCAGGCCGTCCCGGACGCACTGTTTGGCCCGGTCAGCCTTATGCCGCGCCGCCAGCCGTTGCCAATCCCTGCGATACCCATAATCCCAACCACTTAACCCCATTGGCACAACGCCTGTACACGGAAACAGGACAATGGTCTTGGGAGCGGTTTTGTTCCGATTGGCATCAAGCCAATTACCGCTTTTATCAGCTCACTTCCCCACAAGGCCAGGCCGATCTGTGGGTCTACCCACTTGCAGGATACCAAAGTCATGCCGTGACAGATCCGGACGCGGCCCTCGATGAATATTTCCGGACCCGCGAACAGGCCATGGCCTTTGAATCCCAACGTAACCAATTGGCACGGTTATTGGAAAAACGGCGCCAGCACCTGGAACAAAAAATTACCGAGTATCAATCGCAAATCGCAGCAGACCCTAACCAGTTACGCCATCTCGGAGATCTCTGGCTGACTTACCAGTATCTGTTCCGAAACCAGTCGCTGCCGTGGTCGGTTCAGGTACCCTCATTGGAAAATCCATCTACTGCGGTAGTACTCACAGCTCAGCCGGGCGATACTCCGGTTGGCCTGGCCCAAGCCTATTACCGGGAGGCCCGCAAACAGGAAGCCCGCAAGAAGTCTCTCGCTCAAATCCTCCCGCAACTG
>JAMDDZ010000076.1:7253-20294 GCA_023488565.1 Bacillota bacterium | reverse complement strand
AGGAGATGTTGACCAATGCCGTTGTCGACCAGGCATGGCTGACCCAACAATTGCAGATAACGCAAAAAATTGGAACCAAACCTGCCGTTGAGGAAGTACTCCCTTATCGCCGATTTCAGACCCAAAGCGGTTATTCTATTTGGGTGGGCCGTTCGCAACGAGAAAACGCGGATCTAACGTTTCGTCAAGCACGGCCCGACGACATGTGGTTTCACGTCAAACAATCCCCGGGATCACACGTCATATTAGGCTGCGGAAAGTCTCACCCCAATCTAGACGACTTGTTAGACGCCGCTGAACTTGCCGTATTTTATAGTCAGGCCTCACAATCTTCCATGGTTCCGGTAGACTATACCCGGCGCAAGTTTGTTCGTAAGCGTCCTCACGGTGAGCCAGGGCAAGTCTTGTACCGCCAAGAAAAAACTTTGTACATTACACCAGACCCGGACCGTCTGAGAAGGCTAGGTGCGGTAAAAGAGAAACTAGCCGCTAAGGGCAACTCCGGTCCCCGTTAAGCTTTAGGCCGTGTCAAGGGGATGTTCTCTTGACATAGCGGACACTCGCCCGGCTCCCAGGACGGCATAGACCCCGAAGGAAACCGAAATACCGCTTCGTAACCCCACTTGGTCCAATGGGGTTTTTCCTGCCCCCGGTCTACTAATGCCCCGACTGCAACCACTTTCCCCCCACCGGCGTTCACGGCGGCAATGACTTTGTCAACGGAACTTCCCGTGGTCACCACGTCTTCTACTACAACCACCCTTTCTCCGGGAGTCAGACGAAATCCCCGTTTAAATTGCATAGTCCCATCGTCATTTTTTTCAGCAAATAAAATGCGACCGTCAACCCACCGTGAAGCCACGGCAAAGGCAGGTATAATCCCTCCAACGGCCGGACCCACTACAGTGAGTGCCTGATAAGGTTCCAATTGCCTTGCTAACTGATCGGCCCAGGGTGCAACCGCAGACGGATACTCGGTCAACCGGGCCAATAAAAGAAATTGATCACTATGGCGGCCGGTGGTTAACAAAAAATGTCCTTTCAAGTAGGCGCCCCACTTAGCTAAATCGGCGGCATCGCATGCCATGGCTGTCATCTCCCCGTCGCGACACATTATTGGCTTTAAAACAGTACTTACTTCCCCTGATTCGCGCTCTCCACCATCGTCATGAGTTCTTGATAGGCCTGGGCAGTGTCGGGTCGACGCATAAGGGCCCGGCCAACCACCAAATCGGTGGCACCCGCCAGAACCGCCCGATCCGGTGTTGCAATGCGCTCCTGATCATCTCCGGTGATCGCATCGCCCCACCGGATTCCCGGTACCACAATGCGGGACTGGAACCACAGTTCTCGGATCTGCCGGGTTTCGTATAGGGACGCCACTACCCCGTCCAATTGTGCCTGTTTGCACATCTGAGCAGCATTTATGACAAAGTCTTGGCTTGTCCCGGTGAAACCCAATTGGTGTATATCTTGGTTCCCCAAACTCGTCAACAGGGTTACTCCCACGATGGCTAATTGTCGCCGTGACAGACTCTGCATCATCGCCATGCCTCCTGAGGCATGGACCGTAGTCAAGGATACTCCCATTTCCTCAATGCGGTTGACGGCTCGGGAGACGGTATGAGGAATATCATGAAGCTTCAAGTCTAAAAAAATTTCCCATCCTTGTTGGATCCACTCTTGGACGGGTTCTGGACCAATAGCCGAAAAAAGTTCCAGTCCCACTTTGAATTGCCGATGGCCGGGAAATTTCGCCATCAACGATTCCGCTTGGTCACGCGTGGGCACATCCAAGGCAATCCATATTTTGGGTCTATTCATGCATTCGCGCGGGGACCCTCGGCCTTTAGGCCGGGGAGGGATAGCGCGGCAGACGCGGACTGCCCCCTTCCCGCTTCTCCTTTCGTTTTCAGAACTTTTTTGGTCCACGAATACCCATAGCCATCCGGCCGTTGAACGAGGGCACAGAAGTGGATCCCTTGAACCAGTCCTGAGGCCGTTTTGATGTTGAATCCGCGGCTCCGTATCGCTCCACGGCCCAAGTAACTCCCGACTTTCTTACCCGTCGCGGTAATGCCGTTTCTCCGAACACGGCATCAACGGTTTTTCGTGTTTGTCGAGAACCAATACGACTCTCTGCTTCGCCCTTACGGTCCTGGTAACGCGGGGACTTGCCCCCCATTTCCCCCCCAGAAGTGTCAACCGCCAGTTCTCCCCTTTTGGGGACAGAAAGAGCCTTCCGGGGCCTTGCCGTTCAGCAGCATGGTTCCCACTTGCAGAGCGGTCAACTGAGGTAGTATTCGCCGGTGCGTCTGACCCACCTGTGGCAAACGTAACGCGTTGGTTACCCCTGGTCAACCCAACCTGCGTTCACAAGACCCGGCCATTAGGCCGAGGCAATTGGCATTCTTCCTCCATAACATGAGCAGCATTGCTCTTCCCAGGAAGAGCCGATCCCACTACATCTTGCAGACGGTCAAATCCTAACTCCTTAATAATCTCGGGCAACTCTGCAACGATTTCTTGCATCCGTCGTGGATATTGAAAGGTGACGGTTCCCACCATTACCGCGGATGCCCCGGCCATTAAAAATTCCACCACATCCACGGCGGAACTAATTCCTCCCATGCCTACTATGGGAATTTTTACCGCTTGTGCTACTTCGTACACAATGCGCAAGGCAATTGGTTTAAGCGCAGGTCCGGATAAGCCCCCGGTAATCCCCCCCAAAGCGGGCCTCCGATGTTTGACGTCAATAGCCATTCCCACCAGTGTGTTAATGGCGGAAATCATGTCAGCGCCAGAATTTTCCACTGCTTCAGCAATTTCCACCGGGTAAGTGGTGTTTGGTGAAATTTTGACCATTACCGGCAAATCGGTCTCCAACCTCACGGCAGCCATCACCTGTGCTGCCTGATCGGGATCTTGTCCAAAGCTCATTCCCCCTTCTTTGATGTTAGGGCATGAAATATTCACTTCCAAGGCATCAATCCCTGGCTCTCGACTCAACCGGGCCGCGACTTGACGGTATTCATCAACGGTATGACCGATAATGTTGGCAATAATGCGGGTGCCAATGTCGCGCAAAAATGGCAGGTCTTGCTGGCAAAACACTTCGACGCCGTGGTTTTGCAATCCAATAGAATTCAAAAGGCCCATGGGGGTTTCCCATACCCGGGGTGGCGGGTTTCCTGGCCAGGGGTCCGGAGACAACCCCTTCACACTAATCCCCCCTAACATGGACATATCGACCAAAGAAGCGTACTCCGGGCCAAATCCAAACGTACCCGAGGCCGCTATGATGGGATTCTTGAGTTCTAGTCCGCGGGGTAATGACACCGCCAAATTCAAGGGAAGATCAGCTCCTCTCGAGAAAACACCGGGCCGTCGGTGCAGACCCGCCGATACCCAGGCCCTTCAGGCCCGTTCCCGAACACCACGCACGCCAAGCACGCCCCGACTCCACAACCCATTCTTTGCTCTAACGCCAACCAGACATCGCCACGTTGACCTGATATTGCAACAACCGCGCTTAACATTGCAGTAGGGCCGCATGCATACACTTGCCCTTGTGGATTTTTGGCAAGCCAGCGGGCTAAGGGCCCGATGACAGTCCCCCTTGTTCCGCGTGATCCATCATCGGTGGTGACCCACACCTCATGCCCTAGCTGGCGAAATTCTTCCTCTAGCAAAACCAACGAATCAGACCTTGCTCCCAATATGGCGGCAGGCCTCGTCTGTGCTGCACCAGTCCATTGGGATGCTGCGGCCAATAACGGGGGAATCCCCACCCCACCCCCCACCAGGCACCATGGGCGGTGAGCATCGGGCACCGGGAAGCCTCGGCCTAAAGGTCCTAATATATCGAGCACAGTCCCCACTTCTTGGTTGGCTAGCCATCGGGTGCCCGTTCCTACAACCTGAAACAGAATCGCTGCGTTTCCCGTATCTACGTCAAGGCGGGAAAAAGAAATCGGCCGACGCAGCATGCCTTGGGTCACCACATGGGCAAATTGCCCGGGCGTGGCCCCAGCTAATGCAGGACTATGCACCCACAATTCCACATGATCCGGCGCGGGGACTTTCCGTTTTATTATTGGTGCCAAAATTAACTCTGACAGACTGCCTCACCCCCGTGCTGTGGTTAATGTGTTTTAACATTGCTGCCGGCAAGCCATTCGTTCAACGAATGCACGCCAAATGCCTGTCGCGAACGTTGCCTTAATGCTTCTAATGCAGCCGCCACGGTGTCTAAGGAGGTAAAACACAGTACCCCGCGTTCGACCGCTGCCCGGCGTATCAGAAATCCTTCCCGTTCTCGGTCGCCACCCACCGTAATGGTATTGATCACCAGGTTAAACTGGCCTTGACGAATTAAATCGACAAGATGAGGCCGGCGCTCCCCCAGTTTGTATACCGGGGTTGCGGGAATCCCCAACGACGATAACAGGGCCAAAGTTCCGGTTGTGGCATAAATCCGGTAACCCAAACGCGCCAACTCTTCTAAATATGGCAAGGCTTCGGTTTTATCCTGATCCGCAATGGTGACCAAAACCTTTCCTCCGGCTGGCAGCCGAAATCCGCCAGCGATCAACGCCTTGTACAAGGCGCTGGGAAAGTCCTGGTCAATTCCCATTACTTCACCGGTACTTTTCATCTCCGGGCCGAGAGCCGCATCAACCAAATTCAGTTTGCCAAAAGAGAACACCGGCATTTTGACGGCAAAATGGTTCGGGGAGGGCCACAACCCTAGACGATACGCGGAACTTAGCGATCCTTTAACCGCGGCTTCAATGGCCATTTTTACCATGGGAGCTCCGGTCGCCTTGATGATAAAGGGCACAGTGCGGCTGGCTCTAGGGTTCGCTTCAATTACGTATACCTGATCCGATACCGCGACAAACTGCACGTTTAACAAACCGCGAATGGCCAATGCCCGGCAAAGTTGTTCGGTAATCGATACCACCCGGTCAATCACGGAACGCGAAGCCCGAATCGGCGGCAATGCTGCCACCGAATCACCAGAGTGAATGCCGGCCCTTTCCACATGTTCCATAATTGCTGGAATCACTACCCGGATCCCATCACTCACTGCATCGACTTCCAACTCCAAGCCATTCATATACCGATCAATCAAAAGCGGCTGTCCTGGTCCCATTTCCTGAGTTCGTTGCAAGTAATCGGCCAATCCTTCCGCATCATCGATGATTTCCATAGCCCGTCCGCCTAACACATAAGACGGGCGCACCAACACCGGATACCCAATGTCTTGTGCCGCAGCCATAGCCTCGACTGCAGTAGTCGCGGTTCTTCCCGGGGGGCGCATAATCCCGTGTTCTTCTAAAATCTTATCGAATTGCTCACGATCTTCGGCACCCCGAATGCCTTCTACGGAAGTTCCCAGAATAGGCACTCCTAGGCGATCCAACTCTTCGGCCAAATTGATGGCGGTTTGCCCGCCAAATTGCACCATCACCCCGTCAGGATGTTCCCGTTCAATCACGTTTAACACATCTTCCAAAGTAAGCGGCTCAAAATATAGTCGATCCGACGCATTAAAATCGGTAGACACCGTTTCCGGGTTATTATTCAACATAATGGCCCGGTAACCTAATTCCCTCAATGCCTCCAAGGCATACACGCTTGCGGCGTCGAATTCTATTCCCTGGCCAATGCGTATCGGGCCGGATCCTAGAACCAAAACTTTTGGTCCAGGAAGTGGGTCCGCCTCATTTTCCTGGTCATAGGTGGCGTAAAAATACGGCGTTGCGGCCGGAAATTCCCCGGCGCAAGTGTCCACCATTTTGTATTGAGGTAAGAGCCCCAGTCGTAGGCGCTCTTCCCTCACGGCTCTTTCGGATTCCCCCACCAGCTCTGCAATGCGCCGGTCCGCAAAGCCATTGGCCTTTAATTCCGCCAACCTTTGGGACCAATGCTCCGGATGCTCTCTTAACCAATTTTCGTCCTGAATAATGTCATCGATTTGATGAAGAAACCAGGGATCAATTTGAGTAGCATCATGAATCCCCTCAACGGTTATTCCCCGGCGCAATGCTTCGGCCACATAAAACAGCCTTTCGTCAGTGGGGTGTTTCAATTCGTCCCATATCGTGTCTAAGGAAGCTTGAGCCTCCTTAGGACCCGAAAGGCCAAATCGCTTAATCTCCAAAGATCGCACCGCTTTTTGCAACGCAGCCGTGAAGGTCCGGTCAATGGCCATCACTTCGCCGGTGGCTTTCATCTGAGTTCCCAAATGCCGGTCAGCGGTAGCAAACTTATCAAACGGCCATCGGGGGATTTTTGCAACGACGTAGTCTAGTGCGGGCTCAAAGGCCGCAGTAGTGGTGCCGGTGACAGAGTTAGGGATTTCTGGGAGCGTCAATCCCACAGCGATCTTGGACACTACCCGGGCGATGGGGTATCCAGTAGCCTTTGACGCCAACGCACTGGAGCGGGAAACCCGAGGATTGACCTCAATCACTCGATAGCGGCCATCGGGATGCAGCGCAAATTGCACGTTGCATCCGCCTTCAACCCCAAGGTTATGGACAATATCTAACGATGCTGATCGCAGCATCTGATATTCCTTATCCGTCAAGGTCTGACTGGGAGCCACCACAATAGAATCTCCGGTATGAACCCCTACCGGATCGAAGTTCTCCATGTTGCAAACAGTGATAGCATTCCCTGCGCTGTCACGAATAACCTCATACTCTACCTCTTTGAATCCAGCTATAGACTCTTCTACCAGCACTTGCCCTATGGGACTCAGAGCCAAAGCGTGCGGCAGGCGTTCTTGCATGTCGGCATCGTCGTAGACAAATCCACCACCACTGCCGCCCAAAGTGTAAGCGGGCCGCAGAACCAGAGGATAGTGGACTTCAGCTGCAAATTCGAGGCCTTCTTCCAGTGTGGTAACCGTACGGCTAGTGGCAATGGGATGACCTAAATCCAGCATCAAACGGCGAAACGCTTCGCGGTCTTCAGCTTTCTCGATGGTGGCGATAGAAGTGCCTAACACCTGAATCCCTAAATCCGTAAGAATGCCAGCCTTGAACAGTTCGGTGGTCAAATTTAACCCCATTTGCCCGCCAAGTGTGGCTAAAATTCCGTCAGGCCGTTCTTTCCCCAAAATATATGCCAAAAAGGAAACCGTAAGCGGTTCAACGTAGACGATGTCGGCCACCGACAAATCAGTCATAATTGTAGCCGGATTGCTGTTTACCAGTACCACCTCGAGCCCCTCTTCTTTGAGGGCCCGGCAGGCTTGGGTTCCTGCATAATCAAATTCGGCAGCTTGCCCAATGATAATGGGTCCCGAACCAATCACTAGAACCTTTTTAATCCGTGTGTCCCTAGGCACTCGCATTCCCCCTTTGGTCCACAACCCATTGCATAAATTCGTCAAATAAATAGAGTGAGTCAGAGGGGCCCGGCCCTGCCTCGGGGTGATGCTGTACCGACATTACCGGCCGTGTTCGGTGTTGCAGACCTTCAATAGTTTGGTCGTGCAAATTCGTTAAGCGCACTTGGTATCGATCTGCTAAAGAGTCACCGGCCACCGCATACCCGTGATTTTGTGAGGTAATCAATATTTTATGCCGCTCGCTGTCCCATAGTGGATGATTGGCACCATGATGGCCAAACTTCAATGGGTACGTTCGATCCCCCTCGGCCAGGGCAATAAGTTGGTGGCCTAGGCAAATTCCCAAGGTGGGATAATGCTCAATGACATGTTTTACCGTAGGCAACACTTGGGGAATGCTTTCCGGATCCCCCGGACCATTGGAAAGAACTACTCCATCTGGTTTCATAGCCGCCATCTCGTCTGGGGTAACCCGGGCCGGCACCACAGAAATGCGAGCTCCGCGCCGTTGCAGTTCGGTCAAGATAGAGTTTTTAGCCCCATAATCAACCACTACGATGTGCGGTCCGGGTCCATCAATTGTAATTATCTGAGGAGTGCTCACGGAAAACACACTGTCCGTCAAATCTACTGACGATATCGCCTGATACAGACTATTTTCATCTGTGTCTTGAGGAGACATCGCGGCAATTTGGGTTCCTTCGGAGCGCAGCATCTTGGTTAAACTTCTGGTGTCAACATCTACCAATCCCATTTTGCCATAACGCTTCAAATATTGGTCAATCGATTCGGCACCGCCAAAGTGGGAAGGGGACTTACTGGCCTGATGCATCACAACCGCAGTGGCCCAAGGAAATAAAGATTCGGCAGCCTCCGCAAAAGTTCCGTAATTGCCAATCAACGGATAGGTCAATACTACAATTTGGCCAAAATAAGAAGGGTCAGTCAAAATTTCCTGATATCCGGTCATCGCGGTGTTGAACACCACTTCTCCGGCCACTACCTGATCCGTTGTTCCAATCAAGCGCCCTTTGAACCGGCGTCCGTTGGCAAAAGTAAGCCACCCGGGTTGCGTCATGCCAGCACCTGCCCTTCTCGCATCGTCCATCGTCCCCCCAACATTGTTGCCACCGCTTTGCCCTTGAGCTGCATCCCAGCCATAGGAGTATTATGTCCCCGCGAATAAAAGGTGCGAGGTTCCACAACCCATAAAAGTTCGGGATCGATGAGCGTTAAGTCAGCGCGAGCACCCGGGACAACCCCAGGGTACCATGCTCCCAATGCTTGGTGCGGGCCACTTGTCATCCGTTCCAGAAGCGTCAAAGGATCCATCAAACCCGTGTGTAGCAAGGAAGAAAAGACTGCTCCAATGCTTGTTTCAAGCCCACTAATGCCATAAGGAGCTTGCGGATAGGGAGACATTTTTTCATCGTCGTGATGGGGGGCGTGATCGCTAGCAATAACCGAAACCAATCCGGTAACGACTGCCTTACGTAAAGCATCGCGAAGTTCTAGAGGCCGCAGCGGAGGATTGACCTTGGTAATCGGTGATGCCTGCCAATCAGACACAGCCTGATCTGTCAATAGCAGATGGTGGGGAGTCGCTTCCGCAGTCACCGGGCCCCCCAGCCTTTTGGCATAGGCCACTGCCTCCAACGACCCCAATGCCGTGACGTGCGCCACATGCAACCGACCTTGGGTCAGCAATGACAGTTCAACATCTCGCCACACCATGGCGGCCTCGGCGGCGGCAGGCACCCCAGGCAATCCCAAACGGTGAGAGATTTGACCTTCATGCATCACCGTGCCTTCGCTCAAGTCGAGATCTTCGGCATGCTGCACTATCGGATGCTTCAACATGGTGGCGTAACTTAACGCCGCACGCATAATGCGTCCACTAGCTATAGGTTTGCCATCATCCGAAAACCCCATAGCACCAGCTGCTTCCATCAATGCCAACTCAGCCAATTCTTTGCCAGCCGACGCTTTGGTGACTGCCCCTAGCGGCCAGAGGTCAATCAATCCAATTTCCCGGCCGTGAGCCCCTTCCCAGCTAATGAGGGCAGGATTGTCAATCACCGGATCCGTATTTGGCATTGCTGCCACGGCACTAAAGCCACCAGCCGCGGCTGCCCGACTGCCCGATACCAAATCTTCCTTGTGTTCTTGTCCGGGTTCCCGAAAATGGACGTGAATATCCACCATCCGCGGCACGGCCCATAACCCCGTTGCGTCCAACGTTAGCATTTCTGGAAGTTTTTCGGATACAAAACACCCTCCGGCAATAAAAATGTCGCCTAAAGCATCTGTATGCGTATACGGATCAACAATCCGCACATTTTTAATATGCCAGTTGTCGCTAGGCGATGTTTCGCTAAATGTCATGGGTTCCTCCTAACAAACGGTACAAGACCGCCATTCGTACCGCTACTCCGTACCGTACCTGGGCCAACACCGCGCTTTGCGGTCCGTCTAACACCTCGCTATCAATTTCCACACCGCGATTTTGCGGTCCTGGGTGCATGACGAGCGCATCGGGAGCCCATTTCCCCAGCCGTTCCTGAGTCACCCCAAATTTCTCGCGATATTCTCTCATCGAAGGTACTGCACCGCTTTTTTGCCTTTCGTTTTGCAACCGCAGCACTTGCACTACATCACACCCACGAATTCCTTCTTCCAAATTCGACGTCATGGGCGCCCCCAGGGCCGAAGGCAATAGGTTTGGCGGTCCCACAAACCGCACCGTAGCTCCCATCATGGTAAAACCCCACAGATCAGAACGGGCCACCCGGCTATGCAGCACATCGCCCACGATGGCGATCTGTAACCCCCCAATCCGTCCATAGTGCGCTTTCACCGTCACTAAATCCAGGAGGCCTTGGGTCGGGTGTTCATGCATTCCGTCTCCGGCATTGATTACCGGCACATTCAGCAAATCCGCCAACAATCCGGGAACCCCCGCCACTTGATGGCGGATTACCACCGCATCAATTGCCATGGCGGTGAGGTTCCTGGCGGTATCCCATAAAGTTTCCCCTTTTTCCACGCTGGACCCGCTGGCTTGAAAATTGATCACATCGGCGCTCATGTATTTGGCCGCCAATTCAAATGAATTGCGGGTCCGTGTGCTGGGTTCGAAAAACACGTTAGCGATGGCCTTGCCCCGCAATGTCGGCACCTTTTTTATAGGCCGTTCCAAGACCTCGCTCAGCGTTTCCGCCAGGTCAATGAGAGTCGTCAGTTCTTGCGCATTCATATTTTCCAGTGCAATAAAATTCCTCACGCTGCTCAAACTCCCTATAAGCACGTCATTAGTTCCCCGGATCAGTCCAGCGGGCGGCTCAGAAGCACCCGATCTTCCCCGTCCACTTCCTTCAGTCGCACCAACACTTTTTCATTTCGCGAAGTCGGGATGTTTTTCCCGACAAAGTCTGCTCTAATGGGAAGTTCTCGGTGTCCTCTGTCTACCAGTACCGCAAGTTGAATCGCCAGTGGGCGTCCATAGTCAGATAAGGCGTCCATAGCCGCCCGGATGGTTCGCCCGGTAAATAGCACGTCATCCACCAACACCACGACCCGGTGATTCACCGTCGTGGAAATATCGCTGGATCTTACCGGGTTGAATGGTCTTTGAAACCAATCGTCGCGGTAAAGTCCTATGTCGAGAATTTCCACTGGGACGGCAACCTCTTCTATCAATTTGATGTTGTGCTGAATTCGCCACGCGAGCGGCACTCCTCGGCTGCGAATTCCCACCAACATAAGCTGAGACGCTCCATGATTGCGTTCCACAATTTCGTGAGCAATGCGCATCAATGCACGCCTCATCCCATCGTGGTCAAGAATCTCCGCTTCCGCCACCGTAATCCTCCCCAATAAAAAATGCTCTACCCCTGCGAAGGCTAGAGCAAAAACATCGGCGCCCCTTCCCAGCCTCGCAGGACTGGTATTAAAGGAAGTGTACCCCAACACATAATAACCCACGCGACTATGTTGGTAAAGGCTCACTTTTGGCATCTGCCAACAAAAACTTCCTTGACTCAACATGTCCATCATCAGTGCTGGCCGCCCGTTATTCGGCAATGGGATCCTTCTGGTCTTGCGCCAGCGCTCGAATATCCGTTATCGTCATTTGGCGAACCAATGCTAGGGATAACGGAACCAATGCGGCGACAATAAATATCAGCCCAGCCCACGTTTCTACCGTATGGAGACCGAAACGATCCGCGACAGGCACTGCAAGAATTTCCCCGAGGGGAATGACTACGTATGATCCAAACTCATCGAACGCTAAAACACGCGATAACTTTTCTTTGGGTACCCCTTGCTGCAAAGAGGTGTCCCACGCGATGGTAGACACTGTCGACCCGATCCCTGCCACCATGGCGGCCGCTATCAGATAGGGCAGGTCCAGGCTTTGCCCCAAAACCACCATGGGAATGCCCACCGCTGCCGCGGCCACCATACCGTCGCGAAGGGGACGCGAGAACTGAAAGCGCAGCATCAGCACACTGGCAATGAGAAGACCAATGGATTTAACGCTCAGCGTCAGACCCCAACCCGCCGAACCAAACGTATGCTTGGCAATAATCGGCCCGAGCACTTGCCAAGCCCCCATCTGCACCGCATTCATTAGGGCCCAAGCGCCGGTAATCGACCAAATCCATCGCTGGCGTCGGAAATATGCCCACCCCTCACCCATCTGGCGGAGTAACGAATTCGCCGAACCGATGGGATGAGACGGAATCCGAACCCGGACCATACAGGCGCCCGCGATGAAGAAACTCAGAGCGTCGAACGCGATGCCCCAACCACCCCCGACGGTAGCCACGAGAATCCCGGCCACTGCCGGTCCCACAATGCGACCAGCGCTCCGGGACGTGTTCAGCAGGGCATTGGCCTGCTTGATATCGTCACCATCGACAAGCTCAGGGACAATGCCACGAATCGCAGGACTGGTGAAAGCCCCCAAAACCCCATTGATGACAGCAAACGGGAAAATCCAATAGGGATTGGCACCGGTGAGTACAACGACGGCAATACACGCTTGGGAAAAACCGGAACCCCAGCTAGCCAACTGGATAAGCCGGTCGCGGCGATATCGGTCGGCTACACTTCCCCCAATCAACACGACGAGAACATTGGGCAAAAGCTCCGCCGCCAAAATATATCCTAGAAGCTGTTGCCCATGGCGCGCCTGAAGAACCGCGAATGCGAGGGCCACTGGTGTCATTCCACTGCCAAAAAGAGAGAGGGTTCGACCCAAATAGAACCATCGAAACTGGGCACGCCTAAGGACTCCGTTGCTGAGTAGAGATTTGACCATCCACAGCATTTCCCCTCTATGATAAGTTCCCGGCCGGGTCCGCTTATCATAGAGAAATTTCCGCCATAAAAGTAGACTTATAATTTTTCGCGATTTATAATGACAATATGGAAACGCGGCAAGGCCTCGTTTCGTTTAACGACCCCACAAACACTTCGGTGTATGAGAACTTTAAAATGGTCTCCCTAACCATGGGAGATTTTTGATGCGAATCGTGGGCGCTCGCAGGAGTGCCGAGACGACCAGGTAATCGCTCTCGGCTTTTCTCGGCCCCTCACGGGACCCGCAGTCCTCAAAGGGATCACGTCATCCATTGAATTTGCCAACACTGCGAAAAATTTTCTAA
>JAMDDZ010000076.1:2277-7243 GCA_023488565.1 Bacillota bacterium | reverse complement strand
AATTAAGCCACCATGGGAGATTTTTGATGCGAATCGTGGGCGCTCGCAGGAGTGTCAAGACGGCCACGAAGAGCGCATCTCAAATCCACGGCGGAAAATCAGAGTCGGGGCTCACGCCATTCATTTGGGTGACGAACCTAGGTGGCTTAATTTAATGGGTATCCGTATTTCATGATCGATCCAGGTTAAAAACCTACGATAATCGCTCTCGGCTTTTCTCGGCCCCTCACGGGACCCGCAGTCCTCAAAGGGATCACGTCATCCATTGAATTTGCCAACACTGCGAAAAATTTTCTAAGCCAAATGGCTTGGAATGCAGACGAGATTGCCGATGGACTGCAACGCCTTCACTGGCGATAGGTAATTAGCGGCTGTAACGCCGGATTTTGCGGCGCCTCGGAATCAACTACCTGTCCAATGGTAGCACGACTCACCCCGCCAAACCAAACCCCCTGGGGATAAATCACGACATTGGGTGCCCGAGTGCACAACCTGAGACACGCCGTGGCCACAACTGCCACATCCGATTCCTTGGTTGCTCGCTTGGCATGTTTCATGAGTTCCCGCGAACCACGGTTCCGGCAGGCTGTCCCCGTGCAAATCAATACCCGGCGCGATGCGAAATGCAAATTGCCTGACCCCTTCATCGGCCTCTCGCCCTCGCTCTCTGGCGTGACAATACTCTTATTCCCATGATAACCTATTTGCTGAAAAGGAGGTTCTTTATGCAGACAATCCCCCCCGACTTCAAAAAATTGGGGCGCCAAACCTGGATTTTAGTGCTGGTGCTCATCCTCTTAGGAATCGCGATGGCGGTAGGCTTGGATTTATCCCACCAACGTCTCGGCATCAACAAGAACTACCTCCACCTTATTAAAGCTTTCATCGTCTTGGTCGTGGGCGGTTTAATTTCCTACCTCCTAGAACGCCATCTGTTCCGAATGGCTCCATCCGGCGGTGGCCGCACATCATCCCTAAGATTTGTGGTGCGCCTGATTTTGCTTCTCGTCGTCGTGCTCTCAATATTGGCTGCCTTTGGCGTTGGTCTATCTTCCGTTGTATTTGGCGGTGCATTTTTTACCGTGATCATCGGACTGGCCGGACAAACCATGTTTGGTAACTTAATCGCCGGCATTGGCTTAGTCATCTTTAGGCCATTTGATGTGGGAAACCACGTCACCTTTGTGGCCTGGCAATATCCCATGCTAATGCCTTCGTATCCTCACGACGCCCTCAAACCGGGGTATAGCGGTGTCATTACCGACATCAATCTGATGTACACCGCCATTCGCAGTGATCAGGGGCTGCCCATGATGATTCCCAACGGGATTCTAATCCAAGCGATGATCGAAAACCATTCGCGATCCGAAGGGCATCGCATCCGATTCCGGTTTGATCTGCCTCTGGCCACCCCGGCAGAAGCCGTTATCGACGCCATTCGTCAGATACTACAACAGCTACATTATCAAGGGGACGCGTTCCTGGTGGATGTGTCACCCAGCTCCTATTCTGTTGCCGTGGCAATCAATTCTCTGGAGGCAATGGCCACTGATGATACAATTCGGGACCAAATCTTAAGCCGCCTGGTTCCTCAAATTACCGGATTGTCCGCTCAAGGACCCCCACAGTAACCCGCCCAGGTTTTAAGCAGATCAGTGGTAGCCCATTTTTGGCAGGGATACAACAAATCTTCCTCTTCTTCAAACACTGACTCCTGAACCACTTGCCACGACAGGAAACCTAATTCTTTCCAATCCCAGGGCAATGGCGCGGTAAAACATAGGGGTTGCCCGGTCTCGGGATGAGAAAATGCTAGTTGCCCGGCGTGAAGCGCTTGCCCTCCTAATAATCCCTGGGGATGGCCGCCACCGTAAACCACATCCCCAGCTACCGCATGACCGATAGCCGACAAATGCACTCGAATCTGATGGGTGCGCCCGGTATCCAACGACAGTTGGACTAAGGAATAACCCGATGTCAAGGCTATCGTTCGATACCGGGTCATGGCCTGTTTCCCTGACAACACTGTGGCCATTTTAAGACGATTTTTGGTATCGCGCCCGATTGGCGCATCAATCCTCCCCGTCAGCGGCGTAATTTGGCCATGAACAACCGCCAAGTATCGGCGATGTACTTGCCGATCGGCAATAGCCTGAGATAGTTTGCTGCGGGCCGACTCGTTGCGCGCCAAAACAAGAAGGCCGGTGGTATTTTGATCTAAACGGTGTACCACACCTGGTCGGAAATGACTACCGTCATTCCCCAACAAAGGATGCAAGCGATGCACCACCGAATCCTCCCAATGCCCGCGACTCGGATGCACTACTAAATCCCTGGGTTTGTTTACCACAATAATCGCGTCATCTTGGTAGACGATGAGGCTCGAATCGATCTCAGTCACGGCGTCAAGGTCTGGGCCTACCGCAGGCGTGTCTTCCCACTCCACTTCGACCTGGTCCCCAGTATGGACCAGGTCGCCCGATTTCGCCGTGTGATAACGAACCTTTACTTGGTGAGCCTTGACCTCACGCTGCCATATGGTTCGAGACCGCTGCGGCAGCATGTCTGCCAAAAACCGATCCACTCGCCGACCGTCAAGCTCCGGTGGTACCGTTAGAACCATCTTCGGCATGAGGCGGATCCTCCTGTCGTTTCCAATATTCCCATACCAATAGTCCCATCCCGACGACAATGGCCGCATCAGCCAAATTAAATATTGCCCAAAATCTAAAGTGAATGTAGTCTACCACACGTCCCGTGACCATACGGTCCCATAAGTTTCCGGCCGCCCCCCCTGCCAACAGGCCTAGTCCCCAAATAGCTCGAGCCGGCAGTTTGGGAAACTTCCAGACCACATAGGCCACGACCCCCAACAATACCCAGGCCACCGCAATAAACAGTAAAGTACCATGGAGCAACAAAGAAAAAGCCGCCCCACTGTTCAAGAAATACGTAATCCATAGTACGTGGGGGATTATGGGAATACTTTCCCCCACATACATGGTGCGCGATACCCAAACATTTAAGATACGATCGGCAAGCAGGGTTGCCAGCGCGATCCAGAAAATCCATCGTCGTTGCATCGGTTTAACCCCCAAGAATGTGCAAAACCTCGATACAGCGAGGGCACAAATCTGGATGAGCGGTGTTCGCGCCAACATCGCGAGTATACCGCCAGCATCGGTCACATCGATTCCACTCGGTTGCGTACGCCCTAGCTACGATGTCCCCAGATCCACCAGATACCACGTGGATATCCGCAGCCAGCACCATTTCCAGCAATAGGGCTGTCTCTGAATCCGTCATCCCTTCTTCGGGCGGCAACGCCAGCTCCACCATAGCTTGCAGGGAATTGCCGATCACCTTGTCAGCCCGCAAGGATTCCAATGCTTTTAATATGACTCCGCGATAGGATAGCAGGCGTTCCATCATGGATGCTTCGGACGCCGTCCAGCCAATATCCCAAAGCGGCATCCACTCGGTTAAATGCACGGAGGGCGGGCCGCTTTCCCACTGTAGACTTTCTCGGTAGACCTCTTAGGATTTCCGCGGTAAACACCAACACCGGGGAAATTCCACGCACTAATGCTTGTAAAATATAATTCAGCACACTTTGCGTTTCACGGCGCAAGGGATCTTGGGGCGCCAGTGTATAGAGACGGTCTTTAATAACGTCAAGGTAGAAACTTGATAGATCAATGGTCATCAGCCGGACCAATTCGTGCACGACCGGATGAAAAATATACTGCCGGTACGATTCCCGGGCTTGGGTAATCCATTGGTTCACTGTGGCGATCGCCCAACGATTTATCGGGTCGGTTACGGTAACGCAAGGCTCTTTCTGGTAATCCGTCAAATTGCCTAAAAGAAACCTAAACGTATTGCGGATCTTGCGATAGGTTTCAGACAGTTGGGTTAAAATCTCGTCGGAAATCCTAACATCCGTGCGATAATCGCTCGTAGCCACCCACAGTCGCAAAATATCCGCGCCATATCGATGGACAATATCCATGGGGTCGATCGTGTTGCCTAGCGACTTATGCATCTCCTGTCCTGACTTGTCGAGCACCATGCCGTGAGTCAGTACCATCTTGTACGGAGCCCGGCCCCGGGTCGAAACTCCAGTAGTCAACAAGCTATTGAACCATCCGCGATATTGGTCGTTTCCTTCCAATACCACGTCAGCAGGCCACTCCAATCCAGGATGATCCGCCAGTACCGCAGCTTGGCTGGATCCCGAATCCATCCATACATCAAAGATATCCATTTCCTGCCGCAAGTGTTTACCGTGGCATTTAGGACAGACAAAATCGCGGGGCAGAAAATGAGCGGCAGGTTGCGACCACCAACTATCTGATCCCTCCTGTCCGATAATGGTGGCTACGTATCGAATCCATGACGCATCCAATATCGCCTGGCCACAATCCTGGCAGTAAAAGGCAGGAATCGGAAGTCCCCATACTCTTTGCCGCGATAAGCACCAATCCTGCCGATCTAACACCATGCGACGCATCCGTTCTCCACCCCATTCCGGTTCCCAGTGCACCGAATACGTGGCCTCCACTAGTAATTCCCGCACTTTGTCGATCGACATAAACCACTGAGAGGTCGCTCGGAAAATCACTGGGTTCTTACAACGCCAACAAAAGGCATATTGATGGAGAAACTTTTCCGCATGCAGCAAAGCGCCCCGGGCAGCAAGTTCCGCATTCACTACCGGATTGGCATCCTGGTAAAATAGTCCTTCAACTAATGGGGTACCGGCATAATAACGTCCTTGATCATCGAGGGGCTGAACAACAGGCAAATGGTATTGGCGGCCAACCTCAAAGTCCTCAACACCATGGCCCGGCGCCGTATGAACCAATCCAGTACCACTTTCCTCGGTGACATGATCTCCTAAAATGATGGGCACTTCGTGCCCCAGATAGGGGTGACGCGTCTTTATGCCGGTACCCCATTAGTT
>JAMDDZ010000076.1:0-2267 GCA_023488565.1 Bacillota bacterium | reverse complement strand
GGACTATTTTACCAGGATGCCAGTATTCGCTCTACTAGATGCTCTGCCAGCAAAAACGGCCCGGCTTCCGTAGTAACCACCACATAAGGCAACTGAGGATTGACTGCAATGGCCACATTGGCAGGAATCGTCCACGGCGTCGTAGTCCAAATGACCGCCCGTGTTCCCTCCGGCATCTCATAGTTTTGTGGATGTTCGATCACGAACGCAACGTAAATGGAGTCCGACTCATGCTCCTGATATTCAATTTCTCCTTCAGCCAATGCAGTTTCACAGTGCGGACACCAATACACGCTTTTGAGGTCGCGATATATCAACTTGCGCTCGACCATATCGGCAAACACATTAAGTTCTGCTCCCTCATAAGCCGGGTTCATCGTGATGTAAGGATTGGACCAATCACCCATCACACCCAGACGTTGAAATTCTCGCGTCATGACCCCGATAAAGTGGTGAGCAACAGAAGCGCATTCTTGACGCAGGCTTACAGGGTCAATCTGATGCTGGGACAATCCCAGTTTTTTTAAGGCCCTCATTTCAATTGGCAGTCCATGGGTGTCCCATCCTGGCACATACACCACATCATACCCTTCAAGGTTCCATAGACGGTTAATCATGTCCTTCAATACTTTGTTCAAGGCGGTGCCCGTGTGGATATCGCCATTTGCGTAGGGAGGCCCATCATGAAGAATAAATTTCGGACGCCCCTGGCGCAAGTTTCGTTGACGCTGATAGAGGCCTTCTTCTTCCCAAGACACCAGCCACTTTGGCTCTCGTTCAGGCAAGTTGGCTTTCATGGGAAACCCGGTCTTGGGCAAGTTGAGTGTATTGCGGTAATCCAATGCTATCCCCCCGGAAACAAAAATAGACCCTTGCCATTTGGCAAGGGACGCAGATGCGCGGTACCACCCTTGGTTCCGCACCTCGGTGCGGCACTCAAAGCGCTGTAACGAGCGCGACCCGGCCTTTACTAATCCAATTAGGACCTCATGAAGGCGCTCCCGGGTGATCTTAGACGGACTTAGCACAGGCTTGCACCGACCGCCTGCTCTCTGAGGCCACTGTCTCGTCCTTGGTCCCGTTCATCACTTTACTCCTGCAATTACCGCTCATTTTATCACACTCTAATCACTACTGACAGATCCGTTTAATCCTTGGTTCAGAATAGACAGCTGCGATTCCAGCAGACTCTTGACCTGAACTCGGTATTTTTCCGTTTCTCTACGCAGTTGGTCAAGTTCCCTTATAGCGTTCCGACTACGCTCTTCTGCCTGATTAATAATCTCCTGAGCCTTGGACTCCGCTTCGCGGACGATCAACTCCGCTTCCTTGCGGGCCGCTATTTTGACTTCCTCCGCGGTTTGCTGTGCCACCACCAAGGTATTTTGCAAAGTCGCCTCTAATTTCCGGTACTGCTCCAGTCGTTCCGTCATTCCTGACGTATTTTCTTTGAGCTCATCGTTTTCGCGAATCAGGGCCTCATAATCTCTAACGATTTCATCCAAAAACTCGTTGACCTCGTCCTCACTATACCCACGAAACCCGTGCTTAAACTCCTTGTTGACAATATCAAGAGGTGTCAGTGGCATACAAATCCTCCGCTCCTGTTACAGCGTCGCCAATCCCATTATTAATCTCACCAAAACATACCCTGCAATATCTACTAAAAACAACGCGATGAGCGGAGACAGGTCCATCATCCCCACCAAAGGTATCCTACGGCGAATGGGAGCCAATACGGGTTCCGTAAATCGATAGGAAATGGTCGCCACAAAAGACCATATCCCATCCGCCCTAGGTGGCACATACGATGCAATAATACGCACCATTAGGATGACGAAAAACAAGTCTCGCAAAATATCAACGGTTTGAGCCAAATGATACAAAATTACCGTCACTTAGACAATCCACGCATCCATCCGGGAGTCTCTTCCTGGTCCTCGCTGGCTACTTCAATATTGCTAGGCGTTACCAAAAAGATGTTGTCTCCCACCTTACGCAGCCCGCCGTCCACGGCGTAAGCAACCCCAGAAAGAAAGTTTAACAATCGTTGCCCTGCTTTTTCTTCGGATAAATCTAAATTAACAATAACTGGTCGACGTCCTTTGACCTGGTCGGCAATCGCTTGCCCATCCTCTAACGTCCGTGGGTGCATCACTACCACACGCATTCCCCTCGACGCAGGCAAGCTCACGACTCCACCCCGACGCTTTTTCGGCACTTCTTCTTCCCAATCTGAAGCTGCAGCCGTTTCCTCAACGTCATGA
>JAMDDZ010000009.1 GCA_023488565.1 Bacillota bacterium | reverse complement strand
CGGGAATGGTGGCAAGTGCGTTAGGCACCGATACCGGAGGTTCGGTACGGATTCCCGCAGCGTTCTGCGGTATTTACGGACTCAAACCATCCTATGAGTCGATTAGTCGGCGGGGGGTGATTCCGCTTTCCTGGACACTAGACCATGTGGGTCCCATTGCGCGTGATCTAGACGATCTCGAACTACTGTGGAGAATTTTGAGCCATCGAATGAATCAGCAAGCGCGCCCAAGAATCAACCCACGCGTGCTTTGGATAGTGGACAAAAATTTGGATGAGTTGGATATCCTAGTACAACAACAGACGATCATCGCTCGTGATCGCCTAGGGCACTTATCCACCGTGGAAATCGACATCGGGACGCTGCCCCGAGGAGAAGAATGCCGGGCCAGCCAACAATTCATTTTAGGGGCTGAAGCCGTTAATTACCACTGGGCATGGCTTAAAACCCATAGGGACGAGTATCAACCGGATGTTCGCGATCGTCTTTTGGCCCATTCTGCGGATCTCGCAATTCATTACATAGAAGCTTTAAGACGGCGGTCTGAGTTAATCGCCTACTATGACGAAGCAGTGGCTTCCCGCTACGATTTTATCATCACACCTACGGTGCCGATTGCGCCTCCGACTTTGACCACTACGCATCTCGGAGGTGTGGACATCCGCCAAATCTTGACGAGTTGGACGGCGCCTTTTAACTTGTTGGGGTTGCCGGCCGTAACTTTGCCAATATCGCCCGCAT
The DNA here is from genome assembly GCA_023488565.1 of Bacillota bacterium. Classification (GTDB taxonomy): domain Bacteria; phylum Bacillota; class Sulfobacillia; order Sulfobacillales; family Sulfobacillaceae; genus Sulfobacillus_C. Next base: position 11,459 of record JAMDDZ010000009.1, on the reverse strand, counting down.
TCCTCGGTGTTGGCCTGCAAATCGTCGGTTTCCGGGGTAAAGAGTTGGAATTGTTAGCGTTTGCCCGTGATGTCGAAGCGGCATTGTGCTAACAACAAATTCTTGCCTGGATCGATATTTGAATCAATTTGTCCACAAACTAGGGGTATGAAAGCGAAAATTTTGTCCTGGTTGGGCAGTTGGCGTTTGATGCGATGGGGTACTGCGCTACAAGTGGTAAAAACCGGATTAGCGTCGGGGCTTTCCTGGGCGTTGGCTCAGAGTATACTTCAGAGTCCTCGTCCATATTTCGCGCCTTTAGCGGCAATATTGTGTTTACAGGTCACCGTAAAAGAGTCAGTGTCTCGTGGGTTGCAAAGAGTTCTCGGAGTCGTAGCCGGTATCGTGGTAGCCCTGGTGGCCATACGGTTTCTAGGCATTTCCGCATGGAGCATTGGGATTCTCGTGTTTTTGGCCATGGGAATTGCCACGCCACTGCGCCTAGGCCCTCAAGGAATTCCGCAAGTGGCGATTAGCGCATTGCTGGTGATGACGGTGGGGGCAAGTGTTCCAGGTTACGCCGTGGCGCGAATTTTAGACACCATTTTGGGAGCTATGGTAGCGGTAATGATTAATGCATTGCTGATTCCTCCGGATTTCACGCAATACGCGGAACAAACACTGAACGCGTTAGCTAAAACGGTAGCCGAAGTCTTGAGAGCCATACGCGATGACTTATCCGATGGGTTGGATCCCAATGAGGCTAATCTGCACTTAGTTCACGCGCGGCAGGTCGATCAGGCTCTACATGAAGCGAAACATGCCATTCACCAGGCGGAAGACGGTTTACAGTGGAACTACCTGGTGCGCCACCGCAAACAACGTTTACGCAGAATGCGCCATGCCATTATGGTCTTAGACCATTCGGTCACCCAAGTTAGGGGTATTGCCCGAACATTGTTTGTCACGATGCGACGGGACGATCCGGCTGCTGGCAACGATTTTTCCCAAGACTTGGTGCATCATTTAGCCGACTCGTTCAATCTAATGGCTGACGCGATCGTTACTTATGCCGAACTTGTTGGAAGTCAAGACCAAAATGCTGCCACCAGATTGGATGACTTGCTGGAAAAGGCACGACAGCAACGTCGACGTCTTGTGGAAACATCGGCACAATTGTTGGTGCGTCGACATAGCGGAAGGTTCTTAGATATTGCCGCAGTGGTCTCAGATCTAGAAAAATTGAGCGAAGACTTAATTGTCTCCGCTCATTTATTGGTGCCACTGGTTACTGTGACTACCTAATGCAACTGAAAGCGGGAAACACACTCCTGTAACACTCGCTCTCCATGCTCCTTAGGCAACCAACCCCCAATGGTCACTGCTTTACCTTCTAATTGCTTATACGTCGAGAAAAAGTGGGCTATCTCCTTAAGGGTGTGCTGATTCACAGAGTTCAAGTCCTCAATATGGCTAAACCGGGGATCATCTACGGCAACCGCTAAGATCTTGTTGTCAATACCCTTATCGTCAGTCATTTCCAGGAGGCCGACAATACGCCCCCGAATGACACATCCGGGGAACGTCGGAAAACTGGTGAGCACCATGACATCTATCGGGTCGCCATCTTCACTCAAGGTGTTTTCTACAAATCCATATTCTACCGGGTAATGAAAGGGGGAATGGAGAACGCGATCTAATTTGATGCGTCCGGTTTCATGATCAGCCTCGTATTTGTTTTGACTGCCTTGGGGAATTTCAATGGTGACGTCTACGTCCATCGTCAGAGCCTCTCCTTTTATCGCCTGTCTTGCCATATTGTGGCCTATACGGGAAAGAAAATCAACGGTACCGTTGACCCTGTCCCAAGCTTATGGCAGTATGGTCCATTGAGGTTAGAATGTGCTATGTCAGAAACGCGGATCGAACCATTGAACGCTGCAACTAAACGCTTATTGTGGACTTATGGCGGATCCAACGTTGCAGGCGCTTTAGCCACTACTTTTGTTAATTTGTTTGTGTTTGTGGTTTCTGGACAATTGCGTGCCTTAGCGGTGTTCAATGGCGCCTACTTTTTGTCCTTGACTTTTGTTTTTTATGGGGTAGCGTGGCTTTTCAAACGGCGCACTCCGTTGTTTTCCTATCAATGGGGGTTAGTGTTAACGGCGTTGTTTTACACCAGCCTTTTAACACTGCTATCACGGGCATCCGATTATGTCCTTTGGCTAGGATTGTTCTATGGGGTGGCCCAAGGGGTGTTTTGGTTCGGTGTCAACCTGATGACATTCGACACCGTGCCTTCTCGTCAACGTATTCGCTTTTATGGTATTAGTTCGGCTTTGGGAAGCGTGACGGGGATCTTGGGCCCGTTGGCTGGGGGTACCTTGATCAGTGCGATTCATGGGATGACCGGTTATGTGGTGTTGTTTGGACTGACTACCGTGGTCTACGCGGCTACCTTTCTATTAAGCCTCAAAGTGACGCCGGGTCTGGCATTGGGATCCATTCCTCTTGGGTTTAGTTTATTGTTGCCTTGGCGAAACGGGTTATGGAACAAAACATTTTGGTCGTTAGTTATTCGCGGAACCCGAGAAGGAATAACCGGACTTGCGGGAGTATTTCTTGTCTATGTCGCCACGCGGGAACCTTGGGCGGTAGGAGTATACGGAGGTGTGACTGCTTTGGCGCGCACCGTGATTTCCTTGTGGATATCACGCTGGGTTACCCCAGAGCGACGGGTGTTGGCACTCTGGATTGGCACGCTAGGAATGACCGCTTCAGCATTGGTGTTACTTTGGCATACGTCATGGCCGTACGTCTTTATCTACGGCACACTTACCGGATTGACACTGCCTTGGTACATGATTCCCAATGCCGCGATACCGCTCGACGTGATGGATCAAGACCCCGCAATTGCCGACCATCGGGTGGCATTTACCTTGAGTCGAGAAATCGGATTGAATTTAGGTAGGTTGCTCAGCATTGCCGTGTTAGGCTTGTTATATCGTATTGGCCACGGATCACTGGTTTTGGCGATTTTGTTGGTGGTGACATCGCTGGCCCAATCGGCTGTGGCACACCTGGCCAAAAATATTTGGGAGAGTCTGGCTATACACTAGATCTTTGCCACAGTTACCATGAGTTGGGTAAGATAGGCGGGGAGGGGAGTTACCGTATGCAGCGTCGCTGGGCCAATGTGGCATTAGTGGTAGCTTTGGTTCTGTTTATCGGATCCCTATGGTTTCGCCATCAACTACTGGGACAATATATCGAATCGATGGCCTTGGCAGGACTGGCCGGCGGCATCGCCGATTGGTACGCGGTGACTGCGTTATTTCGTCACCCTTTGGGCCTAAGGTGGCTTCCCCACACTTCCATCATCTCTGCCAACCGCGACCGGATAATTGAGGCCATTTCCACATTAGTGGAACAGGAATTGCTTTCGGTGAGTTTTATTGAGGCTAACATCGAAAAACTGAAAATTGGTACCCAATTAATCCGCGTGTTGCGCGCTGAGGCCTCCGGCATCGACAATTTGGTTCGCGATGTAGGAACGGAATTGCTGGATATTCTGCCTTTAGAGCAGGCCGCCCGGTTTATCGCGGAATTTGCCGAGTCCAAATCGGATCACATTGTGGTGTCCGATTACCTGGTAAATATCTTGCGTTGGCTAATTCAAAGCGGCAATGATCAAAGTTTGTTTCGCTTTTTAAGCCGCCATGTCATTACTGTACTAGACAGCGTCGAATTTACGGAAGACATGGAACAGCGCCTCAAAACCTTGTTGGAGAACTATACCAAGACGACTACCCAAAAATTGGTGTTAGGATTATTAGAGTCACTGGGTACCGTCGATTACCAGGATCTTAGCAGGACTGTTAAAGAACAATTGATTCAATGGCTGCAATCGGAAAAAGCAGTAGAGCAATTTGAGTTGGCGTTGGTTCGTATCATGCTGACCTTACGCGATGATGAGACCTTACGAAGTCGCATTGAGTCGGTCAAACAGGAAACCGTGCAACTCGTACCCTGGCAGAGGATTGTGGACGCTGGTGCCAGTCAGCTTAGAGAAATTCTTAATCAACCAGGATTTGGCACCAGTGTTAGCAACTTTCGCCGAGAATTGGCACAGATGTTGGAAGACAATCCGGAACACCAGCAGGTTTTGGAATCAATGGTAAAGCGCTCCACCGTCAATCTAGTGCGTCGCTACCATCCGGTCGTCGGTCGATTGGTTCGCGACAATTTAACTCAGATGAATGAGCGGGAATGGATTGATAAATTGGAATGGTACGTGGGCCGGGATTTGCAATGGATTCGGGTAAACGGAGCGCTTGTGGGCGGATTGGTGGGGCTTGTATTATCGGTTTTGATTCATGCATTGCTCCATGCCTAACGTCGTCTAACTGTGGTGGATGACTGCCAAGCATTGATTTCAGCCCCCAACAGCATGGCCCAGCCAAATAAATACAGGTATAGCATAAGGATAATGACCGCGCCAAGACTGCCATATAAATGGTTGTAATCGGAAAAATGGGATGCGTAATAGGAGAATCCCAGGGAGATCAAGACAAATACGGCAACAGCAAACAATCCTCCCCAGGACCAAAGAGTAAACACTTGTGGTCTATCGGGCAAGACAGCATAGAGGATCGCCATGACGGATAAAAATCCTATTAGGACTACAACCCAGCGAACGACTAACACCATCCACCTTACTATATGAATCCCTGTCATCCAAAACAAGGCCCATTGCAAAAGGTGAACCCCTGATACCGTAATGATAACCAGCAGTAATAGAATGATACCGATGCCCAAACCTAAGCCCAAAGACAGTAAGTAGCTCTGCCAATACTTACGGCGCCATGGAAAGGGAAATTCATAGGCGTGGTTCATTGCGTCAATCATTTGCCGAAAGGCTCCCGACATAGCCCAGAGAAATCCAATCCCACCGACGGACAATAACGCGGGGCTTTTGTGATTCACAATACCCTCAATTGTTGTGAATATCAACTTCAGTACTGGGCGCGGAACTATGGTTGTCACGGGTCCGGTTAACACTTGCTGCAAATCTGGCAAGTGCAAAAACCCCAGCAGGGCGGTTAAAAAGAGCATCAAAGGGAAGATGGCAAAAAGAAAATTATAAGCTAGTGCTGCGGCATAAGAACTTAGGTCGTTACGAGCCACCCGCGCGGCCATGTTTTTTGCGACATCAATCCATGGTTCCGGGAGAATAGTTTTCATGTCAGAGAAATGACGCATTTCTCACACTCCTTGTTGCCATTACATGTTTTCTTTTAATTTAATCCATATTACCGGTATTGTAGACTGCCACGAAAGGATGACGTCCATGCCGATTTTAACGTGGGCCCAAAACCTGGTGGCCATCGGCGCGGGATTTTTCATCGGATTGATTTTATCGTTAGCTGGCGGCGGAGGGTCCGCTTTGGCCATCCCGGTAATGATCTACGTTGTAGGTTTAAAAAATATTAAACTTGCCATGGGTACCACTGTCGTGGCAATCGCTGTAACAACTTGGATAAGTGTCATTCCGCATGCAGTCCGTAGGACTATCAGTTGGTCTACAGCGCTGGCATTTACTGTACCAGGTTTTTTGGGCCTGTTTTTAGGACGCGATGTGCGATCGGGTTTTGCCATGCACCTGTTGATGGTTCTTTTGGGATGTCTGATGCTTTTTAACGCCGCGTTCATGGCAGGTACTCTTCAATCAATTACGCTCGTCTCGGGGGCGCCACGACCAAATGTGAGTGTGACCATGGCGCTAGGATTTTTATCAGGTGCGATGGCAGGATTTTTTGGTATAGGAGGCGGATTTCTGATACTGCCTTCGTTAATTTTCAGTGGCCTCTCCTTAGTGGCGGCCGTGGGAAATTCTCTGGTATCAGTCGGATCCTTGAGCATTGTGAATGCCATTCCCTATGCCATTGATCATCACATCGACTGGCGTATCGTGGCCGAATATATTGTCGGTGGGAGCCTTGGGACAGTTGTCCGCGCACCGTGGGCCAAAAAAATTGGACAGACCCGCACATTGTCTTGGATGGTTGCACTGATTTTGGTTGTTGCATCTCTTTATATGATTGGGATTAACGTGCCGGATCTTTACACCTAACAGGGAGGAGCATATCATAGATCAAAGGAGGGATGCTTACATGGAGATTGCAGTTACCGTGACCCCTGAGGCGTTGCAGGCCTTCTCCCAGCTTAGCCAGGACCGCAAGGCGGAATACGTTCGCGTTACGGCAGCTCAAACTTGCGGGTGCGGCAGCATCGGGTACCGAATGTTTTGGGATGATTCTCTGAGTGATCGCGATATGACCCTACAGCAGGGGGGACTAACCCTAGTGATTGATGAGGATAGTCAACCGCATGTGGCGGGTTGTGTCATTGATTATCGTTCGGAACCCCTCCGAGAGGGATTTATGATCAGTAACCCCAATGCCGGGTCTGGTTGCGGATGCGGCGGACACTAAGACGGCGTTAACGGGCGGGACGGTTCGCGTGTTGTGACGGACCGTTCCACCCTTTCCAATTCGGCTATGCCACCCAATGTGCAGTGGCGAACAACGAGACAAATAGGATGCCGATTGGCAAACCGACCACAAAGTATACCCAGCGAAGCCACTGACGCTCCTGCATTAACACACCCAAGCCGATAAAGACCGGAAACGCTTCTAGTATTAATCGGGGCATCGACATAAGCGGTGTGCCGGCTGCAGGGTAGGATAATGGCACCATTAGTGCTAGAACCATATAAAGCCAGAGATATAAGGGCATACGCTTGACCGTGAAAATCGCTACAACTATGGCTACCATAGCAAAGAGCAAATCGTAAAAATTACTGGGCCTCAGTGATGGCAGCCCGGTTTGAAACAGCACTACAGGATTGATCGCGCTTCGCCATACATGTTCGGTGACCACCCACCCAGACCACAGCGTATTCCACATCAATTCAAAGTGCCTGCCCCAATTGGATTGGGCGTGTTCAAACACTAAGGGATCCCCGAATTTGGTGACCAAGAACGCCATATACGCTACGAGGCCGGCGGAAGGCCATAGGGCATGGAAAAACTTCTTCCAGTGTGGACGTTCTTGGGTCCACAATAATAACACAAGGGGGATGGTCAAAATGCCCCCATATATGCTGACCAAAGTGGTTAAGGCTGCTAGTGGCCCAGCAAGCCAATATCGGCGATTTCGTGCGTAGTACAGCGCACTTAATGCCAAGGCCAAGAATAACGACTCGGAGTATACCGCATTAGCATAGAATGCGGTAGGAAAAAATGCCATGGCAAGGCCAGAATACCACGCCGCCTTCGGCCCCAATTCTTGAGACACCAATCGAATGAGAAACCACATTGCCAGCGCAAATGAAGCCCAACTCACCACCAGACCGCCTATCACTCCACTACCGAAAAGGCGGATCGCCAGCGGGTAGAGCGGGAAAAAGGCTGTGGCGGTAGCGCGCCCGGCGTAACCAAAGTTGGCGATAGAGTAGTACCATAACCCATCCCAATGAACCCATAATCCTAATATGGCACGGTAGGCTAAACTGCCCGTGGGTGGCAAGGTACCCGGAGGCGCTTCCACCCAGGCGTGCGGCAAATATAAATAAGCCAGGGTTGCCACCTCCATGAAAAACAAACGAGATAAGACGATAAGCCAGACTATGGACCGAATGCGAACTGTAGTGGACGATTGGGGTCTCAGTACTACGTCGGACGTCACTGGCATATTAGTGGTAGGAAAGTTCAATTCGTTAGCCATGATGTCTCCTTGCAGGATACGAACGAAAATCAGCCATGTGTCCTAGTTGTAAGTTATCTCCGCGGATATAGTTGGCTAGGAGAAACAATTGGTAGCTGGTTAAGTTGGTCACTGACGTTTTCGTTACCCCCAATAAATGCGATGCCGCGATAGGGCTTACCGATGGCAGTGTTTGAACAATGCGTGACAATAAGTTGACCGTATTCCATCCGTGGCTGGGTCCGTAGGGATATCCCAAATTGTTTAGCATGGTGCTGGGAGTATCTCTGGTTGGCCAATGCCCTGTATGATAGTAAAGAGCATTTAGCACCAGGGTCAAGTCAGATGCAGTTAAAAAGAAATAGCTGTGAAATGGCACTCCCGTTGCACGAGAAACCAAAGCGGCGTCTTCTTTAGCCGTCTTTCCGGCAGTAGCCACATAAAGGGGTACGCCATTCACCAAAAGTTTTCCGCTGACGGGGACCACGGAGAGCACCTGGGACTTGGGGTTGACGATCGCTAGGAACCCAAAAAATGCTGGCTCCGTCATCGTACCTCGTACACCAACCAAAATCTTAGAAGGTTGGTGCTCGCGCAATTCAATCGGGCTTACTCGGGTTGGGATCCGGGAATGGAAAAGCAAAGACAGGGTAATAACTAACGCCCCAGTCATCGCCATGATACCCATTATCCACAGATACCGTATTGAAAATCCTTCGGAAACCCGCGGCATTGGTCGCCTCGTGACCATCGCTCCCATCTCTGTATTTTAGTCGAAAAAATCACAGCTTATTGTACCAGGATTTCAAAAATCTGTTTTAAAGATCCGGTGAATTCTAATTAGGATACCCATTTTTTAGGAAGACGCATGATGGCTACCCCACCCAGGCGACATTGCTGTTCCACGGCACCGCTGCGAGACGCGCGGTCGGAGGACACTTGGCTCGATACAAAAAAAGCCGCGGTACGGACGCCGGATGATGGGATTGAATCTCCAGATTGGCTATACCCTTAAGAATCCAGCCGTCAAGGCGCTCAATCGCTTGCCGGGTTCGAGGCTCTAATGGCACCAGATCAAATCCGGCCAATGCTGTTCCCGTATCGTAGATGGTGTCGACAAGATCAGAAAATCCTAATTCCTCTGCCTCGACCCGCGTCATGTCATTAAGAAAGGGGTTTCCACGGACCATTAATATGATGCGGTATCCCCTCTGGGCTAGAGACCGAACAACTTCTCGGTCAAACACCGCTTCACCGGAATTGTCGGTAATATATAGCAATGTGGCCGGAGTCGGCAGGTTATCGAAGAACTTTTGGCTGTCGTCATGAGCGAATTTTTGTCCTATGGCCTGGTCCAACTGAGAAAAACTTTCTTCGGGGTTGGCATTAAGCCCCGCATCAATGATATTGCCAGCCGTTGCATACAGCAGTCGGTGATGGAGATTTTCCAGTGCCACTGGATGACGTTGCCAATATAGTTCGGCAAGTTGGTTGGCACGCCGACGCTGCTCCCTATAGGGATCTTGGCAATCGGTCAGTTGATTGACGCGATGATACATTTGGCCAATGATCAGTCCTGGATTGTCAGCTGACTGCCAAAACCCTGCAGTGGACACCAAAGTTTCGGCCATGATCGGCCGCCAATTGGCCAAATTTCGATGCTGAATAGTCCGCATCAGTTGTAATGACACGCAACTTGGGCACTCCGGCTGAATTTCCACCTAGTCACTCCTCAAAAAGTTTCACGGTAAAATTGTCATGACAAACCCCCGAAGTCCGAGTGATCCCAAAACCCTGGATAGAACGCCGACCATTTTTGCATTATGGTAATGGTAGAAGATTAAACTGCGTAACACAAGGTGGGGAAATTCCAATGTGTGGGCGATTTTCGCTGGGAGTGTCGATTAGTGACGTGCAAGCGGTATTTCCCTTTACCATGCGCCATCCTTCCAGCGCGGCATTATGGCAACCGCGGTTTAATATTGCTCCTGGCTCCGATATCCTAACGATGGTTCTGGGAGGCACCGTGGTGTGGGGAGGTATGGTGCGATGGGGTTGGCCTCCGCCATGGAACCCATCGCGTCAAATTATCAACGTTCGAGTCGAAAGCTTTTTAGAAAAGCCTAGCTTTCGCGACGGACGGCGTGCGCTGGTTGTGGCCGATAGCTTTTATGAGTGGCATCAGACGGGAAAATATCCGTACCGGATATTTTCTCCGTCGCATCGGCTGTGGGCTATGGCAGCACTGATCCAATCAACCCCGGTTGAACCCTATTCCCGCGTCGTTTTATTAACCCAAGCGGCCACACCTGAGATTGAGGAGATTCACCCGCGGATGCCTGTCATCTTAGACCAATCGGTAGTCCATGACTGGCTCGCGGGAATGTGGCAACCTTTACAAGGCCAACCCAAACCAACGGTGGTGTTGGAAGCGGTCAGGATTACCACTGCCATCAATAGAACCATCCATGACGGCCCTGATGTGCAGCGACCATTGGTCATACCGAAAGCAACACACTAATTAACTGGCATCGGGGGGGCCAGAAGGAGACTGCTGAATAGTGATGGAATTTATCGAGACAGGATGGACCGGGTAGCTGTCTTCGCCGGTTACCGGGTTGGTCTTAACAGCACCACTGGCAATGGATTCGACTACGGGCATCCCAGAGGTGACTCGACCAAGTTCCGTGTAAATGGGATCTGAGTTGAGGGAGTCACTTTCAGTCCCGGTACAGACAAAAAACTGGCTGCCATTGGTATTGGGATTATTTGCGTTGGCCATGGCCACGATTCCCGGTTGGTAGGGGAAAGAAATAGGCAATTCGCCATTCCACTCGTACCCTGGCCCACCAGTACCAATATTATTAGGGTCACCGGTTTGAAACATAAAGGGCTTAATCACGCGAAAGATAATATCTCCATTAAAAAAACGATGGCGGGCTAAAAAAACAAAGTTGTTTACGGCTACCGGATCATGTTTGGTAAACAAGTGAATGACAAAAGATCCATCTGTGGTGTTGACAGTCGCCTGATAGACATCGGAGGTGTCGATGGCCATGGATGGCGGCTTTGGCCAACGAAGATTGCGTCCACTGGCTAGCGATACAGGTTTCGGTTGAGGTTTGGAGCTGGCCGCGCTGCCGCAACCCGCCATCAGTACCAAAGCTGACACTATCATCAGCCCCTTCGTGAGATGATGCCGCCACATATAGTGAACCACTCCCCAGCAATGTCGTTGTCGTGGCCATTGTACCCGGCAAGGAACGTATTAGGCAAGCTTTCGGGCCATGGGATTTTTTCTTAAGCTGTAAAGGTGGACGACAGCAGCCACTGTCAAAAAAGCTAAGCCTGTGATGGTAACTCCCGTCCAATCCCAGTGCCCCCAAGACCAGCTGCCGATGCCGGCTCCTAACGAACCGCCGATAAAATAACTGCCCATATACACAGTGTTGAGGCGTGCCCTGGCACCTGGGCGCAAGGCATAAATTCTCGATTGGTTGGAGATTTGCCCCGATTGGACACCCAGGTCCAGTAGAACGATACCAATAATCAATGCCCATAACGAACCGTTGAGCGGGGCTAGCCATAAAAAGGCCAAAATTGTTAACGCTACACTATAAGAAACCGTAACCCGGGGATCCCGACGATCGGCCAGTCGCCCTGCTAATGGCGCCACGGCGGCTCCTGCCGCCCCCAACAGGCCAAATAGTGTA
>JAMDDZ010000102.1 GCA_023488565.1 Bacillota bacterium | reverse complement strand
TAATCGAAGCCTCAGTTAAAACTCGGGTGGTTTCTTGGAATGATGCCGCCGATAAGAAAGAGTCGGTGGCCAGCGAAGCTTTGGTGATTCCCAACACCACGGGTTTAGCGACAGCAGGAGGCAAGCCTTTACCCATCACTTCAGCGTTGGCATCTTCGAAATCGAAGCGGTCGACCAATGCTCCCGGCAGCAAATGGGTGGCTCCTGCCTCATCCACTTTGACTTTGCGCATCATTTGCCGCACCATAACCTCAATGTGCTTGTCATTGATGTCCACACCTTGAACCCGATACACGCGCTGAACTTCGTGCAGCAGATATTCTTGAACGCCATGGGGGCCCAGCACCCGCAACAAGTCATGGGGATTAACCGAACCCTCGGTTAGTTCTTGCCCCTCTTCAACCGCTTGCCCTTCCCGGACTTTGATGCGAGAGCCAAACGGGATGGGATACGACTGAGCTTCAGCTTCCGAACCCGAAGCAATGGTAATTTCACGGCGACCACGATTTTCTCCAATGTGCACGGTTCCTGCAATTTCTGCGATAATTGCCTGCCCTTTCGGTTTACGCGCTTCGAACAATTCTTCCACACGAGGCAACCCTTGGGTAATGTCGTCTCCGGCTACGCCGCCCATATGAAATGTCCGCATGGTCAACTGAGTACCTGGTTCACCAATGCTCTGAGCGGCAATGATGCCCACCGCTTCCCCTACTTCGACGATCTTGCCAGTAGCCAAGTTTCTTCCGTAGCAGGCTACGCATACCCCAAACCGAGACTGGCATGTCAACACGGAACGCACACGCACCTCAGTAAACCCTGCGTTGACAATGGCATGAGCGTCATCTTCGGTAATCAAATCATTGGTTTCGATAATGACTTCGTGGGTCTCGGGATGAACTAAGGTTTCTGCCGCCACCCGGCCCACTAGCCGATCGTACAGCACTTCGATGATTTGACCACCATCTCTAACTTCCGAGACCAACGTCCCCGAGGTACTGCCGCAATCCATCTCTCGTACAATGACATCTTGTGCCACATCTACCAACCGGCGTGTCAGATATCCCGAGTCCGCGGTTCTAAGTGCCGTGTCGGCTAGCCCCTTGCGGGCGCCGTGAGTCGAAGTGAAGTACTCCAACACTGTAAGGCCTTCTCGGAAGTTGGCCCGAATCGGCAACTCGATAATGCGCCCAGAAGGATCGGCCATAAGCCCCCGCATCCCCGCCAGCTGCGAAATTTGCTGAACGTTACCACGTGCTCCCGATGTGACCATCATATAGACCGAGTTGGACCGATCCATCTTGTCCATCAGCGCTTGAGTTACGCGCTCTTTGGTTCGGGTCCAAATTTCAATCACGCGCTCGTACCGCTCATCAGCAGTGATCAACCCGCGACGATATTGGCGCGCCAATTGGGCGACTTCAGCTTCGGCCTCCTGAATGATTTGCTTCTTAGATTCAGGGATGTGAATATCCGAAACAGCAACCGTTACACCAGCTCGAGTTGCGTAAAAGAATCCCAACGCTTTAATCCGGTCCAATACTTCTGCTGTAATTTGGTTGCCAAAAATCCTGAAGGTATCTGCCACAATGGATGCTAAAATCTTGCGGTCAACTACCTTGTCAACAAAACGTAATTCTTCCGGAAGCGCATCGTTAAAGATAAATCGGCCCAAAGTCGACTGACGACGGGTACCGTGATAGTCCATCGTGATTTTGGCATGGAGATCAAGAACTCCCGCTTGGTAGGCCATTTCACCTTCCATGACATCTTTAATGAGCATGCCTTCGCCTTTGGCGCCCTCAGTCTCCATTGTTAAGTAGTAACAACCGATAACCATATCCTGCGTCGGAGTGACAACCGGCAACCCATCTTTAGGTGCCAAAATGTTTTGCGAGGACAGCATCAACACCCGGGCCTCAGCTTGCGCTTCCGCCGAAAGCGGAACGTGGACCGCCATTTGGTCGCCATCGAAGTCAGCATTGTATGCTGTACACACCAAAGGGTGAATTTGAATGGCGCGCCCTTCCACCAACACGGGCTCAAACGCTTGGATTCCCAGCCGATGCAACGTTGGGGCCCGATTGAGCAGCACCGGATGTTCTCGAATAACATCCTCTAATACATCCCAAACTTCAGGACGTACCCGTTCCACCATGCGTTTGGCGGACTTGATATTATGCGCATAGCCTTCGTTGACCAATTTCTTCATAACAAACGGCTTGAACAACTCCAGTGCCATTTCCTTGGGCAATCCGCATTGATGCATCTTCAATTTGGGACCCACGACAATAACCGAACGCCCCGAATAGTCAACGCGCTTACCCAGAAGATTCTGGCGAAACCGCCCTTGCTTCCCTTTCAACATATCGGACAGCGACTTGAGCGGTCGATTTCCAGGACCAGTCACTGGGCGTCCGCGACGGCCATTATCAATGAGCGCATCAACAGCTTCCTGCAACATACGTTTCTCATTACGGACAATAATGTCCGGCGCTCCTAGATCCAAAAGCCGTTTCAATCGATTGTTGCGGTTAATCACCCGGCGGTACAAGTCGTTCAGGTCTGAGGTGGCGAATCGTCCTCCGTCTAGTTGCACCATCGGCCGCAGATCCGGCGGAATCACGGGAATCACGTCCAAAATCATCCATTCCGGTCTATTTCCGGATAAACGAAACGCCTCGACCACTTCCAGCCGGCGAATGGCCCGAATTCGGCGTTGTCCGCTGGAACTCCCCAACTCTTCTCGGAGTTCCACCGATAGCGCTTCCAGATCAAGTTCCACCAATAGTTCCTTGACGGCTTCTGCACCCATTGCAGCCCTAAAGTGCGTACCATATTTTTCTCGGTACTCCCTGTATTCGGACTCCACTAGCAGTTGCTTTTTCATAAGTGGCGTGGTCCCAGGCTCAATGACCACATACGCCGCAAAGTACAGCACCTTCTCCAAAGCTCGTGGGGACATGTCCAAAATTAACCCCATACGCGATGGAATGCCTTTGAAATACCAGATATGGGAGACTGGCGCCGCCAATTCGATGTGCCCCATACGTTCCCGGCGCACTTTCGAGCGGGTGACTTCGACTCCACAACGGTCACAGACCACCCCTTTATACCGCACCCGCTTGTATTTCCCGCAATGGCATTCCCAATCCTTCTGAGGACCAAAGATCTTCTCGCAGAAGAGACCTTCCCGTTCCGGTTTCAAGGTACGATAGTTAATCGTCTCTGGCTTTTTGACTTCTCCCTTGGACCACTCTCGAATTTGCTCCGGCGATGCCAGAGCTATGCGCATCGAGTCAAAGTTGTTGACATCCAGCATTCAACCAGTCCCTCCCGGTTTAGAAATCGTCTTCGTCGTCATTGTCAGTATCGCTGTCAACATCGACATCTGCTTCGTCACCATCGTCCTCAGCCTCAACCTCTGCCTGACTTCCCTTGCGCAAGAATGCATAAGCAGTCTCGGCCTCCCGGTCGAAATTCATACCGGCGCCCGGTTCAAAAGCCTCTGGCCGGCCTCCCACGGAATCCTCCATTAGCCGATGCAGCTCCTGTCCCTCGACATCGTCAATGCCTTCCGGCAACAACTCGAACGTACGCCCGTCATTGACTGGCTCATCGTCCAGTTCCCGCAGCTCGATTTCTTCATCAAGTTCGTTGAGGATCTTGACATCCAGCCCTAAACTTTGGAGTTCCTTAATGAGCACTTTGAAGGATTCAGGCACCCCTGGTTCAGGAACGTTTTCTCCTTTGACAATAGCTTCATAGGTCTTAACCCGTCCCACAATATCATCGGATTTCACCGTTAATAACTCCTGCAGTGTGTAAGCCGCTCCGTAGGCCTCAAGTGCCCACACTTCCATTTCCCCGAACCGTTGGCCGCCAAATTGCGCCTTACCGCCGAGAGGCTGTTGGGTCACCAATGAGTAAGGGCCAGTAGAACGGGCATGGATTTTGTCATCCACCAAATGCGCCAACTTCAACATGTAAACAATCCCTACGGTAATTTCACGGTCAAAGGGTTCCCCGGTGCGGCCATCATAGAGCACCGTCTTGCCAGACACTGGTAGATTGGCGCGCTTGAGCATATTAGTCATATCCTCTTCCCGTGCCCCGTCAAACACTGGTGTCGCCACCTTCAAACCTAAGGCTCGGGCGGCCCAACCTAGGTGCGTCTCCAACACCTGGCCAATATTCATTCGGCTCGGCACTCCTAAAGGATTTAAGACAATCTCTACCGGCGTTCCATCCGGTAAAAATGGCATGTCCTCTTCCGGTAAAATACGCGAAATCACGCCCTTGTTGCCGTGCCGTCCCGCCATCTTATCGCCCTCGGAGATTTTTCGTTTTTGGGCAATGTAGACCTGAACCAATTGGTTCACGCCGGGAGATAACTCATCACCCTGCTCCCGCGTGAACACCTTCACATCTACGATAATACCCGACTCGCCATGGGGGACTCTTAATGAGGTGTCGCGCACTTCGCGCGCTTTTTCTCCGAATATCGCACGCAATAAGCGTTCCTCAGCCGTTAATTCGGTTTCGCCTTTAGGGGTCACCTTACCCACCAAAATATCTCCCGGCCGAACTTCGGCACCAATGCGAATGATGCCCCGGTCATCCAAGTCGCGAAGAACCTCTTCTCCCACATTGGGAATGTCACGGGTAATTTCCTCAGGACCCAGTTTGGTGTCTCGAGCATCACACTCGTATTCCTCAATATGAATCGACGTAAAGACATCATCTTTGACCAGTTTTTCACTGAGCAAAATGGCATCTTCATAGTTGTAGCCTTCCCATGGCATAAACGCCACCAAGACATTGCGACCTAAAGCCAACTCCCCTTTATCGGTAGATGGCCCGTCAGCAATGATATCGCCCGCGCGCACCCGTTGCCCCTTGAAGACTAAAGGTTTTTGATTGATGCAGGTACCTTGGTTGGACCGAGTAAATTTCAACAGTTTATGGGTCGATACGGTGTGGTCGTCATTTTTAATCACGATTTGGTCGGCTGAAACGCGATCCACGACACCATCTTTTTGAGAAATAGCCACAACGCCGGAATCTCGAGCGGCCTTTCCTTCCATTCCGGTACCAACCACCGGTGAATCGGTGACCAAAAGCGGGACCGCTTGACGTTGCATGTTGGCTCCCATCAAGGCACGGTTGGCATCGTCATGCTCCAAAAACGGAATCAGCGCGGTTGCGATGGAAACCACCTGTTTCGGCGACACATCCATGTAGTCGACGCGGTCCGGTGCTTCTTCCAAAATCTCGTGGCGGGATCGTACAGTTACCCGGTCTGCCACAAAATGACCGTCGTCTGTTAACGGTTCATTGGCTTGGGCGATGACCGTGTCGTCCTCTTCATCAGCCGTCAGGTAGACGATGTCTTCAGTGACCACGGCACGCTCCTTATCGACGCGGCGATAGGGCGTCTCGATAAAGCCAAACTCGTTAATTCGGGCAAATGTCGACAAAGACCCAATAAGTCCGATGTTCGGACCTTCTGGGGTTTCGATGGGACACATGCGCCCATAATGCGAATGGTGCACATCGCGGACTTCGAACCCTGCACGTTCCCTGGACAGTCCACCCGGCCCCAACGCAGACAACCTGCGCTTATGGGTCAATTCCGCCAATGGATTGGTTTGATCCATAAACTGCGACAACTGCGACGACCCAAAAAATTCTTTGACAGCGGCCACCACCGGCCGAATATTGATAAGCGCCTGAGGGGTAATTGACTCCATATCTTGAATAGTCATGCGCTCGCGCACCACCCGCTCCATCCGGCTCAACCCGACTCGGAACTGGTTTTGAAGCAATTCGCCTACCGAGCGCAAGCGCCGATTTCCTAAATGATCGATGTCGTCGGTAGTACCAATACCATCGAACAGGGTCATCATGTAGTTGAGGCACGCCACAATATCATCTTTGGTAATCGTCTTGGTGGCGTTTCCCGGTTTCCCATTAGAGACGGCCATTAGCTGTTGTCCGTTGGGCAATTGAACATGGATTTGCCGAATCGAGGCAGCATCCAATGCCTCGGCAATTTCCCGGCCAATGTGTTCTCCTTCGCGAACAATAATTTCTCCGGTTTCGGGATGGATAACTGTCTCGAGCGCAGTGGTTCCCATAACACGGCGCCTCAACGACAACTTCTTATTGATTTTGTAACGACCGACGCCAGCCAAGTCATAGCGCTTGGGTTCAAAAAACAACGACTGCAGCAAACTGCGAGAACTTTCAACGGTAGGAGGCTCTCCTGGCCGCAAACGCCGATAAATTTCGACCAGCGCCTCTTCTTCGTTTTTCGTGGTATCCTTGTCCAACGTGGTCCGGATCCGCACATCATCGCCCAGAGTCTCGACAATTTGGGCATCGGTTCCATATCCTAACGCTCGCATCAAAATGGTTGCGGGCAATTTGCGGGTGCGATCAATTCGGACAGAAAGCACGTCATTGCTATCCGACTCAAATTCGAGCCAGGCACCGCGGTTGGGAATAATGGTCGCAAAGAACAGGGGTTTCCCGGCAGGATCCAACTGCTCTCCAAAATAGACTCCGGGGGAGCGAACCAACTGGCTGACAATAACCCGTTCCGCGCCATTAATAATAAAGGTGCCTTTATCGGTCATGAGAGGAAAGTCTCCCATGAACACATCCTGCTCTTTTACTTCACCGGTCTCTTTGTTGATCAATCGGACCCGCACATGGAGCGGTGCGGAGTATGTTACATCACGTGCCTTGCACTCTTCCACACTATATTTAGCAGGTTTTAAGGTGTAGTCTACGAAATCTAAAATCAGATTCCCGGTGAAGTCCTGAATCGGAGAAATGTCTTTGAACATTTCACGAAGACCTTCACTCAAAAACCAGTTATAGGAGTTTTGTTGAATCGCAATGAGGTTAGGCATACCTAGGACCTCATTGATACTGGCAAAGCTCAAACGTTCAGGACGCACATTGTCCAGAGGATACGCCATCCACTGTCAGCTCCTTGTTCTCCGGTATCGGATTTTCCTCAACTTGGTATGGGATGAATTGGCTTATAAAATATGACAAGTGTAAATAGTATCACAAACCCACCCCCAGGTCAAGGACAATTCCGACCTGAAGGAGGGTTCGCGAACGCTGCCGTAGCAATTATTTGATTTGTGCCGTTGCGCCTGCTTCTTCGAGTTTGGCCTTCGCAGCTTCCGCATCTGCCTTGGCAATCTTCTCCTTCACTGGCTTTGGCGCTCCATCAACCAATGCTTTGGCTTCGGTGAGGGACAACCCGGTCAATTCACGAACTGCCTTAATGACCTGGACTTTCTTGTCACCGGTTACAGTCAAAATGACATCAAATTCGGTCTGTTCGACTTCTTCCACCGGAGCCGCTGCGGCACCACCAGCAGGCGCTGCCGCCGCTACCGCAACCGGAGCTTGAGCCGTAACCCCAAATTCCTCTTCTAATGCCTTGACTAGTTGCGACAGTTCCAGCACATTCATGCCTTTTACTAACTCAATTATCTCTTCGACCTTGGCCATCAATTTTCCTCCTTTGGGAATAAAAAAATCACGCTTCGACTGCTGCTTCTTTTTGCTGGCGAATTTGATCCAACGCTCGGGCCAAATTTCCTAATGGGGCGTTTAATACCCATGCCAATTGTTGAATCGGGGCATTTAATGTTCCAACCACTTTGGCCAGCAACACATCCCGCGTAGGAAGATCAGCCAAATCCCGAACGCCCCGCGAATCGATGGTTTGCTTACCCAAGATACCCGCTTTAATCTCAATCTTGCGCAATTCACGGACAGCTTGAGACATCAACTTGGCAGCGGCCACCGGATCATCATAGGAAAACGCCACCGCAGTTGGTCCGGTGAGATACGGGTCCAATCCCTCGATGCCAACCTGGTTCGCTGCGCGTTGGATTAAGGTGTTTTTGATGACGCGAAGTTTGACGCCACCTTTACCCAACTGGGCGCGCAGTTGGCCAAATTGTTTTACGGTGAGGCCACGATAATCTGCAAGCACGACGCCTTGCGATGTTTCCAGATCCTTACGCGTTTCTTCAATAATCGCGGCTTTCTGGGGTGTAGGCATTTCACTCACCTCCTTCTTTTGGTTTCACCCTGCGGAGCACAAAAAAATCCTCAATCCCAAGGCAGGGTGAGGAAGAGCATGAAATGGGCCATTTCAAACTTCCACCTAGATGGGATATTGAGCCACAATGGCACCCACCGTCTTGGGCTACGTTCAGGACATTACCATAACGCTTGACATTCCGTCAAGCGTTATGGTCGCTCCTTGAGCGGCTCAATGCTAACCGGACTAAATGGTCGATTAAATCTTCGAATGAAATTCCCGCGGCTCGCGCGGCTTTGGGCAGCAATGAGTTAGGGGTCATCCCCGGTATGGTATTTACTTCAAGCACAACCGGCCCCCTTGGGGTTAAAAAAAGGTCGGTGCGCGAAAATCCTTCGCATCCTAGTGCCTCATGAGCAGCAATGGCCATCTTTTGCACTAAATCGGCCGTGTCTGGGTCCAGTGGCGCAGGACAAATTTCGTCGGCGCCACCGTCGGCATACTTGGACTGAAAATCAAAAAACGCGCCCGCTTTAGGCACAATTTCGATGACCGGCAGCGCTCGCACACTTCCATCCAATTCTTCTAACACCGCACAGGTTACCTCTTTGCCAGAGAGCTTCTCTTCCACCATCACATCCACTCCAAATCGTCTGGCCAGTTGCAAGGCATCAACAAGTTGGTCGCGCTCCTCTGCCATGGCAACACCGACACTTGAGCCTCCCGTGTTGGGTTTTACTACTACCGGATACCCTAACTGGGATTCAATGACGGCCACGGCATTGTCAATGTCGTAAGCTAAAAGTCGACTAGCAAATTGGAGTTCACGGGCCACCGGAATTTTATGATACCGAAACAACTCTTTAGCTTTCCCTTTGTTCATGGCTAATGCCGAGGCCAATGGTCCACTGCCTGTGTAAGGAACCCCCAGCGCCTCTAATAATCCTTGCAAAGTGCCGTCTTCACCAAACGCCCCGTGAAACGCCAAAAACACCGCATCCGCCGATTTCAGCAGCGGGATTCCGTTCATGGCATACTCTCGGGGCACGGCAGCCGCCTTGGCATCGGCTGGAGTCGGCATCACCGCCCGCAGATTGGATTCAAGGGACCAGCGCCCTTGGCGATCAATTACTAGGGCTTCAACCACGTAATCCATATTGCCAGCCAGTGCCTCATAGACCATGCGCCCACTGGCCAACGACACCTCATGTTCCGATGAGGGTCCTCCCATCATGACGACTACACGTGTCTTCACTTAACGATCCTCTCCTATGTCGGTGCAGTGCTTGCATTCATGAGATGCCACTACAGCCAGTATCATATCCTATCCTGGTTTGACCATCCTATCGAGCGACAGCAAAATTCCGTTGGCATGATATGCGGTACGTTTGCTGTTGATGCGGGAATTCGCAAAACATTAAAGCCCCGCTCTTCGGACGGGGCTTTAATGTTTTACGCGACAACGCTTCGTTGTGCAAGTTGCGGATTAACGCGAATCCCTGGGCCCATCGTCGTGGCGACAGTTACCGTCTGAATGTATGTCCCCTTTTGCGCTGCCGGTTTAGCTTTGACTAAGGCATCAATCAATACCGAAAGGTTTTCCGCTAACGCCTCCGTGGTGAAATTGACCTTACCGATTGGCGCATGAATAATTCCCGCCTTTTCGGTACGAAATTCAATTTTCCCGGCCTTAATCTCAGAAACCGCGTTTTTCACATCAAAGGTCACAGTTCCTGTTTTCGGGTTGGGCATCAAGCCCCGGGGACCCAGAATCTTCCCCAAACGCCCTACCAATCCCATCATATCCGGTGTGGCAACCGCCACATCAAAATCGGTCCATCCTTGCTGAACACGGTCGGCCAACTCATCTCCGCCGACAAAATCAGCGCCTGCATCTTCAGCTTCTTTGACTTTTTCGCCTTTAGCGAACACAGCAACTCGAGCTGTTTTTCCGGTGCCATGGGGCAATACCACGGCGCCTCGAACCACCTGATCCGAATGCCTGGGATCTACTCCCAGACGTATGGCTACTTCCACCGTCTCGACAAATTTTGCGTGGGCCAATTCCTTGGCCAATGCCAAAGCTTCGGCTGGATCATATAATTTTCCTGGCTCGACTTTGGCTAGAACTTCTTTATAGTGTTTGCCTCGAAACAATCTAAACCCTCCTTGTGGTTATAACGGCATGAGGCCTCCCACCAAGCTTTAGTCGACGATGTTAACGCCCATACTGCGTGCCGTGCCTTCAATCATCAGCATGGCCGCCTCGATGGTGGTTGCATTCAAATCCGGCATCTTAAGCTCCGCGATTTCCCGTACCTTGGCTCGCGACAAATCTCCAACTTTTTTGGTGTTGGGATTCGAGGACGCGGTCTCCAGTCCCAATGCCTTTTTAATCAACACCGCAGCCGGAGGGGTCTTGGTAACAAAGGTGAAGGAACGGTCCTCAAATACAGTAATTTCGACAGGGATAATAAGCCCCACCTGACTGGCGGTACGCTCGTTGTATTCCTTCACGAAAGCCATGATATTGACGCCATGTTGACCCAAAGCAGGCCCTACCGGCGGAGCAGGGGTTGCCTTCCCAGCCGGAATCTGAAGCTTAATTACTCCGGTGACTTTCTTCGGCACTATTTTCCCTCATTTCTCTCACTTTTTCCCATATTGCTAAAAAGTGTCATTCCATCTCGGTAACTTGACCAAAATCAACTTCCAAGGGAGTATCTCGGCCAAACATGGATACCGTCAACCGGACCTTGCCCCGATCATGCAAAATTTCTTCAATTTGACCCGAAAACCCTTCAAATGGGCCATCGGTCACCGTGACTTCCTGGCCGACTGCCAAATTAATGCGGGGCAGTTCGGGAACCCCCGACAAATCACTACCTAAAATCATCCGCACTTCATGATCCAAGAGAGGAATCGGCCGTGTACCGGAACCAACAAACCCAGTAACCCCTGGTGTGTTTCTTACCACATACCAGGAATCATCTGTCATAATCATTTCGACCATGACATAGCCCGGGAAGACCTTCTTTTTAACAAGTTTCTTTTTCCCGTCTTTGACTTCAAGTTCTTCTTCCATGGGAACCATGATCCGGAAGATCTTGTCTTCCATTCCCATTGACTCCACCCTATGCTCCAGATTGGCTTTCACCTTATTTTCGTACCCGGAGTAGGTATGAATCACAAACCAGCCCTTTTCCACGCTTCAAGCCGCCTTCCCACAAAAAAATTCGCCATTCTGGCGTCGAGGCGATTCTATCAGCGGATAAACAGGTTGAGCCCTAGGTTGAAGATTGCGTCAAGACCGGCAATGATAAGAGCCACAAGTAAGGAAAACCCGACAACAAACCCTGTGTATGACAGTGTCTGTTTCGGCGTTGGCCAAACCACCTTTTTCAGCTCTGACCGGACTTCCCGCAGGTACTTACGGGACTTTGCTCCACTGGATAGAGTGGTACTTCCCTTGGCTTCCATCCTCGTCCCCATTTCCGCTTGCGTTCAACAATGGTTATCGCGTTTCGCGATGCATTGTATGGGTTCGGCACCACCGACAATATTTTCGACGTTCCAACCGATTTGGGTCATTCTTCTTGTTTTTTGTGGTCGTGTAGTTGCGACGCTTGCACTCGCCACAGGCCAATGTAATGATCGTCCGCATGTGTCGTTAACCTCCCGTCATGCGGAAGGATTTTAGCACACGAGAACCTCTCTGTCAATGACGGCGAGTACGTCTATGTCTCCATTGCACTGCGCAAAATTTAGCTGCCGTGGCGATGATTTTGTTTCCATAAAAATGAGGCTGCAGCCAGGGCTTGTGTCGGTGACAATGATCCAGGATTATTTTGCGGCATATTCGCTTGAATGAACTGCTCTAAATCACTGAACTGGGAAAAGCCTTGAACGGATGAGTTGGGTCCCCATAGTGCAGGTCCGGTATTGCCCTGTCCATTTTTCCCATGGCATACGTAACAAGTCGTCGAGAACAGTGTCCGCCCTTGGGATACCAATGCCGCATCATATTGCACCGTAGAATTTGTCGCACCGTTTGAAGATGCCTGTCCGCATCCCGCCAAGAGCAACGGTAACAGTCCTAAACCCACCAACCACGCCTTCATTCGTTGTTCTCCACCTTTCGTAAGCAAATCTTAAGGCAAGCAAATGCTTTGCTGCCCATCTTATCACAAGCTCCCCGAATATCCT
The DNA here is from genome assembly GCA_023488565.1 of Bacillota bacterium. Classification (GTDB taxonomy): domain Bacteria; phylum Bacillota; class Sulfobacillia; order Sulfobacillales; family Sulfobacillaceae; genus Sulfobacillus_C. Next base: position 147 of record JAMDDZ010000102.1, on the reverse strand, counting down.
CGCGCTGAATTTTTCCCACGAAAACAACGCCCGCACAGGTACCCTGTGCGGGCATTTCCCCGATTCTGTATCGGTCAATGGCTCTGCCACTTAGTGAGTCATCGGCATCTGAAAAACCCGGCTCGTGAAGAAATCTTCCGGTTCCAA
>JAMDDZ010000099.1:12253-12648 GCA_023488565.1 Bacillota bacterium | reverse complement strand
GTTTGATCGAGCGCGGAAAATATGGCGGGGCGAGACTGGAGAAGAGTTGTTGGGATTGAGAGTGGGGGGCGCCAGCGACGGAAATTTCACTGCGGCCCTTGCGCCCACTCTGGATGGTCTGGGCGCAATCGGCCGGGGGGCGCATGCACGCCATGAGCACATCGAGTGGCAGTTTGTATCCCCGCGGATTATGTTGATTGCCGAGTTGTTGCGAGCAGCGGGGAGCCAACATCAGTGAATATTCATGCTCTGGTTGGACCGAGCGGAACCGGCAAAAGTCATCGGGCTTCAATGGTGGCCGAACAAATCAATGCCGACAGCATCATCGACGATGGTTTGTTAATTGTAGACGGACGCATTGTGGCAGGAGTCTCCGCTAAGCGAGATCCCAGGGG
>JAMDDZ010000099.1:0-12243 GCA_023488565.1 Bacillota bacterium | reverse complement strand
TCGATGCGAATCCAGTTAACGGGCTATTCTGGCTGACGAAGATCATGCCGCAGCGGTAAAAGACGGCTTGAAACGATTGGCTCCGCACGATGTGCTGATTTTAGGGACATCTAAAGAAATGATTCGGCACATCTTGGCAGCGTTAGACTTAAGCCAGCAGCCCATTAACTGGATTCGCATCGAACAGGTCACGACATTGGAAGAACGCCAAGTAGCCCAACAGGTGCGTCGGCAGCAAGGCAAGCATGTGATCCCGGCACCGGCCATGGAAGTAAAGAAAAGCTTTGGGGGATACTGGGTTGACCCTTTAAGATTCATGTTTCGCGGGCGCCATCGGCAAATGGTCGTGGAAAAATCCATTGTGCGTCCGACCTATTCGTCTTTGGGAAAATTTTATATTGCTGATACGGTGATCGCAGCGGTGGCGAGTCACATTGGCCGCAACACCCCTGGGATCTCGCGTGTCGTGCGAACAGTGGTACAATCGAATGGGGGATTTCTTTCCATCGAAATGGAAGTATGGCTGGGGACCCGAAGGAATATTTTCCAGGTGTTGGAGGAAACCCAAAAAAGCGTGCATGATATGTTAGAAGAGATGACAGCGGTCAATGTGGGAACTGTCAAAATTCATGCGCGACGGATTGTCGTGGAGGAGGCTCCGGTAGCGGAATAACTATGGGACAGCGCGTGCTCATCGTGGACGACGAAGCGGCGATTGTGGAGCTTGTGTCATACAATTTAACCCGCGAAGGATTTGACGTCATGGTAAGCCATGACGGTGCCGAGGCGTTAAAAATGGCGCGTCGTGACGCACCGGATTTAGTGGTGCTAGATGTTATGTTGCCTGGTATGTCGGGTTTGGATGTGTGCCGCCAATTGCGCCGGGAAACGGAGATCCCAATTATCTTGTTGACTGCGCGAAAAGATGAGGTGGACCGGGTTCTCGGTTTGGAACTGGGAGCCGACGATTATGTGACCAAGCCATTCTCCCCCCGAGAACTGGTGGCTCGTGTCAAAGCCATCTTAAGACGTACCCGAGCTCGCGAGGATGACGGGAGTGAATCCCAGGAAATCACTCGGACCGGACTCGTGGTAGATCCGGACCGGCGGGTTGCTTCCCTGGACGGGAGAACCTTAAATCTTACGTTTACCGAATTTGAACTCCTTCATATCTTGGCCAAAAATCCGGGAAGGGCTTTTACGCGTGACGACTTGTTGATGCGGGTTTGGGGACAGGATTTTTTTGGCGATGCGCGCACGGTGGATGTGCATGTGCGACATCTGCGTGAAAAATTATTGGAAGACCCGCAAAGTCCGCGCTTTATCGAGACCGTGCGTGGTGTGGGATATCGGTTTCGCGAATCGTGAATGGGATGCGACTGCGGCATTATGCGACGCCTATCTTGTCAGCTTTGGCTTTGTCGGTGGCTGCCTGGCTGGCGGCGTTGCCGCATGCACGGCTAGGCGCAGTGATTTTGGCGGCCGTGGCTTGGGTATGGACGATTAGGCTGGTGTTGCATCTGAAGACACAGGACACATTTTTAGGCGAATCGATTGTGCAATTGGAAAACACCGTGGATCGTTGGGCCTCGGGAGATTTGGAGGCCCGGGTCTATTTAGATCAGGCCGATCCGTTGGACCGACTGGCCCATGGAATGAACCGGGTGGCAGAAGCGTTGAAAGAACGGACAGAAGATTTAGAGCAAGATAAAGAACGACTCGAGGCCATTTTAACCAGCATGGCTAATGGCATTATTATCCTCAGCCATGGATTGACCATTACCCTAATTAACCAGGCAGCCTATCAATTGTTTGCGATTGATGCCCAAGATGTGATGGGAAGGCATTTGCTTGAAGTGATCCGCGATGTGGCAATAGACGACGCAGTCCATCAGGTGACCCAAAATGGGGGCACCGAGACGGTGCTCTGGAGCCCGCATGATGTCGACGATGATGAAGTCGTGGAAGTCACGGTTGCAGCGTTAAACCAACCCTTGGGAGGCGTTGGCGCTGTTCTTGTGGCACGCAATGTGTCAGCACAAAAACAGGCCGAGCGGATGCGCCAGGATTTTGTCGCCAATGTTAGCCATGAATTGCAAACACCTCTAACGATTATTCGCGGATTTACCGAAACCCTGCAAGACGATCCCGATCCTGACACCGCGCGTAGATTTATTCGGCTTATCCACGAAGAAGCGACACGAATGAGCCACCTGGTCGACGATCTGCTGGCTTTGTCGCGGATGGAGCATCATTCGCTCCCCGTCAATCGCATACCGGTGGATCTTCCGGTCCTCATCGAGTCCATTTTAGTCAAATTAGGTCCACGGGCCCAGTCGGCAGAACTGGTGTTTGATAACCAATTGCCCAGCCATATTCCATTAGTGGCGGGAGATCCCGACCTGCTGGCCGAGGTGTTTTTAAATTTAATCTCCAATTCAGTGCAGTACACCCCGGCGGGCGGTATGATTACCATTAAACTCGCGTCAGAACCGGGCAACCCAATGGTGGGAGTATCCGTAAAAGATACCGGTATCGGAATTCCGGGGCAAGATTTATCGCGAATTTTTGAGCGGTTCTATCGCGTGGACAGGGCACGCTCCAGGGCGTCAGGCGGCACAGGTCTAGGATTGGCCATCGTAAAACATATCATGGAATTGCATCAAGGCCGCATAGAAGTAAGTAGTCAGGTGGGACAAGGAACCATATTTACGGTATGGTTGCCAAGGTTTTCGGATTAGAACGCCATCTTCTGGGACACTAGGGTTATGTTCTTTCTACAATGGTGGATGGCGGTATGGCTCAGCCATAGAGGAATACCAGAACCTTCGGCGCATATAGCCATTTCAGGATCCAGCGCTCTGCTTCCGGTGATTAAAGAGGAGTTGCCGCGATGGGAGGCCAGGCATCCAAAAATTCGGGTGTCCATAACCGGAGGCGGCTCTTGGGCTGGGTTGGCAGCCGTGCTGCAAGGGCGGGCAGATATCGGGATGTCGGACATTGAGCCACCCCAAGTGATGTCTGCCGCCATGCTTGGCTACCCATTAGGGAGGCTTCCGGTGCTGTTCATTGGCAACTGCCACATTGGAGTGAACAAGGTTTCGCCACCACAACTTCAGCGATTGTTGGTGGGCGATATCGGAAATTGGCGCCAAGTAGGAGGCGAGAACACTGCCGTGATCGTCGTTTCCCGCCCATTAAGTTCTGGCGCTCGCTTTATGATTGAGAGGCAGATTCTCAAAGGGCGATCGGTTTCGCCGCGTGCTATTATTCAACTGTCCAATGGCGCCTTGTATAAAACGGTGATGGGCACTCCCGGCGCCTTAGGATACGTGGAGTGGAGACCAGATTTGAAAGGAGTCGTGGTGATGGCCGTGGGCAGCAGCCGATTTGACCTGAGGCGGAGGAATCGCTGGCCATATTACACCGAGCCGACGTTGTATGTGCGCAAAAGTGCTCCCGCAATTGTCAAGCAATTGGCATCGGATCTTAGTCGTTCTCCGACAAAAGCACAGTTCGGCATCTATCCGGCACAGCCATGACGGTGCATCAAAAGAATCTCCGCACAGAACGGGTACAGCATGGACTATTTTTGACAGCGGCAGCCCTGTTAATTGCCCTAGGATTTGCGTTTTGGGGCACATTAGGCTGGGGAGCGCTGCAGTTTTTCTTGCGACATGGTTTGAATAGGACGATTTTGGGGTTGCAATACCATCCCATTAAAGGCCAATTTGGCTTGTTGCCCTTTATTGCCGGCTCTCTTGCGGTGACTCTCATCGCTGTGATTTTAGCCTACCCGCTGGCACTGTCGGTAGCTATCACTGCAACGATGGTGCTGCCACGCCGATGGCTGCCAAAAATTCGTCAGGCGGTGGGGAGCCTGGCGGCTATTCCATCGGTGATTTTTGGCTGGTGGGGTCTAGCCATGGTTGTGCCTTTGGTCAGAAATTTAGGAGGGGGCAGCGGATTTAGTTTGGCGGCAGCGGGTATGGTTTTGGCCGTAATGATTATTCCCACCCTAAGTCTTTTGGCAATTCACGCGGCAATGCGGGTGCCGGAGCGATGGGTTGAGGGGTCGCTGGCTCTAGGAGCCACGCCGGACCAAACTTTAGGACGGGTGGTATTGCAGTCGATTCGGGCTCCGCTGGCGGAGGCGGGAATTGTCGCGGTTGGCCGTGCCTTGGGGGAAACCATGGCGGTGCAAATGGTTATTGGGGGGCAACCCTTTTTTCCCCATAGTCTGTTGGCGCCAGGGGCTACTTTGACCAGTGAGATTCTCAATGATATTGGTCTTTTGCCGCCAGGGGCTTTTGGTCATCGTGTTCTTGATGTGATGGCCCTCTTGTTGCTTGTGGCGATGTATGGTTTGGTTTTGTTGGTGGAGCGGATTGGCGGGAGGGAAGTCGGGTGAAAGGTACCACCTGGCATCGATTGGCGGTGGTTGGAAGCCTCTTGACTACAGTAGTGTTTGGCCTTCTTCTTGGAGATCTGGTGTGGCAGGGGCTACCTCAGATTTCTCTGAGATTTTTGTGGAGAACACCTTCAGAACTGAGTTCTTTGGGCGGAGTCGGGCCGGAACTGCTAAACACCTTGTTGATGGTAGGAGCGGCATCTGCAATTACCATTCCCTTAGGCTTAGCAGCGGCGATATTGCGCATCGAATACGGGGCGCGACCTGGCTTCCTTTTGGTCTTTGATCGCATGCGATATACGCTGCTAAGTCTCCCGACTATTGTGATTGGCCTGATGGTTTTTGAATGGGTCATTGTAGGGATGAGATGGCCCTTGTCGGTGGGAGCTGGGGTCATCGCGTTGGCTGTGGTAAACTGGCCGTTTGTCGTGGATGTCAGCGTCGCGGCATTAAGCGGGGTACCAGACAGTTTTCGCGAAGCGTCGCTGGCCTTAGGCGCCACCAAGTACTTGACGCTGTTGCGCGTGGTGTTGCCGAGCGCACTGCCTGCGTTGGTTTCTGGTTTGGGGATGGCGATTGCTCGGCTCATGGGGGAATCAGCGGTCTTGATTTTCACGGCCGGGATCAATGTATCTCAGCACTGGGGTTGGTCTGCACCCGGGGAAACTTTGGCGGTGCATTTATGGTATCTCAGGACCGAATCAGTGGCCCCTCACGCCGACGCCCAGGCCGCGGCCACCGGAGTGGTGCTATTGTTACTCGTAGGATTGGTGTTGTATCTCACCCAAAAACTCGCACACTGGCTAAAACCAATGGATGCCTTAAAGAAAATCTGACAACAAGCAGCACGTTTGTCTGGTAACATTAGGGAGAGTCCGTGAGAAATATGACACTCGGGGGGTATCGAGTGGACAATGAAGCGCCCCACATCAATGTGACGCAATTGTCGGTAGCGTATCGGGATCAATGGGTTCTGAAAGACGTTTCGATGACGGTGCCTGGGGGGCGGGTACTGGCGGTGATTGGTCCTTCAGGGTGCGGAAAGTCAACGTTGCTAAGAGTTTTAAACCGCTTGGTCGACCGTGCTTCCGGGGTTCACATCAAAGGGCAAGTCCAAGTAGGTAACTTCGAAGTCATCGGAGACCACGTGGACTTGGTAGAATTGCGGCAAAAAGTAGGGATGGTGTTTCAGCACCCCAACCCATTTCCCTTTAGCGTGTTTGATAACGTGGCATACGGCCTGCGGCTGCAAGGCGTCAAAAACTCGAATCGATTGCGGATTTTGGTAGAAGAGAGTTTGAAACAAGCATCGCTTTGGGATGAGGTGCGTGGGAAATTGCGGCGCCCTGCCAGCTCGCTTTCCGGTGGTCAGCAGCAACGCCTTTGCATTGCCCGCGCGCTTGCGGTTTCCCCCCAGGTGCTGTTGATGGATGAGCCGACGTCTGCTTTGGATCCCTTGTCCACCGCAAAAATCGAGGAATTAGTCTTGGCGCTTAAGGGACAATACACCGTAATTTTGGTCACCCATAACCTGCAACAAGCGGCTCGGGTGTCGGATTTTACCGCCTTTTTTCGTGAAGGTCGTTTAGTGGAACTGGGGCCCACCAAAGAAGTGTTTACTACACCGAGGCAGTCGGCTACCGAAGAATTTCTCACCGGGCGTTATGAGTAGGAGGGTGCTGGATGCTGCGTCAATCGTTTCGTGCGGAATTGCAACAACTGGACCAGGAGTTAATTCGCATGGGAGCCTTGGTTGAGGACCAAATTCGTCGCGCTGTGAAATCACTTACGGAGCGGAATCTCACATTGGCGGACATGGTCATTGCCGATGATGACCGGGTTGATGCCATGGAAATTGACATTGAACGGCGTTGCCTAACACTTTTGGCGCTGCAGCAGCCGCTGGCCGGAGATTTGCGCATCGTGTCCACCATCTTAAAAATTATTACGGACTTAGAGAGGATGGCAGACCATGCCGCCGATATTGCCGAGGTGACGGTACGGTTGGGCCATGAGCCCTTGGTAAAGCCCTTGGTGGATATTCCTGAAATGGCCCGCCTTTCCAGCTCCATGGTGCGTTTGGCGTTAAATGCCTATATTCATCGCAGTTTGGAAGAAGCGGTGACCATGATTCGGCTTGATGATGATGTAGATCATCTCTATTCACGGATTTTTGACGATTTACAGGGATTGATGCAAGAACGGCCAGAGACCGTGCCTCAAGCCATTCATTTGCTTTTTGTGGCAAACTATATAGAGAGGGTTGCAGATCACGCGACCAATCTTGGGGAATGGGTGATTTACATGGTCACAGGGGAACGCAAGGAATTGAATGACTAGGCTTTGGTAGCTGTGAGTCATGGCGTTTTTTCGCTAAAATAGCATTACGGTGCCGCTTCACGGCGGGACTACTGATGAGGAGGGACTATAGTGGTAAAAGTAGGAATCAATGGAGGCGGCAGTATTGGCCGTCGTTTCTTTCGCATTGCGCAGCAACAACAAGACTTTGAAATTGTCGCGATTAACGACTTAACTAATGCGGCAACGGTGGGGCACCTCCTCAAGTATGACTCCAACTACGGCGTGTTTGACCAAGAAGTGCGTACTGAAGGCACCGATTTAATTGTCGGTGACCGTACCATCCGCGTGTTGGCCGAACGGGATCCCGGGCAAATTCCCTGGCGTGACTTGGGAGTGGACATTGTGGTGGAATCCACGGGGCTGTTTACCGATGCCGCCAAAGCCCGTGCCCATATCGACCGCGGGGGAGCCAAACGGGTTATTATTTCGGCTCCGGCCAAGGGAGAGGACATTACGATTGTTTTAGGTGTCAATGATGAAAACTATAACCCGGAGACTGACTTCATCATTTCCAATGCCTCTTGCACCACCAACTGTTTAGCTCCGGTGTGCAAAGTCTTGGATGAAAGTTTCGGAATCGAATCGGGCATGATGACCACGGTACACAGTTACACCAATGACCAACGCTTGCTGGATTTGGCACATTCCGATTTCCGGCGGGCCCGTGCCGCCGCCATGAACATTATCCCCAGCAGTACTGGAGCGGCTCGTGCATTGCACTTGGTCTTGCCTCAACTGAAAGGCAAATTGAACGGCATGTCCCTGAGAGTGCCGACACCAGTGGTCTCCATTGTCGATGTGACAGTGAATACAGCAAAGCCGGTATCCAAAGAAGCGGCCAATCAGGCATTTAAAGAGGCATCGTTGGGATCCATGGCGGGGATTTTGGGATATAGCGAGGAACCACTGGTTTCGATGGACTTCAAGGGAGATCCGCGTTCCAGTATAGTTGATGGACCGGAAACTATGGTGATCGGTGACCATATGGTCAAAGTGCTGTCATGGTACGACAATGAATGGGGCTATGCCAACCGTTTGGTGGACTTGACAGGGCTTGTGGCGCGAAAGGGCGTGTAGTCAATGCCGTCATTTCACACACTGGACGATATGCCCAATATCGAGGGCAAGCGGGTATTGGTACGCGTAGACTTCAATGTGCCGATCGATGCCACTACCGGGATGATCACAGACGATACACGGATCAGAGGTGCCTTGCCCACATTGCAGTTTCTTTTGCAACGGCAGGCCCGTGTTATCGTAATGAGTCATCGGGGACGTCCCAAGACGCCAAATTCGCAAGACAGCCTTCGGGGGGTAGCCGCGTATCTTCAGACGCTGCTCCCCAATGCGGTGTCTTTTGTGGATCACATTGTCGGGGACGAAGTTGACTCAGCGATTCAAAGAATGGCGCCGGCAACGATTTTAATGCTGGAGAACTTGCGGTTTGACCCCCGAGAAAAAGCGGATGATCCCGGGTTTTCGCAAATGTTGGCGCATTTGGCTGACTATTACGTTGATGACGCTTTTGGCACTGCTCACCGGGCATCGGCTTCCATGGTCGGTGTGCCCCAGTATCTGCCGTCGTACGCGGGACGTCTGATGGAACGCGAATTAACGGTGCTGAGTGAAATTCTGGGACACCCGGATCGTCCTTACTGGGCGATCATTGGCGGAGCCAAGGTCAGTGACAAAGTCACGTTATTAGGCAACCTTCTGGACCAGGTGGACGGCCTCATCATTGGCGGAGGCATGGCCAATACATTTTTAGCCGCCCAGGGATTTTTCATGGGCGAATCCAAAGTGGAACCGGAGGTATTACCTACCGCGCAACATCTGCTGGCCCAAGCGCAAGCCAAAAATATTCCGGTAATACTCCCATCCGACCTTGTGGTGGCCACTGAGTTTCGGGCGGATGCGCCCCATCGCGTCGTGGCGGTTGGCCAACTTGGCGATCAGGACATGGCATTGGATTTAGGCCCCGGCACCATATCGCAAATCGAGGCGCAATTAGCACCGGCGCGCACGGTGCTGTGGAACGGGCCTATGGGAGTCTTTGAATGGGATGCATTTGCAGGTGCTACCATGGCCGTGGCCCACACTCTGGCCACTCTGTCCGCGAAAGTCGTGGTCGGCGGAGGAGATTCTGTGGCCGCAGTGCATAAGGCGCAAGTAGCGGACAAACTGACCCACGTTTCCACCGGGGGAGGAGCAACACTGGAATTTCTCGAAGGGAAGACCTTGCCCGGGGTGGCGGCTTTGACGCATGAGGGGCAGGAACTACGATGATGCGACGTGTGTTGTTGGCTGCCAACTGGAAAATGTTCAAGACAGTACCCGCGGCATTGGCTTTTGGCCGGGAGTTGTTGCGTCGCTATGATGCCGACGCGTACTCGGCCATCGATGTGATGATCTTCCCCACAGCATTGGCGCTTTGGCCTTTGAGCCAGCGGTTTGCCGGAAGTCCCATTCAAATCGGGGCTCAGAATCTGGATTTGGGTACCGAAGGTGCCATGACCGGGGCCCTTTCCGGATATTTGTTGCGGGAGGCGGGAGCGGAGTACGTTTTGGTGGGGCATTCCGAACGCCGCCAGCATTTTGGAGAAGGCGATGAGCTGGTAGCAGCCAAGGTCCAGGCCGCGATATCGGCGCATCTTCATCCCATTTTATGTGTGGGTGAAACTGCCGAGGAGCGTGAACGGGAAGAGACACTGGCTGTCATGCATAGGCAAATAGGCGCCGTGTTGCAAGGTTTGGCAACCTATGACGCAATCAAACTCACCGTGGCTTATGAACCGGTGTGGGCCATTGGCAGTGGCAAGGTGCCGACGGCACGAGACGCCAATGGAGTAGCTGCTGCCATTCGCCACCAGTTCAGCGAACAATTTTCTTCTGAGGTGGCGGATAGTATACGCATTTTGTATGGAGGGAGCGTCTCCCCCAAAAACATTCGGGAATTTGCCGAGGCTCCAGACATTGATGGCGCTTTGGTTGGCGGTGCCTCGTTAGACGTCGAAACCATGGTGGCAATGATGGAAAGCCTGGTGCACCAAGAAGGAGAAAATGGTGGTTAAACCTGTGGTATTGGCGGTGCTGGATGGGTGGGGACAGGCAGAATCAGGTCCCACCAACGCGATTAGCAGTGCACCGGCACGAAATATGGAACGCTTGGCACAAGAATATCCCAGCGCGTTGGTGGCAGCTCATGGCAACGCGGTGGGGCTCATGGAAAATCAGATGGGTGATTCTAATGTGGGTCACTTAACCATTGGTGCCGGCCGCATCATTCAACAAAACTTGGTTCGCATCAATGATGCCATCGAAGACGGGACATTGGCCGAGAATCTCACATTTCTAGAAATGATGCGGCAAAGTCAGGGGCGTCGGCTGCACCTCTTGGGCCTCTTATCCCCGGGCGGCGTTCACAGTCATCAGGAGCACTTAGCGGCGCTGCTGTTATTAATCGCGCAATATGGCCATCCTCTCGAGGTATATTTGCATATCTGGCTGGATGGACGAGACGTTTCGCCCGAGAGTGCTGCATCATCCCTAGAATGGTTAGCTTCTACTCTCAATATGGTGGGTCTAGGACGGGTGGCCTCAATATCTGGCCGTTATTATGCTATGGATCGGGACCGACGTTGGGATCGCACCGAGCGAGCCTACCGGGCCATGGTTGAAGGGATAGGGAACAAAGCTCAAAGCGCGGTGGAAGCATTACTGGCCGCATACGGGCAGAGAATCACCGATGAATTCGTGCCGCCAACCGTATTAACCGATGAACATAATCAACCGATTGGCACCATCGGACCTGATGACATTGTTTTTGTCTTCAATTTCCGTGCCGACCGGGTACGGCAAATCACACGTGCCTTAAGCGACCCTAACTTTACCGAGTTTTCCCGGCCCATGTCTCGTGTCCGTTGGTTAGGGGGCATGACAGTGTATGATGAGCAATTTGTTCTGCCCCATCTGTTTGCCCCGCAAAGTGTAACCAACAACTTGGCCGAGTGGGTTAGCAAGCAAGGCTTGTCACAGCTGCATGTGGCGGAAACCGAAAAATATGCTCATGTGACGTTTTTTTTCAACGGAGGCATTGAAAAGACGCATTCGGGCGAAGAGCGGATTATGGTAGCCTCTCCCAAAGTGGCCACCTATGATTTGGAGCCAGCCATGAGCGCTCCTCAAATTAAGGACGTAGTGATTCGCGCACTGGGTCAGGATCGGTTTGATTTCATTTTGTTAAACTTTGCCAATGCAGATATGGTAGGACACACGGGAAATGTGCAGGCGGCCGAGGCAGCGGTGCGGGTGGTCGATGAAGCAATCGGCGAAATTGCCGATTGTGTGCTGCAGCATCATGGGATGTTGTTGATTGTCGCGGACCATGGCAACGCCGAGGTGATGCGTGACACAAATGGCACCCCCAATACGCAGCACACAACCAATCCGGTACCGTTTATGGTGGTGGCATCAAAGGATCTTATCGGTTCTCGCACCCTGCGAGATGGCGGAGGACTCCGTGACGTGGCCCCAACATTGTTGGAAGCCATGGGCCTTGCGATCCCGTCAGAAATGAGCGGAACATCATTACTTCAATAAGATCTGCGCCACGACGCAGGTGGGAGGCTAGAGTATGTCGGACGTGATTAGTGGTATTCATGCGTATGAAATATTGGATTCCCGGGGCAACCCCACGTTGGCGATTCGCGTGGATTTGCAGTCCGGGCAATGCGGTTGGGCACGGGTTCCGTCCGGTGCGTCAACCGGAGCCCATGAAGCTGTAGAACTGCGTGACGGGGAAACCAGATATCAAGGCAAGGGCGTGCGGACGGCATGCCGCAATGTCAACGAAATTATGGCGCCTACACTGGTGGGCATGCGGGTCCAAGATCAAGCCCAAATTGACCAGTTGCTGCGAGACTTGGACGGAGACCCGCAAAAGGCCAGATTGGGGGCTAATGCCTGTCTTGGGGTATCGCTTGGGGTCTTGAATGCGGCTGCCAATTCGTTGCACATCCCGCTTTACCGGTACATTGGGGGAACCAACAGCCGACTGTTGCCGGTACCGTTGCTTAATGTGGTTAATGGCGGGGTCCATGCGGACAATAATGTGGATATCCAAGAGTTTATGCTGGTTCCCGCCGGGGCTTCCTCATTTGCCGAAGCTATGCGCATGGCGGTGGAAACCTACCATGCGTTGAAGTCTTTGCTGCAGGCCCGAGGACTGCGCACGGCGGTGGGAGATGAGGGAGGTTTTGCGCCGGATTTGGACAACGACCGGGAAGTGTTGGATTTTCTGGTGCGGGCGATTGAAAAGGCCGGGTTGGTTCCGGGACAGGATGTGGCTCTGGCCATCGATGTCGCCGCTAATGAAATTCGCACTCCCGAGGGATACCGACTGCAAGGCAAACCGCAGACGTCAGATGACTTGATTGATTTCTATCAAGAGGTTTTGCACAACTACCCGGTAA
>JAMDDZ010000107.1 GCA_023488565.1 Bacillota bacterium | reverse complement strand
CGGGCCTTGCGAACGGGAAGTCAATGCGAGCCCCAGACTAGATCAAAGAGTTTTGGGAGATTTTCGAGCCAGGCTGCTCTAGTATTTAGATCTCCTTGTTTTGTGCGAATTCGTACATTCAACACGTCAGCATTTGCCATGCTAAAATTTTCGGTGACCTACATGTTCCTCCAAAGAACTCCAGTATAGTTTGGGAAAGCAGAAAATCCCGTATGGGAATCATTTTTCCATGCTAACGGAACTTACGGCTAACTTAAGAAGCATGTTGGGAATATTATCCGTAAAATCACTGCGATCTCCTGTGTATCCCACCTTACAGGCTTGTCGCGCCTAATGTGATAATACTCACGTTGTGACAAACCGGTTCGTAGTACGATGACGTCGTTAAAAATTGGATTTGGATAAAGGCCTAATACAGAATGAGTCGAAGTTTTTTCTGTGATATGTAGGAGGGTAACAGAGTGATGGGTAATTATAGTGTCAATTTGCCAGGGAATTTAGAACATCGGACAATCGCTTTAGCAAAACGTCGAGGCGTTACGCCTGAGGATCTGTTGACGACGGCCGCAGCAGCCTATACCACGTTGTCTGACAGTCTCGTGATTCCCCATGCCACGATCATGTCGGTCAATACCCTAGCCCAACGGTTGGATGCTGGATGGCCAGTCCATATCGTCGATGTGGATGAGCCTTCCGAATTTCGCCAAATGCGGCTTCCACAGTCTGTTAATGTTCCTGTGTTCGAATTATGGTCCCATATGACCGAGATTCCCCAGACCAGAGATCTGCTTTTTGTGTGTAAAGCAGGTATTCGCAGCATGTTTGCCGCCGGACTATTAGGTGCCCGCCCCCCGCAGGTCTTTTATTTGGAAGGCGGTCTTCTACAATGGCAAATAGAAGGTCATGCACTAGAGAGTGATCGTCAATAGCGCCATTATAATGCACAATTTTCATTATTACCTATTTGTTCTGAAGTTTTTGGTCGAGTAGCACTGTTAGCGGTAGATCACCAAGTTTATCGGCGGAGGTCTCGATACTGCGACGCAATAATGGTGTTGTTAACGCTTTTAGGAGGCTGTCCCACTTATGATGTCATAAAGGTTCTTATGGAAATAGAGAACAAAAGACCTAGCATTTGGGAATGAGGAGTGCTAAATTGTGGCATTAAAAGATTGGACTATCGGGGAATTCCTCCAGCGAACTGAACTTCCCAGTCCTTCATGGGCCGGCGGCAGTGCCGGCGCCATGGCTGCTGCCGTGGCGGGGGCCTTAACGCGAAAAATAGCGGCGATTTCACGTATCGATTATCCTGATGTGTTGGACAGCCCTGAACGATTCCTGATTCTTGCTGAAAAGGATATGAGAGGATACCGCCAGTTACGGCATGATCGTGCCAATCCTCAAGCCTTCACCAAAAGTCTCAATGCATCCTTGGCGGTATCAACTAACATCATTGCGCTATGCATTAACGGAGCTTACGCGGCAGGCGATTTACTACCAAGTGTTAAGCCCGTGATGCGACCAGATTTGTTGGTTGCGGCCCAGCTCTATTACTCTGGAGGCTTTAGCGCCCTGATTAATATGCAATCTAATGTAATCGGAGTGGCTCAAACGGGCCTGTCCGAATTACTCTCCCAACAAGAAACGCAATTGGACCGATTGTGTTGGTCCATTGATGGATGGGTGCAACGATACACTCTGCATTAGCCCACTTAGCGCCTCTGCCTGTCCCCTCATTAAATGATCACATGTTGAAGCTAACCCCAAAAATGGTATTTGGCGACAAGTCTTGATCAATCCGATAAAACCTTTGTGATGCCGATCACTAAACTAAGACAAACAAACTGTATGCGTGCCACGCGTTTATAAAACACTTTGACAAATAAAGGCTGTTTGGAGGAGGAATCAGAGAAATGATCGCCGTCCATCGTGTTTCGTGGGAACAAGGCGCTTGGGTTATCTTAGTTAATGTGCAAACTGGCGTCTACCAATTAATATCATACCCGCTACGCATTACTCACTTGCCCTACAGTGATGATCCGACAGTACAACAGGCTTTAGGCGCCTTAGGCATATATTTGATAACCCGCCACATGCGTCGCGGAGCTATTCCCCCCCACGGGACCGTCGTTAATGGCCAACGTTTCCTCCAAACATGCGACCAAATTGCAGCGTCAGACCGTGGTTCTTGGTGTCCCCCGATTGAAAAATCTCTCAAGCCGCTGGCCATTGCAAACGTCAGTCACGTGTTTTAGGATAGCTTAACTGCGCCCCCCAAAGCCTGTTAATTTGATGGGCAGGCTACTGGAGACACCCATTGTAGTAAAGCAAACATAATGGCTGAAGCTCGACGGATAAGTTTGTACCAATCTTACTTGACACTCCCCACGCCTAAAGGCGGGGGATTCTTGCGAGGAACTGATTTACGTCAGCTTTACTCGCAATGGGTTTGCCAAAAGCCCTCTAGCCACTCGCTCATCACTGATGAGTCTATGGTTACTTTTGCGCAGGATGTTCGCCGCACCATTCACGTCGGCATTCAGTGCGAGACCATCTTTCGTGCGGTACAATCCGCGCTTTACACGTTTTCCGTTAAAAGTGACTTCCTGGTGTGTACCGTTCCAGACTGGTATCGCATCGCCGTCAAGGAAACTCACCTGGGATGTGTATGACTCCTCTTGTTCGACATACTTCAATCCGTAGCGTTCGCACAGGTTTTCCAGTTGGGTACGAAGTTGTCCATGGGGTATCTGTACAAAGTTTTGATTGTTCCGCTTGCCCATGTTAGCATCTTGTTTCCAATCAGGATTGTAACCTACGACGATAGTACTAATCTTACGAGTGAGGCAGTAGTTCACGATGTATCTTGCCGCCTTCATCATGTAATCGTGAACACTGTTGTTACGATTTACCGTAATACGTGCCATTTGCTCTGATCGCGGGAGCTTTTGCTGGTCCAGGATGGACTGTAACTTTGCCATTCTCGCGTTGTATAGATGGTTAATGGATTTTAAGTATTTTCCGTCGAGGATGAACGACGACCCATCCGTACTGTTCACGCACGTCGCAAGATTGTCTAAACCCAGATCAATCGCCAGTGCCTTATCTGGTGATAGAGTAGGTTGCGCTTCTTCTGACGCTTCGTAGACGAATTGCACTTTGAAGAATCGCGCACGTTCCACGGGGATGATTCGCACTTCTTTAATGTTCTTGCCTTCCAATCGCACAGGAAACGGAATTTTGATACGTTCCAAGTCTGGATGCGCCTGCTTGAATCCGTGCGACATCGGCACTTGCAAGAAGCCCTCTTTGATGACAATCGCATTCGTCGAGAGAATTAACGGGAAGTAGCCGTCTTTCTCCAGATAGTGAGGAATTCGTAGTTTTCGTTCTCCTTCACCACTTGATAGTTCGATTCGTAGCGCAGGTAACGACCTTCGGCAAAGAAATATTGACGGATCGAGTACAAACCCACGTTATAGAGATTTTTCGCATACCGGCACATTTCCCGCAAGGCTTCGTATTCGTTCTTATCGAGTCCCTTGATTTGGTTACTCTGTGTCAGGTACACACTCGCCACCTTCTTTCTATATAGATATTATATAGTAATTGAGGTAGCGTGTAAATACAAAACTTTCGCCTCACGACGAGCGCCTTGTATCCCCGTAGCTAAAGCAAGGGGTTTTACGGCGCGTTTGATAAGTGCCATCGTGCTATCTCTTCGACCAGGGATCCCGATAACATCTTTGCGTAGACACTTCTTTCTATTCGGACATTACAACTGGAGATGCCTCAGATTGGCAGTGGGCAGTTATGGCCGGAGAATCAGGTCGCGAGCGCCCTGCCGAAGCGTTTGCAGAATTTGGTCATGGACTGCAAAAGGCATCTCTTCATCTCCTGCTGACGAATGTAGGGGTGCCCTGTCTTGCTTGATATCGTGTGAAATTGTGACCAAATTGTTACCACTGCCTGAGAATCAGCTAAAACATCCCGCGATCGGATTGCACGACAAAAAGCCCTATGGTAAGGTGACGGCGTGGATGCGGAGGTCTCCAGGGCCCCGTAGGAAGTGATTAGAAAGGAGGTCCAGCAAGCCCACGCAGTTGTTCGAAAGGATGTGACCCCATGGCATACCTCTTTCGCAATAGTCACCGGGACTTACGTCATAAAACCCCGTCACGGAGTTTAGATTCACCCTCCAGGCTCTTACCTAGACGAATACCTTGAGACGGAGGGGTGCTTCGCTTTGCCGAAATCGTCTACACTACAGCCTGTCGCGCAAACCCGGGTATTGGGGCTTGACGTGTTACGCGGCGTGGCTGGATTGAGTGTGCTCGTTTTCCATGCATTTCTGATCGAACCTACGCGCCATGGATGGTGGATGCGGTTTATAGGCCAAGGAGCTGAGGGGGTCGGGCTGTTTTTTATTCTCAGTGCGTTGACGTTAGGGTTGAGTTGGGACGCGCACACTAAACAGGGCATTGCCCCGTCCCGCCGAGCTTTTTGGGCCCGTCGGTTTTGGCGAATTGCTCCATTGTATTATATCGCGTTGCTTGTTGCGGCTTTGTTCACGCAGGGCAACGTGCGGTTTGCTCCGCCTGCTATGGCACACGATCCGTTCACCTGGGGGAGTCTTGTCGCCCACCTGTCCTTTCTCTTTGCCTGGATTCCCGCGTACCAAAATTCATGGATTGGCGTCGGGTGGTCCATTGGGACCGAAATGTCGTTTTATCTGCTGTTTCCCTGGATTGTCCAAAAAGCGATCCCATGTGTCCGACCCGAAGGGTTGGTGGCGATCGGACTGGCGCTCGTGTGGGGATGGCCGTGGTTTTTGACGCATCTCCCCTTCACGCAATGGCCGGGGTGGACAGGTGCGTTTCAATTGTGGTCCTTGCCACGGCAATTTATCTGGTTTGCCATCGGATTGTGGATTTGGAAACGCCGTGGGTGGACACCCCGCAGCGGTCTCTGGGTGCTCTTGTGGGTCGCGTTAACGCTCCCCCTGGCTAATGAAGTGTGGACCAATCCACAAACGGAATTATTGGTCTGGGTGTTTCCTCTGGGGCTGTTAGTCTGGTTGGTGTTTCATCAGCATTGGGCTGTGCGTCTTTTCACCCGTAATCGTCTCTTGGGATATGTGGGTACCCGCAGTTATAGCCTGTACTTGTGGCATTGGCTGATCTTGCAGGCCATCCTCTTGCGGTTTGTTCCTGACATGCACATGACCGGGACAAGGGGATTGCTCCTGCGTGTCGCTGTTTTACTCCCGTTGTCACTTGGCGTATCGATGGTGAGCTACCGCTTTATCGAGCAGCCCGGGATTCGCTGTGGCAGGCGATGGATCGCCCGGTACGCTATGCCCAGCCCTCGGCGCATCCCCCCCAATGGCGATGGGGGAGAATCCGCTTCCGTGTCCCGCTAGTCTATTAGAAGGGGGAATTCCCGGGGTTGTTGTCGCCAAAGACTTCCGATGCGATACCGGCGGGCAATGACCTCATGCCCCCGGTATCGCTCGTTTCAGGCCTGTGGCATATAGTCGCCCCGTGTAGGTTTAAGTAACCGGTTGTGCGTATCGTTTAACTCAGGGAATTGTCATCATCGCACTGCTCTCATGAACCCTCGGGCGAACTCTCAAATAGAACAACGACTCCGTTGTATGGCCAGCGCGACCCGTTACGCGGATCTCTGCGAGTCTGACCGACCCGTCACCGCATTTATCGGCTTACGCTACCTATGAGGGCATTTATCAATCACAGGGGATTTCTGACAACGGAGGCCGTGTTGTTGTGCAATATCTCGCTCCCACCGCTGCCAGGCTTACCACATTCCGCGACACTGGATCTGTTTACCATGGATCAACGTCGGTTTTCGATCCCAGTTCATGGCAACAGTGAATGATTCGGGAACATTGCACCCGGTGCTCGTATGGAAAGCTTTGTACTCCAATCAATTCCGGCATTTTTTGGAATATGAGTGGGCTGGCTCAGCCCCGATTGACTTCCCTCTGGCGTGTCGGGTCTGCGGTCTGCCGTGCGTCTGAGTGAGCAGAACCCGAAGGAGGTGGAAAAGGTGGTGCCGATGAAGGATGCTCTTTGCGTACGATTAGGTACCCTATATCGAAAGACCGACTAAACTGAGAATGGGCCAGAATCAAAGAATAGCGGAGTCCGAGGGCCCCGCTGTCG
The DNA here is from genome assembly GCA_023488565.1 of Bacillota bacterium. GTDB lineage: Bacteria > Bacillota > Sulfobacillia > Sulfobacillales > Sulfobacillaceae > Sulfobacillus_C. The sequence continues at coordinate 6,986 of JAMDDZ010000107.1, read as the reverse complement.
AATGCTCTCCGTCTCCCAATAATAGGTCCTGTAAACCGATCTTTATACGGGTCGGATGTTTTGGCGCACTTGGGTTATTGTCGATGTGACTTATGATGGGGCCTGCGCTCCGTGTGGAAAAGGGACGATTAAGACCGTTGGACCCCACTGCCACCCGACTTAGGACCGTCGTGCGTAGTTGTACACAAACACAGGGGTAGTGCTACCTGTCGCACGGCCTTCCAGGTTTCTGCTCGAGGAAGGCCTGGCGTCTACCCGTACCGCGCTAAAGGGCGACCTTTCCTGGATCACTTAATCGCGCATCCCGACCCCGAGGGTGTGGTGCATTGGCGACATCAGGCGGTCCGGTGCGATATCCAGGGACATGGCCAGAGCGAGGATGCGATACTGCGCGATCGTGTGCACAGCCCCTTCCCATCCTCGCTCCATCAGCCGGACCCAGGATCCGGTAAACCGTCGGCCAGGCAAACCCCAACTGCGCCATGCGTCATTGGCGAGTTCCGCCAGTTCTTCGGGCGCTAGCCGTCGGGCTTCGCGCAACCACCGCAATCGTTGGCCAAAATCCACCACATCCAAGGACACCCGCGTATGCATGGGATTCCTCCGCTTCCGTAGCCCATGTTTATCTCTTAATCTTTCGACAGGTTGTCGGGAATGTCCTGCGCGAGGGGCAGATTTTTCGAGTGGCTGAAGCGATTTCCTGGGAAGCCTGGGATTTGCCAGATAAACACTGCCGACCCCGACGCATGCTCCCAAGGCGATTTGTGGCAAGGGCTCACTATTTGTGTGATACACCTTGACATCCTGTCCGTCCTAAAGGACAAAGATGCCTAATTTTGGAGGCGGGACGACCTTAGAATCCTGGCAGAGCCCATTAAGATGTTCGGTGTGGACCTGTATAGGGACAGCGGGAAAAGGCCTTGTCACAGCTTTAACAGGGAAGATTTCCCGCCCCGAATCACCCGCCAGCGCGTCCGCTCCCATTCGTCCATCGTTTCTGGTATCCATAGCCGCAGTGCCGATTCTGGTGTGCCGTCAAAGGAGACAGGAGGCGTCATGGCCGCTTTCACCGGCCTTGGCATCGCCGTGACACTGACTGCAGGCAACGCCGAGGGGTCCGCCGCCGCCAGCCAATCCCAAATCAAGGCCACATTGGCATCAAAATCTCCCGGATCCGGAAACTCGAGGGCACTTGGGTCATACGAATCCTGTTCTTCATCATCCCACTGATGCGTTCTTACCATACCCTCTGCGGTGTAGTAGCGCACCGTCATGGTTTGTCCGTCGTTCGCGTACTGCCACAGGCGTCCATTGAGCGGCAATCCTTCGACGCTAATCCATTCCGAAAAAAGCAGATCGTCTTCTGGTTCGCTCAGCCATTCGGGATAACTATCTAATCCCTCAATGAGGGGGGTGCTGTGCCGAATCCATTCCTCGCGGGTCACTACGCCACCTCCTATTGTTCGTATCCAACATAATTCTGTTATTTAGCGTATTGTAGAGCATTCCGTCCTCATTGTCAAAATCCGGTAGCTTTTCTGCCTCGTTCCCTCTTTTGTGCGCCGCCTTTTCGGCGGCTCTCAGGTGTCGTCTGTTTCTCATTTCCTTCTTTAAGGAGGCTCCCCCCGATGACCCACGCAGAACTAGACACCTATCTTACCGAGCATCTGACGCCGCTCTTGCATCATGACGCCTGGCTGCATACGCTCCAGATCGCGGCACGATTTCCGCGGTATTCCCCCACCAATCAACTGCTCATTGCCGCGGCCCATCCCGAAGCACACTATGTCGCGGGATATCGCACGTGGCAAACCATGGGACGCCAAGTGCTGAAAGGATCCCACGGTATTCCCATCCTAGCGCCCCTGATTAAAAAAATGCCTACCGATGACGATCCGGACGCCAAAGCCATTGTCGGCTTCCGCTGGGTCACCGTCTTTGATGTCGCCCAAACCACGGGCGATCCGGATACGCTGCCTCCCGAACCGCACATACTGAGCGGAACGAGCTATGCTGATGCCCTCACCATCTTAAGATCTCTGAGTCCCGTACCCATTACTTTCGTGGATCCGCATGATTTGCACGGAGCTAATGGCGATTATCATCGCGTGACCCACCACATTCGTGTGCGGGCCGACGTGGACGCGAATCAACAACTCAAGACGCTAGCTCACGAGCTGGCCCATCATTTTGGCAACACGGAAGACAATACGTTGCCTCGCGCCTGGGAAGAATGTGCCGCCGAGTCTACCGCCTATCTGTTTTGCCAGTCGCTCGGCTTCGATACCGCGGACTACAGTGCCGCCTATATTGCGCATTGGGCCGAGGCCAATCCCGACACGCTGCGCACTATTCACACGACCGTCCTGACCCGATGGGCCGCCTTGCAAGCGCTATGGCACGCGGCGGATGCGGTGTCGAGTGTCGCGTAACCTTTCCCTCTTCCCCTCTTCCCCTCTTCCCATTCAGAAAGGAGTGCACTATCATGCGTCAGCAAGGACGGGCCATCCTCGGGTATTATCCTACACCACCCCGCGTCATGGAGAACATTCTCACCTGGCTCGTAAAACCACAAGACGACCAACCGTTTACGGGGTTCGATCCGACCTGCGGCACCGGAGCCGCCTTAGCGCAATGGCAAGCGCCCTACAGCTATGGGGTGGAGCTCGACCATTCGCGTTATTTAGCAGCCACCCATGCGTTGTCTTCCGTGCTGCATGGCGATTTTCAGTGGGCTGCGGCCACCCCTCCACACACGATGAGCGTCGCCTTGGTCAATCCGCCATACGACTATGACGCGGCGACGGGATCACGCACCGAATTCACCACTCTCCAACGGCTGACGCCCTGGCTGATCTCTCATGGCGTGTTGATTTTGATCATCCAAGACCGACAGCTCCCGACGGTGTGGCCCTTTATCGCCACGCATTATCATGTGCAGCACATTTTTCGCTTTCCCGATCCCGAATGGGCGCAGTTCGAACAAATTGTCCTGCTGGCCTCTTATGAACCGCATTTGTCCACGACGATCCGAACCTGGCAAGAACGCGACGATTACGCCCGGAGTTTTCGCCAGCCCCGCCTGCGTTCTCAGTCGTCCTGGGAACTGACGCCGTTTCCTCTACTGACCCCACGTCCCCTGGATGCGCCAGCCCTGATCATCCCGCCGGCGACACCACCGGTGTCCTTTCAGCTCAATCCGGTGCGTCCAGACACAGTCTATCGTGCATTAGCGACCCAGAATCTTTATGCAACAGCACGCCGCATGACCGAGTTGCACACCCTGCCCCAAGATGCGGTCTATACTCCCACTACGCTGCATCGCGGCCACCTGGCCACCTTATTAACCGCCGGTCGTTTGACCGGCGCCATTGGCACGGGCACGGCACGCCATCTCGTAAAAGGGCGCGTGATCACGGAAACGGTGGAAACGCTGCGGGAAGTCCAACAGGACGGCACGCTCCTAATCAAAACCGAAACCCGGCATCGCGTCGAGCTGCGCACGCTGCATCCCGACGGCACGGTGCAAGTCTGGGGCCGTTCCCCGGCTGACCCCACTGATCCCCCACTTTATTCTCAAGATTCGGAGGTCTCTCCATGATGTCTTTCTCCACTCTCCCATGGCTTGCCGACCACGCGGCGTCGCCGATGTCTTTAGCTCCGCAAATCGAACCGAACCATTACGCGTATTGTGTGACGGATGACAACAAAAATCACCGTTTGAGCACGCCCTTGGCATGGTTTGCAGGCGATCCAATCACGCATACGCTCCACGGCATTGCGTTTATTGGCGGTTCTACGCTCGTCCTGGGCGCGGAAGCCCACGTCCATCTTTTGTCCAAAACGCACAGGCCTTGTTCTTTGAATGGGCAGGACACAATCCCTGCCTGGGATCCCGCGTGGAATACGCGCTGGCACTTCCAAGACCTCAGTGCCTGGCGGACGTTTCGCAGCCGTATCGTGGTCAACGGGCAGCGGCTGGTGCACTCCCTAATGATTCCCCAAGACAGCATTCATCCCGCCAATCAGTCACTGTCCGATGACAGCTATGCCCTGCATTGGGGTCCCCCCGACACGGCGTCCGCTACCTGGTGGGCGTTGTTGCAACGACAAGCTGTTCCGCTATTGCCCTCATGGGAGGCTCCGTTAATAGCCGAATTGCTATCCAAACCCTCCCGTCATGCTTACATCCAAGTGTGTACTACCTGGTCGGTTCCCGATGTTCCTGGACCCGTCCTGGCACTTTTTCACCACATGGATGCACTGCCCGCTGTCGTGACCCAGGCCCTCCAGGATCACCGCATCACCATTCCCTCCGGCACCGGGCCCAATCCTCGAGCACTTCCCACCGACACCGAGAACGCAGACGATTATCTGGAAGCCTGGGCGCCAGCGTTAGCACAGCAGTTAGACACCATTGTCATTCCCCGCGTGCCCGCGGGCTCTCCTTATCCCCCAGCTTGGGGCGCCTTGGTGCGGCACCCGTTTCAAGCCCAAGCTGATGTCATCCAAGGGCTCTCAGCCACACTCCAAGATCAGCACGCTGCGCTGGTATCGGGCGAAATGGGCACCGGCAAGACCTTGATTATGGCGGTGATCCCCTGGGATCTTTTTATACGCCGGCAAGGGCGGCAGGGATTTCGTACGCTCGTAGTGGCTCCGGATCACTTATTGGACAAATGGGCCCGCGAAATTCGCCAAACCATTCCGTATGCGCACATTCACCGCATTCAGCAATGGACGGATGTGTTAGATCTCGCGGGGCTGTCTAGTAAAAACCGAGACCATAGCGTTTCGGTAACACACAGGAAAATCCACCACCACCCTACTGTGCCTGAATATTATCTCATTGGCCGTGACCGGGCAAAACTGGGTCCCCGCACCGAGTTTGCCGCCACCTGGTCTTCCCGCCAAAATGGCTGGATTTGTCCCGATTGCGGCTCACGTCTGGTGGATCCCAAAAATGATCTGCCATGGCCTCGCAAAATCACGCGTTCTCTCTCCTATCGCCATTGCCCCGTGTGTCAGACGGTCTTGTGGCAGGCGACGGCCGCCATTCGCCGTGTGGCTCCCATTCGCTTGATGTCCCGATACCTGCGCCACTTCTTCGATTGCGCCGTGCTTGACGAGGTCCATGAGCTTAAAGGCGATACCGCCCAAGGCCAGGTGTTAGCCATCGCCAGTCGTCTCGCGCCCAAACTCGTGACGGGCACTGGAACCTATGCGTCGGGATATGCCGACGATATGCATCTGTTGAGTTGGCGTATGGATCCATCTTCCATGCTAGCCGACGATTTGCCCTTTGACCAGCCCAGCATCACGTTGCAACGCTATGGTCGGATTGAGCAGACGTGGTCTTCCGACGACGCGGTCGGCGACGACGGTGTGGTCACGCACAAAGCCCATATGCGCAAACAGCGCACTAAACGGCTGCCCGGAATCTCCCCTGTCTGGCTCTCGACCAAATTGATTGACAAGACCGCCTTTATTGCGTTGGAAGATATCGGCGCCGAAATGCTGCCCCCCTATGATGAGCAGGTCGTCTGGGTCCCCATGGATCCGGACCAACACCAGTGGATTGATCGTGTAATGAGCGATCTGCGCGAAGCCGCCAATCGTGCTATAACCCAGGGTTCACGCCGGCTCTTAGGCACACTTTTGGCCACAGGACTCACGGCGCCCGATGAGCCATGGCGTTCCCAAACCATTCCCGATGGCGAGTTTCCACGCGTGTTGACTCCCGATGCCACCCTGACTCCAACACGGGTCTACCCCAAAGAGGCGCGGCTGCTGGAAGACATTCGCCAGGAAGTCGGCCAAGGCCGCCGTGTGTGGATCTATACCAACTACACGGGCATTCACAATCAAGCCCAACGGCTGCACGATCTCTGTCGCGCACAAGGCTTTCGCGTGGCGATCTTGACTACGGATGTGCCCCGGGATCAACGCGAAGCGTGGATTGCCCGTCAAGTCCAACAAAACACCCAGGTTGTCATCTCGCACCCACAATTAGTGGAAACGGGATTAGACCTGTTGGCCTTTCCCAATCTCTTTTGGTATTCTACCGGATATTCTGTCTTTCGCTTGCGCCAAGCATCCCGACGGGCCTGGCGCATTGGGCAAACGCAAACCTGCCGTGTCCGATTCTATGCCTATGAAGAGACGCTGCAAGCCGCGGCCATTCAGCTGATGGCAAAGAAATTGGAGGTGGCGTTAGCTCTCGATGGCAAACTCGGACTGGACGGACTCCAAGCATTAGCTGAGGACAGCGCCTCCGACAACCAATTGATTCGGATGTTGGTCAAGGGACTCGATACCGTAGTCGATGTGTCGCGGGTCTGGCAATTCGCAGCAACCCCTCCGCTGACTGCTCTGTCTCCCGATCCGGCGAGCACCCCACGGTCTTTTGAACCGAACACTGGCCCCGCGCATCTGCCCGTCACGTTGACGGTGCTGACGGCGACCAACACGACGAAGCGCACAAAAAAAGGCTCCTCTCCTGGACAACTCGCCTGGGAATTTCTCTGATACCACTACGGCCGGACGGCTTTCGCCTCCGGCCTGAAACACTTTGTGAAATTTTTTAAGGAGGAATTGTCAATGGGCTTACTGACCCCCGATCAACTCGATCAACTCTATTCCCAACTCAAAGCCGCATTCACAGATTTGCGCGCGCTGCAATTCTCCACATCCTCAGATTTTCGCACCACCGGCATCGGCTATCCATGGATTGTCGATCGCCTCAACACGGTTCTCGGCCTCAGCCACTGGCGGTTCGACGCCCACGATTTACACGTCCAGGAACTGCCAGGGGATCCAGCACACCATATGACCGCCTCTGTTAAAGTAACGGTCGAAATCGGCAACCCCCATTATTTCCCGGAAACTGGGCACAACGCGTGGGAAGTGTTAGCGACTCGCTTTGCTTACGGCACCCACAGCGACCCCAATACGGCCATCGCCATCAAAGGCGCCGTGACCAACGA
>JAMDDZ010000078.1 GCA_023488565.1 Bacillota bacterium | reverse complement strand
TCGATGGCAATGACGGCACACATAACGAACCATGAAACCGCCCCTTCCTCATTGCTAGTCTGCCCCAGTGAGCAATCACTCAATCGATTTCTCGATCCAAGGTGTAGAAAATTATGCTAATGGCACACCTCCAGTGACCCTTCCACCGTGGTAATCCCAAGGCTTCTTCCCGTCTGACTCAGAAAGTTGTGGAGATCGTGCAGGAATTTTGCCACGAATGTGGAATTCTGCCATTAGGACGCAAATCACAGGTATTCGCTACCCCAAAACGAATTCCCGGTTGCTAAAATTGATAAACATCCATGTAGTTTTCTAGGTCCACCTACCGCATCTTCGGTCTCTTGTGTGTCCATACATTCGATAAGTTGACAGGAGGGACTGCGTCTTGGTAAACATGAATCGACTCGGCGAAGCGCGCTGGACCCAGAAAACTACATGGATGTTTATCTCCTTCGTTCTGGGCTTGGCTCTGGAATCTTATGTATTCTCGTTGGCTTCCATCGCAATCTATTGGGTGACAATGCCTAAGGCTTTGGGAGAATTGCTTCTTGCTTGGGCCCCTATCTGGCTTATTATAGGCATCATCCTTGCAGGTCCGTTCTCGGACAAGTATGGGAGAAAAGTGACATTGTTCGCTACTTTAGCTCTGTATGCCATCGGAGGCATCGTACTGTTCTTCGGCTATAGCTACGTTGTGATTTTGATCTCCCTGGCCCTCATGCTCATTGCAGGAGGCGGAGAAATGAATTCGATCATGGTGGCAAGCCACGAGCTCATGCCGCGCAAGCACCGCGGAAAAGCTACCATGATGATCATCAACGGCATCAACTTCGGCGGAACTGTGCTGGCCATCGTGGCATTGACCACTGCGGCGATTTCAGGTAAAGCAGCGGTGGCCATTCAGCGCGATGTTGTGGCCATTGCCGTGCTAATCGTCGTCGCCATCCTCTTTGCCACCCGCGTTAGCATGCCCGAATCGTTCCTATGGCTGCAAAAAAAGGGCCGGACCCAGGAGCTTGACAAGACCGTCACATCCTACTTCGGCTCCGAAGTGTATGCCGATGCGGTGGTAAAGGAAGTCGCCGAGTCAGCAGCTCCGCCAAGGCATCCGGCTAGCCCCGGTTATCTTTGGTTCACCATGATTATCATGATCATCATCGCGGCCGCCAATACCATTGGCTTTGGTTTGATGGCGTACGCACTGGCTTTCGCGTTCTTTCCCCATCTCCAACCAGCCATCCTGGCGGTTTTTGAGGGCGCTGGGTTCGTCATCGGATTTCTAGGGCTCATCGCCGACCGGGTATCCCGAAAGAAATTCCTCTTCTGGAGCTTCCTTGGCACCTTTGCCATGACGGTCATCGTGGGCCTCACCACAAAAACCTGGCTACACGATATGACGCTGTTTTGGTTCCTGCTGATCGTCCTGGCCGGGGTCAACTCGTTGTGCTATTTGACTGAAGATACCGTAAAAGCGGAGGTCTGGCCGACATTGCACCGGGGGACACTGACCGCGGTGGCTCGATTCATTTCCATCGGACTGTATATCCCGACCATTTACATCACGGCCAACATGTCCACCACGCACTACATCCTGTTTAATGCCGCAGTGTGGCTGGTGGGAACGCTGGCAGCAGCCGCATGGCTCATCTGGGGCCGAGAAACCGGCCATGGCCTCAGCATCCAGGTGGCCTCGGGAGAAGCTTAATCAATTTGCAAGCCTTCGGCCAGCAACAGGCAGACCACCCCAAGAAGCTAAGGGCGCCTGAGCGTGCCCTTAGCTTCTTGGGATTATTTTATTGACGACTATGACGAGTGATTAAAGCGGTTCATAGCCCGTTCCACGCCTTCGCTCATTGTGACTTCCAATGCCTCCCGAGCGCGTTTCAAAGTGTCTTCCACCACGGGCCATTCGTCTTTAGCAAAACGTTGCAACACCCAATCAATGACCAGAAAATCCTGAGGAGGTCGCCCAATCCCTATTTTCAGCCGCAGAAATTCTTCTGTTCCTAACTGTTCGATAATGGACTTTAACCCATTGTGGCCACCACTGGATCCCGACACTCGTATCCTGATGCGCCCCAATGGGAGATCCAGGTCGTCGGCAACCACCATCACCTGGTCAGCGCTCCAGCGATGCCAACGCATCATAGCCGCTACCGCGTCCCCACTTCGATTCATGTAGGTCAGAGGTTTCAACAAGAATCGGTCTTGGTAGCGGCATACCAACCCGTAGCGGGTCTTCGACCATCCCACTCCACCATCTTTAGCCAATTCGTCAACTGTCATGAACCCCACATTATGACGTGTCTTGGCATAATCTAGTCCGGGATTTCCTAGTCCCACAATCAGTTTCAAAGCGTTTAGATTACTCAAACAACTTGGAAACCGACAGATCCTCGTGCACCCGCATAATAGCTTCCGCCATCAGACCAGCAACCGAATTCACTTGAATACGCTCCATGGGTTGATGCAACAGGATGGTATCGGTAACCAGCACCTCCTTAATAACAGACTCATGCAACAGTCCTAGACAATCACCAGAAAAAACGGGGTGGGTGCAAGCCGCATAAACAGCTTGAGCTCCTAGGTCCATAATAGCCGTTGCCGCCTTGACAATCGTTCCTCCGGTATCAATCATATCGTCGACGATAACGACTGTCTTGTCCCGGACTTTGCCAATGACATTAACCACCTCGGAAACATTGGGGGCTGGCCTCCGCTTATCAATAAAGCCTAATGGCGCACCCAAATCCTTGGCCATTTTGCGTGCACGGTACACCCCCCCAGCATCTGGAGAAAAAATCATAAGGTTGTCCAGCTTTTTGGCAGAAATAGCCTCCGATAGAATTCGACTGCCCTGCAGATTATCCACTGGCAGATCGAAAAACCCTTGGATTTGCGGTGCATGCAAATCCATAGTCAATACTCTCCTCGCACCTGCCACCGTGATCAAATTGGCCACCAATTTGGCCGAGATGGGCTCTCGACCTTGCTCTTTGCGATCCTGCCGGGCATACCCATAAAACGGAATCACTGCGGTAACCCGCCTGGCTGAAGCCCGGCGGGCTGCATCAATTAACAGCAGCAATTCCATCAAGTTATCGTTAACGGGCCCCGATGTCGGTTGAATGATGTAGACGTCGGCACCCCGGACATTTTCCAAAAGGCGGACCCGAATTTCGCCATTGGAAAAACGGCCCACATCAGCTTGGCCTAACATGATGCCTAAATTCGAGACAATTTTTTCGGCTAAGGGCCGATTCGCGTTGCCTGTAAAAATTTTTAGTTCGCCTTCTCGTTCGAACCCCATGAGCCCTTAAGTACCCCTTCCTGTGATTGCCTCGGTTACGAGCGTGTCGTGTCTTTTTGCCGTTGCTCGCGTTCTTTTGCCCATCCGGGTTTGACTTCTTGACGAGAGCGAGCAATGGCCAAACCGCCCGGCGGAACATTCTGTGTCACCGTAGATCCCGCCGCTACGTAAGACCCGGCGCCAATTTCCACTGGAGCTACTAAATTTGCGTTGCACCCGACAAAAGCCTCATCCCCAATAAAAGTGGGATGCTTGGTTTGCCCATCATAGTTGACGATCACCGTACCGGCACCGATATTGACTCGGCTTCCAATGGTGGCATCTCCCAAATATGAATGATGACCGGCTTTAGTGCTAATACCCACCCTGGTGTTTTTTAATTCAACGAAATTGCCAATCTTCACGTTGTGATCCAGGTAGGTACCGGCCCTCAAATGACTAAACGGCCCTACACTGCATCGACTCGCCAGAGCGCTTTGCTCCACCACGGAACGATCAACTGTAACGCCATCTCCAATCCGGCTTGATACTATCGTAGCCATGGGACCAATATGACACTCGCGTCCAATTTTGGTTTTTCCTCGAAGAAATGTCATCGGATACAGCACGGTATCCTGACCTACTTCGACATCGGCATCAACATAGGTCGAATTAGGGTCAACAATGGTCACCCCTTGATCGAAAAGTCGATCCAGCGTCAGTTGCCGCAGCCTGGCCTCGGCTGTCGCCAACTCCCGCCGTGTATTAATTCCCATAACCAGAGACGCTTGGGGGAACAGCAGCGTGGCAACCTCATTGCCGTTCTGTAACAACAGGGCAACTGCTTCCGTCAAATATCTCTCCCCGTCATGCCACGGCAATTGTTCCAACACTTCGCGCAAGCGCGATGTGCGCCATACCCCAATTCCCGTATTGATTTCCTGAATGTTTCGCGTTTGGGCGTCGGCATCCTTTTCCTCAACAATGGCCCGCAGGGAGCCGTCCTGATTGCGCACGACCCTTCCGTATCCTTTGGGATCTTCCATAGAGGTCGTGACAATGGTAGCCGCAGCGTTGTGTTGCTGATGCTGCCGCACCAAATCTTGAATTAAATCCGGAGGAATCAAGGGACAGTCGCCGACTAAGACCAGGAGATTATCTACCGAACTGGGCATGACCTCCAGAGCTCTCAGTACTGCGTCTCCCGTGCCACGCATTTCGGGCTGGTTGACAAAATCTGCCCTACCCTCCAATGCCTCTTCTACACGTTCCGCCTGATAGCCAACAACCACAGACGGACGCCCCAAACCAGATTGGCTTACTGCCCGCACAACGTGCTCCACCAGCGGTACCCCACCAAGTTCGTGTAAGGCTTTGGCTATTGACGAATGCATACGCGTTCCGCGCCCGGCGGCCAAAATTACCGGTATCGTGTCTCCCATCTAAATTTCCCCCCGATTACCGCGTCCCAGGTACTCAATCCCTTTTAAGCATACCAAATTTTGTGGTTGCCCTACAAACCGAAAAAGGAGCTGCCCTATCATAGGGCAGCTCCTTATGTTCTTCATCCCACCGGTGTCAAGCCTCCCCTTGAAAGACCTCCAAAACGGCTTTTTGTATCCGTTCCCGCGCCTGTTGCGTAATCGGATGCGCCACATCCCGGAATTCGCCATCCGGAGTTTTTCTGCTCGGCATAGCCACAAAGAGCCCCTTGAGCCCCTCGACAACCTTTACATCATGAATGACGAATTCTCCATCAAGCGTGACCGAAGCCACGGCCTTCATTTTGCCGTCGGTAGCCATTCTGCGTAGTCGTACGTCTGTAATTTCCACGGTGCATCCTCCTTGCAGCCTCAGTTACAGTCGACCCAATACTGGGTGTCATAACCTTCGCCGCCGACACGGCAGATTCCTCTCAATTGTCGAAATTTTTGTTACGAATAACGTGCTTCGACTTTATTGTTGCACCATCACGGTATATCCGTCTTGCCGCAGGGTCTCCAATATCTCATCAATATGTTGCTGGTTTCGGGTTTCGACCACAACTTCGATCGACACCTCAGCAGGAGAAATCCGGGGATTCCAACGTTCGTGCTCAACGCGTATCACATTCGCTTGCAATGTCGCAATTTGGGCCAGCAACCGAGACAATTGGCCAGGACGATCCCCAACCACCGTTTTCATATGCAATTGGCGGCCTTCCTCAACCAATCCTTTTTCAATGATCCGATTTAATAGCGTAACATCAATGTTTCCTCCGCTGACTACAGTCCCTATGGTGCCTAACGACACCGGCACTGCGCCCGACAATAGTGCAGCCAAGCCTACCGCACCGGCGCCTTCGACCACTAATTTGGATCGTTCCAGAAATATTAGGATAGCCCGGGAGATATCGTGTTCGGATACCGTGACGATATCGTCGACATATCGCTGGATCAGGGGGAACGTCAAATCTCCTGGACGCTTGACGGCAATCCCATCAGCAATGGTCCGTACCGATAAAGAAGGCTGAACGTTTCCCGCCCTCACCGATTTCACCACCGCTGAGGCGCCTTCAGCTTGTACCCCAATCACTTTGACCATCGGGTGCCTCGCCTTGACAGCCACCGCGATTCCCGCGATTAACCCCCCGCCACCAATCGGTACAATGATGGCATCGACATTGGGGCGTTCATCCAAAATTTCTAACCCTACAGTGCCTTGTCCAGCAATGATATCCTTGTCGTCAAAAGCCGGCACCAAAACTCTTCCGGTTTCCTGCGAGGTTTTAAGCGCCATCTGATACGCGTCGTCAAATGTCTCCCCATATAGGCGCACTTCCGCGCCATAGCTCCGAGTCGCTTCGATTTTGGTCATCGAGGCACCCTCCGGCATATAAATCAGCGCCGTGGTGCCTACCAATCCGGCAGCCAACGCCACTCCTTGCGCATGGTTTCCCGCAGACGCCGCCACCACCCCACGGCGCAATTCGTCAGTAGCCAAATGGCGCAACCGATTATACGCGCCACGCAATTTAAAGGATCCCGCACGCTGCAAGTTTTCCAATTTAAAGAACACCCGGCCGCCAAGTAAGTCGTTGATATAGCCCGACTCCTGCAGTGGCGTAGTAAAGGTCACCCCTTTTAGGGCTTCTTGCGCTTGCCGTACATCCTCAATCCTTATCGAGTCCCCCATTTTATTACTCGTCCCCCTTTGCCGTGGGTGCGTCGAGCCCCAGTTGCCAGGCCCAGTCGCTGGGCTTCACTGCTTGGCCCTCAAATTCGGTCCACTCCAGACAGCTTGAATATTCATCGACGAGTTTTTGTTGCGGTTTGACAGTAGCTACCAATACACCTACCCCAACCACTTGAGCATCAAAATCGCTCAACAAGTCTTGGGCTGCCTTGGCTGTGCCCCCAGCTTTCATAAAATCATCCACGAACAGAACGCGACTGCCGCGCACAGGAGAGCGCCGTGACAGAGTCATTGATTGAATGCGACGCGAAGAGCCCGACAAGTAATTGATGGACAATGAAGATCCCTCGGAAAGTCGGTTATCTCGCCTCAGCAACACCATTTCCACCCCAAGAAATCGTGCACAAGCCAGTGCCAGCGGAATCCCTTTGGTTTCCACGGTGGCGACAAATTGTACCGCAACGTCCCGAAATCGGTGCGCCAGTAATTGACCCATGGGATCAATCCAGCCAGGATTAAACAGCAAATCCGTCATGTAAAGAAAACCATCGGTCATCATACGACTGGGTTCAGCCAACGCTTGGCTCCATTCGTTTAGAGATTTACGAACGTTCCCCCGTTCAATCATCGGAACGTAACGAATGCCTCCCTGCACCCCTACTTGGGAGTCAATGCGGCCCAACCCCTGGATGTCAAAGGTGTCTTTGACATCCAACAAGTCTTCGCTCAGAGTGGATTTGGCAACACCAAACACTTGACTCAATTCGGTTAGGCTGACCTGCGTCAATGGATGTGCCACAAGATACTGGGTTAACAGGATCAGGCGTCGATGCCGTTCATTCATTTGCTTGTCGGTTCCTCCCTCAGTCTTGCGGTCTTTATCGGCTCGACATCGCGCTACGTTCGTAAAAGTTGTTCCACCAGCACTAAATCTTGGGGTTTGTCCACATCAACACCCACTTCCGGATACGAAAAGATAAGCGCCCGGCCTTTTACATTTAATAACTTGGCTATCCGCATCTCCGCGTCGTGTATGGTAAGCCGCCCTAATGCAAATCGAATTAAGGTTTTGATGCCAATATCCTTAGCCAATCTTACCGGCGATTTACGATGTCCCAAAAAAACTTTGATTTGATCCTGAATCTCTAAGAATTTGGCTGGATTGATCAAAAAGATGTTGCCACCGGTAAAGGAACCATCCTTTAATCGAACATAGGTTCGTTCAGTCGTGGGATAGGTTGTTTGGGTAAGACCTTTTTCAATAATAGGATAAACCACATCCACATTCTTCGGGGCTTGGGCTAAAAATGTCTCTAAAATCTGAGTGGTGATTAAGGGAATATCTGCCGTCACAACCAATGCCGGTGACGCAACGTCACTGAGGGTATTGATGCCCGAAAGCAGGTTGCTAATCAGGTCCTCCCCAATGGGTGCCAGCACCGTTCCTTCCCGCCATAGGGGTTCGGGCCCTACTACGACGATTTGTTCAATGCCCTGAACCCCTTTAACGGCATCTACCACGTAGTCCACCATGGGACGCCCTGCCACCCTGATTTCCGCCTCATATTGCGATGGGGAAACTCCTTTCAGGGCCCCATGGTTTACTTGCCCAGCCAATATAATGGCGTGCACAACGTTCCCTTCCTCTGGGTCAAAGATTTCCTCAGCATCTTGCGCCTGAAGCTACACTACCACACTCCTACGTGCTCAACGGGTGCTGCGCGATCGGTGCAGACAATTGGGTTTCCGCCACCCATGGCACCTTATTCATAATCAATTTCTCCCGATACCAGGCAATCTGGTCAGCATCCATCCCTAGGCTGTAATAAGTTCCACCGCTTCCCGACATGATGCAGGAAAACGGACTGAGCCAACGGCTCACAGCATCTCTAAAGTCCTTGAGTGCCGGGGCGACTCGCCAAGCCGCCGATTCCAACGCGTTGCATATTGGGTCGGGTATTATTTGGCGGTGCCAGGCACTAACAACCCTATCGATCGAACATTCTTCCTGATTATCCATTATATCGTACGCCTGGTAAACCATTTTGGTAGAGACCGCAAAACCCGGGTTCATCAGCAATACCCCGAGTTTAGGCCAGGCAGGCAGCGATTCATATTGGTTGCCGAATCCGGTAGCCCGCACGGCGCCTTCCTGCAAGAAAAATGGTGTATCCATTCCCAACTCGGTAGGCACCATTCGCCAGTGCAGTCCTAAGCTTTTGGCCCAACGCAACAGTGCCGCCCCGTCGCTACTGCCTCCCCCAAGTCCAGCGCCAACCGGTATCCGTTTGTGCAAGGTCACCTCCACTGGCGGCACTGGCAATTTCTGAGATAATAACCACGCATAGGCACGCTGTATCAGATTGGATTCGGTTTCTAGTTCGGGATGGTCCGGCACTACCAAGCGAAAGCGAGGGTGCGGCACAATCACGACATCGTCGGCCAATGCTACGGAATGTAAGATAGTGTCAATGGGATGATATCCGCTAGCGGTACGCGGACCTACCCATAACCCAATGTTAATTTTTGCTCTGGCCCGCAAAGTTATTACGGAGCCTGGTAGGATATCGTTCATCATAATGCTAAGTATAGCAAACCGTCTTTTACGCGCGATCGCGAGCCAAGGCCAGTGACTTCATGCGTATTGCGCCCGCTTGCCTCACGGCGTCTTTGACTATAGCGTAGCGCTCATAGAGGACCACCACCAACGATTTGGGTACGGCCTCCAATATCGCTTGATGCACAGCCTGACCCTCATCCGGGATAATTTGGAGTCGACTTGCGTCCACTCCTTCGGACCTCAGCGCCTGGCGAATCAGTTCTGCCATTTCCCCAGGTTGACGTCCCCGCAAGTCGTTATCTTCTCGTATGATGACGCGATGGCAAAACTGAGCCGCAGCTCTTGCTGCATCCTGCAAATCTTGATTGCGCCGATCTCCAGGCAACCCCAACACGCACACCACTTCTTTAGCCTTGAGTTTACGAATAAAATCGCCCAGTGCCAAAATTGCCGGCGCGTTGTGCCCATAATCCAACAACACCCGGATATCCCCCACGAGAGATAGTTCTAGACGCCCGCGGTTTACTCCTTCGCCACCTGCGGGAAAGGTGACCAGCCCATGACTCACTTGCCGCGTCGACAGTCCCATAGCTAGCCCAGCCGCAGCTGCGGCAGCAGCATTGGCGATATTCATGCGGGCGACACCCCCCAAGGTTGCGGGCAAGACACGCGTTCCTAACAGCCGAGTCTCCTTTCCCGCTGTGCAATACACTAGGTTGCCACGTTTGACGAATACGGCCCTCCCCCCCGCAGAAATATGTTGGGCAATAGCGATACCGGCTTCCTGTCCCGAAAATAACACGACGCGTCCTCTAGATCTGCTTGCCATCGAAAGCACTGCCGGATCATCCGCATTTAATACCGCCGCTCCTGAGGGTCGCACCACATCCACAACCAGGGCCTTTAAATGGACTAAATCCTTTAAGCTGTCTATGCCATCCTGACCTAAATGGTCAGTGCCAATATTGGTAACCACGCCCACATCGCATGCGTCAAAACCAAGACCTCCCCGAACCATGCCTCCTCGAGCCGTCTCCAATATCGCAACCTCAACTGTGGGATCGTTTAATACCAATCGAGCCGACCAAGGGCCTGTCAAATCGCCTTGCTGTACTACTTGGGAATTAATCAGAATGCCATCAGTGGTCGCCATTCCCACCCGTTTCCCACACTGGCTCCAAATATGGGCCAACATTCGTGTGACCGTGGTCTTGCCATTAGTTCCGGTAATGGCGGCCACCGGAATACGACCGGTGTTTTGGCCAAAGAGATACGAAACAATGTGGTCCCCTACGGGTCGTGCTTTGCCTTCGCTAGGATATAAGTGCATGCGTAGACCCGGTGCTGCATTGACTTCAACAATGGCCCCTTTGGATGTGCCTAGCGGGCTTCTCAAATCATCGGTCACCAGATCCACTCCGGCTATATCCAATCCCAAAGCTTGCGCGGCACGAACTGCGGCCATCCGAATACCGGGGCCAACCTCATCGGTGACATCCACCGCGGTCGCCCCCGTTGACATATTGGCGGTTTGCCGGATCCATACCCGTATTCCGGACCGCAGCACGTGGTCCGGATGATATCCCTGTTGCCCTAAGGTTAACAGAGCAACCGAATCCAACACCACATATGACATAGGAAAATCATGCCCGGGTCCCCGACGAGGGTCTTGGTTCAACATCTGTACCAATTCGGACACGGTGTGTATTCCGTCTCCAATGACAAATGGGGGTTGACGCATCGTCGCGGCCACCGCTTCACCGTGAACCACCAGTATGCGGTAAGCCGTGCCCGAAATTTCCTGTTCCACGATTACTTTGCCCTCACCGTGGATTGCGGCGGCGTCAAACGCGCGGTGAACTTCGGCATCAGTAGTTAAATGCATACTGACCCCATCGCCATGGTGCCCTCCCAAGGGTTTTGCCACGACCGGGTAACCTAATTCCTTGGCCGCTTTCACCGCTTCCTCTGCGGATTCCACCAATTTCCCCAATGGCACCGGAATGCCTGCCGCTTGCAATACCTGTTTGGTCCACAGCTTATCTTGGCAAATATCCCCGGAAATAATGGAGGTGGCGTCGGTCATAGTGCCAATAATGCGGCGCTGCGCCACGCCTTGGCCCAAGCGCACATAACTTTGGGAATCCAGTCTTTGCCACGGAATATCGGCACGAGCTGCCGCCTCGATAATGGCTCGGGTGCTAGGCCCCAGTTGCGCAGATGCGACGTCCCTGCGGGTTTCCCAAGCTGCCTGTTCAATAGCGCACTCTTTGTCATCCCATAATGCCACGACGATAGCCGCAGCGTTTTGCAGAGCCGCCAATCCCCCGGCTTCGGTACCGGTTTCGATCACAATCAACACCTGAAAAGGTGAGCCCTGTTCTCGAGTTTTGCCGTAGATGCCCCCTTCTCCGGCTAAATACAATAATTCCAGCGCGACGTGTTCCGTGACGTGGCCTAAGAAGGTCCCTTGGGTCAAACGTTGGCAAAATCCTCCCGGCATTCCCAACGAACAATGATGACGCCATAGTCCTGGCAACGCGTTCGTCAGTCGTCGGACAAATGTCGGACGTTCGGCGGTACTGTGATTTCCCCACTCTTTAAGATCCATGATAACTTCCAAAGCACTCGCTAAAGTATGACGATTAGGTCCTGGAAAGAAACGATGGGACAAAATCTCCACCCGCCAAATCCTCCTTGATGAAATATCTGGGCTTAGGAAAACACCCGAATTGGCTCTCGCTGATCTAAATCCAGTCCATATCCTCGGCTCAGTACGTGCACCACGATGTGGGTTAAGGTTAGTGGTTCTCCAGGTTGTGCTTCCGACGCGTTATTCATGGTTGTCTTCTGACCGTCTACAACCAGTACGGTACCTTCTCCCCAAACAGTTAGCCGATGATTGTTCAATTCCACGATGGCTGCGGTATTCTCGTCAATCCCAACCCCCAAGGTTTGCGGGTTTTGTGCTACAGCCGCCAGCAGGCGGCCAATCCGGCCACGTTGGCTAAAATGTTGATCAATCACCGCATCTTCCCACAAACCCATACCACGAGCCATGTTAACCGCGTTTCTGGCCGGAGTTTGTTCCGCATCGCCAGCCACAATCATGGTCCCCGACATCATCGATGCTCCTGCCGAGGTTCCCGCCACTACCAACCCCCGACTCCAAGCTTCCATAAGCGCATGGTGAAAGGAGGTCCCGCCCAGCACGCTGGTAATTCTCAACTGGTCGCCGCCGGTAAAGAAAATTCCCGAAGCCTGCGTCAACATCTGGCTCGTATAGAGCAACTGCGCTTCCTGTCGACTGTCAATGCGCAGTGGGAACACCTCCAAGCCAAATTGCCTAAAGGCATTATGGTACGTGGCAAAACTGAGGCTTCCTTGATGGGATGCGGTAGTTACCACCGCCAGTGGAAGATCGGGATGTTGTTGATGGGCTAACGTGGCGATACGTTCTAAGATTTCCGGGTGCCCAAATTTATCTTCGTGACCGCCAACGATGACCAAAGGACCGATGATGGTTGCCCCCTCGACCAAACTTCCTCATGGGATTTCCAACGCAACCTAGTCTGGCTTAACCGAGAGGTTTTATGCAAAAAGGGAGGCTTTGGACAAGCCTCCCTCAAAATGAAAAAGCCTCGAATATCGAGGCGTCAAACTTTTTAAGTGGATAATTCGGGAAGGATCAGCTCTACGGTTTCTGTTAAAACATCCGTGTAAGAGTAAGAAATTCGACGTTCGGTACGCTCATCCACGTGCCCTTCTTCAATCTTGACTACAAAAATGTGGGGATAGGTTTTTTCCAGAATTCCCTCTTTTTCGTCGATCTTCTTTCGCCCCTTATTCGCCTTTACACGAATTTTTTCACCAACGTGGGAATCCAGTTCTTTTTTGATATCTTCTAGAACACTTTTAGCCGCCACGCGTGCTCACATCCTTCCTCACTAATGAAGGGCAACAAACAGATTTTAACACTTGATACCATTCCTGTCAAGAAAAGTACTTATTTTACCAATACCAACTATCCTAGGTCAATAGCGATTTTCCTGTTGCGACTATAAAATTTTCAAATGGCCGCTACCTCATCCGCTGAATAATGGCTGAAAAATTTATTCGAGATTCCCCAGGCAAGGTACGTTAAGAGCCACCAGAGTATGATCGTAGGCCTCGCGGAGATAATAAACTATACCGAGG
>JAMDDZ010000027.1 GCA_023488565.1 Bacillota bacterium | reverse complement strand
GCAACTTATGGGCTCAATACCGATGTGGTTGAGAGCGTGAATGTTCATGAAGACATCAAGCTCGGACTATCCTCCCGAGACCGGTATATTGAAAACTACCGTAGAACTATCGAGAAATTGGGGAAAATCGGCGTCAAAGTGGTTTGCTATAATTTCATGCCGATCTTCGACTGGTTCCGGACTGACTTGCATAAAAAGGCGATAGACGGTTCAACAAGTTTGTTTTTTGACAAAAATTTGGTTGCCCAGATGGATCCGAAGGCGACGGTCAGCAAAATTTTTGTGGATCCCACGTTAACTATGCCGGGCTGGGAACCAGCGCGATTAAAAAATCTGAATCGATTGTTTCAGGCTTATGAACATGTGACAGAAGAAGACCTTTGGCGTCACATCACATATTTTCTGGAACACGTAATCCCGGTGGCCGAGGCCACCGGGATTACGATGGCGATTCATCCTGACGATCCGCCGTGGTCTATTTTTGATTTGCCTCGTATCATCACAAACCGAGACAATATCCGTAGGTTCCTCAACATTATGGATGGTCCTTGCCACGGATTGACTTTGTGTAGCGGGTCTCTCGGCGCGGATCCTGCCAATAACGTGCCGCTGTTAGTTCGAGAGTTTGCAGACCGAATCCCTTTTGCGCATATTCGGAACGTGAAGGTGTTTGAAAATGGGGATTTTATGGAAACGTCACATCGTACCAGCGACGGTTCGGTCAATATCTATGGCGTGGTTAAAGCTTTCCATCTCAGTGGTTTTACCGGATATGTCAGACCCGATCATGGACGACAGATTTGGGATGAAGAGTGCCGCCCTGGATACGGCCTTTATGATCGAGCCCTTGGAATCATGTATATCTGGGGCATTTGGGATGCACTTGAACGCGCCCGTCAGGAGGCCACTCATGTTACCCATTAATGAAAATCTCCGAGGGAAAGTCGCCGTTATTACGGGAGGTAGCGGCGTGCTTGGCGGAGCGATGGCTCGGGAACTCGGTAGGCAGGGAGTCAAGGTTGCTGTGTTAAATCGCAACGCAGAAACGGGGCAACAGGTAGCTCAGCAAATTGTGGCCGACGGCGGCTCTGCTATGGCTGCCGTTTGCGATGTGCTGGATCCAGAGAGCGTAACCGAAGCTGAAACGGTGATACGGGGTCGGCTTGGATCTCCGGATATTCTGATTAACAGTGCCGGGGGAAATCATCCTAAAGCGGTTACGATCAATGATGTATTGAAACCGGAAGACCTGTTAAATCCGGATCGCTCGACATTTTTCGATTTGAGCTTGGTGGGATTACGCCACGTGTTCGATCTTAATATTCTGGGGACCTTGATTCCGACACAGATATTTGCGCGGACGATGTTATATCGACCTGGAGCAACTATTATCAACCTGTCGTCTATGAGTGCTTACGTTCCACTGACCAAGGTGCCAGCGTATAGTGCCGCCAAGGCGGGGATCAACAACTTAACGGCGTGGTTGGCGGTCTATCTTGCCGAATCTGGTATTCGGGTGAATGCTATTGCTCCCGGATTTTTTCTCACCCATCAGAACAAGGACCTTTTGACGAATCGTGATGGTACCTCAACTGACCGCGCGGTTAAAATCCTCGCCCATACGCCGATGCGGCGGTTGGGGTCTCCGGACGATCTGCTCGGCACTCTGCTATGGCTTGTGGATGAAAACATGTCGGGTTTCATTACGGGTGTCACGATTCCTGTTGACGGCGGTTTTATGGCTTACTCCGGCGTGTAGGATAACGATCTGAGGTACCTTGAGTTGTTATTTCAGACTCAGACTTCCTTGGATGGTTACGAATACACCGCGGAAATAACCTAAAACTTACATTTCGGACCCAAAAATCTGATATTTACTTCATTTCCTCCAATGGCTCGGGAACCCCGGTCATGGTGCGCATGGGCGGTATCGTAAAGGTTTTTTCTGGTATACCGACCGCCGTTAAGATGGCTTCCGAGGGGGATGAAACAAGGGATCGAGGACAATGTGGCGTTGACCCTGGATATCGGTAGCGACCGCGGCAAGGATCCAACAACCGGACCACTTCGTGGCCGATGGAATGCATCAGCAGGCGACTGGACGGCGAGGGGGTGGGCACCCCAATGCTCGTACGATAACACCCATGTCAGCCCGGTCGGCCTATTATGGTTCAAGGCCGGACGGGGTCGCTGGTCCCTGCCCAGAGCATGCGGGGGAATCCGATCTCCTGCGAAAAAAGGGTATCCGCCCGTGACAGAATTGTGTGGACATGTGCACTGCGTTATAGGATTTTCGAGGCAGTCAGTGCTGGCGCGGTGGCCGACGTGACTATTCAGCATCCCAAAAATCCGAGGGCTCGATACTGATTGTGCCTCGCTGTGCCAACACTAGCCTAGGATTATTATTAAATTTCACTATTTTTTTCAAAACAATTGATATTTCGTTCAAAGCGATATACACTATATATATCCGGATTATGGATGGAGGTATCCGCATTGCGGACAGACGCAGATCGGGTAGCGGTTATTGCCAAGATGGTCGATGTATTGGACGCTCTTGCGTCCGGCGAATCCACTAACCCCACGGACCTCGCCAGAAAACTGCAATTACCGCGTACCACAGTCTATCGAATCCTGCAAACCTTGGTCGACAAAGAGGTGCTCACTTCATGCTATGAACCTGGACCTCGGCTTATACGGTGGGTTTTCCAAGCGGAAGAGAAATTCAGTCTGCAAGCACTAAGTCGGCCGAGTCTAGGGCGGTTGGTGCAGGAATTTCGTGAAACGGTTAGCGTGTATGTACGGGTTGGTGCATCCCGCCTCTGTATCGTACGGCAAGAAGGATTGGAATCGGTGCACCACAGCGTGCAAGTGGGAGTTCCAATGTCTTTGCATGTGGGATCAGCGGGGCGAGTATTGCTGGCTTGGCTAATGCCCGATGATCGTCAAGCGCTCATTGTGGAATCGGTGAAAACCACTCAAATTCCGGAGTCTAATCCCTTGCCGGATTGGACGAAGATTCAAGCCCAAGGCTGGGCCATGACGGTTGGGGAACGAGATCCCCTGTTGGCTTCGATCAGTGTGCCAATCTTCAATGATGAAGAAGAAGTTCTTGCCGCCCTTAGTATTTCAGGGCCAAGGCAACGGTTTACCCTTGAATGTGTCGATGGCATGGTCCATTCCCTGCAAGAAGAAGCGAGGCTCATTCAAAAGATCCTTAGAGATTCGCAACGAGTTCAATAATCTTTTTTGCAATTGTCGGTATATGATGGAGGCCCAAAACATGGCGCAGACGTTAGAAGGGATTCGAGTATTGGAATTAGGACAACTGGTGGCCGCGCCATCAGCGGGACGAATTTTGGCCGACTTTGGTGCCGACGTGATTAAAGTTGAGCCCCTAGGAGGAGATCCTCTACGTAAGTGGGGGAACGTATCGCCATCGGGGTCCTCGTGGTGGTGGTTTATGCAGTCGCGCAACAAACGATTGATCGCCGTAGACTTAAAAAATCCGACAGGGCAGGAGATCGTGCGCAGACTGGCCAGCCAGGTGGATGTGGTGATTGAAAACCTGCGTCCCGGACGACTTGAGCGGTGGAATTTGGGATACGACCAGATTTCAGCGATAAATCCTGCCATCATCTATGTGAGTATTTCGGGTTTTGGGCTTACTGGCCCCTATCGGGAACGACCGGGATTTGGAAACATTGCTGAAGCAATGGGGGGAGTGCGCTACATTACGGGTTTTGCCGACCGACCGCCTGTGCGCACTGGGGTTTCGCTGGGTGATGAACTGGCCGCTTTGCAAGCGGTCATAGGAATTCTATTGGCTCTACACAAACGGGACCACGATCCTGCTAGACGCGGTGATTATGTGGATGTGGCGCTCACGGAATCGGTATTGAGTATTACCGAGGCCCTGATACCTGAATACGTTAACGCGCATATCGTTCAGGAACGTACAGGGAACCAGCTGTTGCGGGCTGCTCCATCGAACACATATCCGACTCGTGACAACCACTGGATTGCCATTGGGGCCAATAGTTCTGGGACATTTCTCCTTTTGGTGGAAGCCATGGGGCGAGAGGACCTATTGAGGGATGAACGTTTTGCCACAAATCCTGGGCGTGTCGCCCATGCTGGCCTATTAGACGACATTATCGCTAGTTGGACGTCACAATATCCTTTAAGGGAATTAATGGATATTTTGACCAACGCCGGGGTACCGGCTGGACCTGTGATGAGTGCGGCGGATATTGCTGCCGATGCTCAAGTACAGGCCAGAGGCATCATTGAGAACGTGACGGGTGAAGGACACGAACCTGTTGGTATGCTCGGAGTCGTGCCGCGACTCGCTCGTCATCCAGGGCATATTCGATGGGCGGGCGGAGCCATTGGGCAACACACTGACGAGGTATTGCGGGATCTTGTCCAGGCCTCGCCCGAGAATCTGGAAGAGTGGCGATCATCTGGAGTAATTCGCTAAAAGGAGAGCGCGTTTGTGGGCATCTGGCGCATTCATGGAGGCACAGCGTTTGACCAGCAAGGTCATCCCGGTTGGCATCAGGGCACGGATTTGACCGTGACCGATCCATCGAATCGGGTTATTTCCTTGCGGAATAACGACATGGTTTTTCCGGGTCTCATCGATTTTCATGCACACGTCGACAACGGTCCGGGCCCCCTGGGAGTGTCTCAGGGCCAACTGATTTCATCAGGAGTGATGGTGGTAGGAGATGCCGGCACTAGAGGGTGGGCCAACAATTGTCAGGGCGCACAACAATGGCGTGCATTGCCGATCATCAAAGAATGGTTGAACATGATTCCCGATGGCCTAGCCCAATATCCGGTTGTGCCATATTTCCGCGGTTTGACGGAAGAACAAGGCATTCAAATCACGGAGAGGATCAACTCCCAGCGGGAGCGTGTGGTGGGTCTTAAGATTCGTTTGGGACAGCATGACTTCACCGAAGATCGACGACTACTGGAAGCCGGGTCAACTTTTGCCCAGTCCTGTAAGGTGCCGCTTATGGTCCATATCACTGGGACTTTTTTGACGGCGGAAGAAATCTTCGAATCCTTGCGGGCAGGAGATGTTCTAACCCACGTGTTTCATGGCCGTATGGGGTCCTTGGACCGTGACCGAAGAAGTGTGAGTTCCCTTATCGCCAGTGTGGATAACGGGGTAATTCTTGACATCGGCCATGGAACCCGGCATTTTTCTTGGTCCGTGTTTCACCGACTACGGGCTGAGGGTATTCTGCCAGACACCATCAGCACAGACGTCACACAACTTTCTTGGCGGAAGACTCCTCTATACGACTTGCCGTTTGTCTGTTCGAAGCTATTGGCTGCAGGGCTTTCCTGGACGGACATCTATCGCGGAATTGTCACCAATCCACTTCGATATTTCTCCGAGGCCCTGCCGACTGATTCCATTGTGGTGTTACGGTACTGGCCAAGAAGAGTGGGTTTTCCAGATGCCGAAGGCCAGGTAGTGGTGGCAGATGGGATGTGGCGACCTGTCTTGGTGGTGGCCTCGGGCCATGTGATAAAAAATCTTCTGTCACATTCGGAGGTGTGAGGAATGGAATCAGTCAGAATTACGGATGTGACTCCTCGAGATGGATTGCAAGATGCGTTGGGGTATGTACCTGTCGAGGACAAGGTAGCGTTGGTGAACGGGCTGTATGCAGCGGGAATCCGTACGATTGAAGTGACATCTTTCGTTCATCCCAAATGGATTCCGCTCTTGCCCGATGGGGACCAACTCCTATCTCGAGTACAGGGGTTGAACGTTGAATGGGTCGCGTTGGTTCCCAACGCCAAAGGGGTATCCCGAGCCAGTCGAGCGGGAGCTCACACGGTGACCTTGGTAGTTTCGGCGTCGGAGAGCCATAATCGGGCAAATTTGAACCGATCCCAAAAAGAGACTTTGGCTTTGCTGAAGGAAGCCACTCTGTTAGCCCGCAAGGTGGGTCTTCGAGTACGGGGTGCTATTAGCACTGCGTTTGCCTGTCCCTTTGAGGGCGTTGTTCCGTTATCTTCGGTTCAGAATGTGGTTGAAGCGTATCTTAAGATGGGTGTTGACGAATTAGGCATTGCCGATACCATCGGAACGGCTACTCCGGCGCAAGTTAAGCAACGGGTTTTGGCTCTTAGGGATATGACGCAATCGGTGCCGATAGGACTCCATCTTCATGACCGATTTGGCTGGGCGTTAGCCAATGTCGCTATGGCATACGAGTATGGTGTAAGGACGTTCGAGTCGGCGGTCGCGGGGTTAGGGGGCTGCCCCTATGCGCCGGGTGCCGCAGGTAATCTGGATACGGAGCGGCTGGTAGCATTTTTCCACGCCCAAGGGATTGAAACGGGAATAGACGTCTCGCGGCTGGAAGCGGTTCGCAAGGACCTACTCGCGGTATTGGAGAGGCGGCTGCCGGCACCAAGCACCGCAGGGTAAAAGGTATTTTAGTCAGGACGCGATCTCTAATTTGAGCAAGACATCGTCATTGATAACAACTCATTCTTTAGGAGGAATTGTGATGGCTACAGTGTCCAAGGCGGAATTTAATATAGCCAGCAGAATGAACCGGTTGCCTCCGGCACCGTATTTTAGAGGATTAGTAGGTCGAGTGTCCACCGGGGGACTTTTCGAATTCTATGAACTCTTCATGGCTGGGGCAGTGGGTGCGGCTTTGGTGAATGCCAAAGTTATGGCTGTGTCGGGTCTCGCTTATTTTATTGGAGCTGGATTTTTTGGAATGTTTTTTGGGACATCAATTTTCGGAAATATCAGTGATAAGATCGGTCGACGTAACGCCTACGTGTATTCACTTTTGATTTATTCGTTTTTTACGATTCTCATGGCATTCTCTCCCAATGCTTTGTGGATCGATATATTTCGACTCTGTGCGGGGTTCGGCGTGGGTGCACAACTTGTGATTATTGATACCTACATCAGCGAAATGACACCGGCGTCCCGCCGCGGGTACTACATTGCTTTCAGTCAGTTTATCACCTACTGGGCGGTACCTGTGGTCGCTTTCCTGGCATATGCTCTGGTTCCCACCGATTTTCTTATGCACGGTTGGCGCTGGGTCGTGTTGATCGGGGCCTTGGGTTCGGTAGTGGTATGGTGGATTCGTTCTGGCTTGCCTGAATCTCCCCGCTGGTATGAAAATCGGGGAGAAGTAGATAAAGCCAATGCATTGATGACTGAGATAGAAAAGCAAATAGAACGGCAAGTGGGAACTTTGCCCCCTCCTGTCGCCGGTGTTGGAGAAAAGGAAGCGAAGGGCCATTTCCGTGAGATATGGGAAAGGCCCTACCGTTCCCGAACCATTATGCTTCTGATTTTTAATTTGTTCCAGACCGTCGGCTTTTATGGATTTGCGGCTTGGGTTCCTACGTTGCTGGTGAGTGAAGGCGTCACACTTCTTCACTCGCTACTGTATACGTTTGTTATTGCGCTCTTCAATCCGTTAGGACCTATTATTGGGATGATTATGTCAGACCGTTGGCAGAGAAAATGGCAAATTGTTGTGGTAGCCTTGGCCATTGGTTTAACGGGAATCATTTTTGCTCAAATGCGAGTCCCCGTGTGGATCATCGTCTTCGGGATCGTCATTACGTTGCTTAACAACTGGTTTAGCGCGTTGTTTCATTCCTACCAAGCCGAACTCTATCCGACTCGGATTCGAGCGACCGGTGTAGGGTTTACGTATAGCTGGAGCCGATTGAGTTCTGCCTTTGTTGGTTTTATCATCGTGGCATTGCTGAAGCCTTTCGGCATAACCGGAGTGTTCGTGTTTATATCCTTTGCCATGCTAGTTGTTGCAGTAGTCATTGGAGGCTTTGGACCGAATACCAATCGCCGGAGTTTAGAAGAGATCTCTTCCCTGTAATCGCACGATATAGATCGGGCATCGCGCCCTTGAGGACCTTTTCTGGTTCCATGGGCGTGTTTTTCTTTAGGCAAACATTCCAAAATCGAGCAGAAGACGTTTTATGTTAATACGCAACAGCGCGTACGCCAATGTTGCTCCGGTTCAACCAGATAAAATCGACCACTGCAAGAGATTTCCGGTTTTTTATTGTTCCGAAACGAGCTGAAAATATGGCATAGCCCGCAAGAAATTCCATAGAACCATCAATGACAGAGAACTCGTGAGTAACGGGAATTGTGTTTACGGTTTTTGTTGTCTTTCGATCACATTTGACGCCTCGTGGTCCGACGGGTTTGGCATGATCGGTACGGAGATTATTGGCGAGGGTATGATTTGGCATAGTTTAAGTTTCTTTGTCAGGCAGGAAAAATCGGCTCTCGAATCGAATGTTAAAGGATGATTTCTAACAGGCAGGAGGACAACCGATGACCTCAGCCGAGACATTGGAAGCCATGGCCAAATCGGCTTTGGCATCACACCAGCGGATCTCTGCAGTGGGTAGGCAGCAGCGCAGGGGAGCAGTATCGCATGATTTTATATGGTGCTCAGATAGTCAGTCTCCTGTAGTCGAACCGATGGCAGATGACTTGTTGGTGACGGCGGGAGCCGGTATTACTCTATCATCTCTCAACCAGGCTTTGGCACCGTTCCGACAGTGGATCCCGTATCAGGTTCCCGATGGCATTGATGACACCTTGGGGGCGATACTGGGCATGGGCCTGGATTGTGCTTGGAGAGCAGGATGGGGACCGTTTGCTGACCGTGTCGTCGCAATGAAAGTGTGGACCCCAGCTTTTGGTGTGCTGGATTTGGGGGCTAAGGTGGTAAAGAACGTCGCGGGTTTTAACCTCCATCGGTTGTTCTTGGGAAGCCGTACGAGATTTGGCATCATCTTGGAGGCCACTCTCAAAGTATCACCGCTGCCTCATGCCCAATCTGCGTGGCTGTGGACACGGCCGCTGTCTGAGGTGCCTCAGTGGCTGGAACGTCTTTCACAACCGGGGAAATTGTGGGCGCAGATTCTCGGGTGGGGAACCCCAGAAGATTATCAGATATTGGCTGAGTGGCAGGGATATTCGGCTATGGTCGGCTACTTAAAAGAAACCTTAGGGACGGCCGATTTGATTGCCGACCACGGCACACTAGGGATGAGTCCCGACACCCCAGCGGTGACCGGGGCTGTGCCCCGGTCACGTCTCGCTGCCTGGGCTCAACAAGCCGGGCCTGAACTGCTGTTAGAATGGCAAACCGGATGGTTTTGGCTGCCGGTAGCCAGCACCGAGGCTGCGCGTTGGATTTCGGCAGTTAGGAAATTGGGCGGTGTTGCCATGCCGACCCGAGGAGATGGATTCCCTACGATGCAAGCTGAAAAGACTACCCAAGAAATCATCGCCAGGCTCAAGTCTCATTTCGATCCCTTCACTGTCTTAGGTGGCGACGATGATCAATGAATCGTGCGTGCACTGTGGTTTATGTCTCTCAAGTTGCCCAACTTACCTGGTGACCGGGGTGGAAACTGAATCACCACGAGGGCGTGTATGGCTGTTAGCCCAATATTCCAGTGGAATCAATATCGGTGAAACGGGACTGAATCACCTGGATGATTGCTTGGATTGCAGAGCCTGTGAAGAAGCCTGTCCAGCTCATATTCCAGTGGGCCATATGGTCAATCAATTTCGAATAGCTTCCCAAACCGGGGCGGCCCGGTCCGTGGTCAAGCCGCTCCGCTATTTTCTTGCCTCACGCCGTGGGCGGCGGCGATTTAAGCGATTGTTGAACTGGTCTCGTTACCGTCTAGTACAACGGGCCATGTCATGGTTTCCAGAGTGGATTCCTCCTGATGCGCTGTCTTTAGCATCAGGATTGCCCGAAAAAACTGGAGAAGTGGCAAGACCAGCTATGGTCCCAGTGAAAGATGGCCGAAACGTGATGCTGTTTAGAGGGTGTGTCATGGAGGCAGTTTATGGGGAGACCAACCAAAAGGCTTACGATTTGTTGCAAATGGCGGGAGCCCGTGTTGTAAATCCCGAATCGCAGACGTGTTGCGGGGCACTTCTATACCATTCTGGAGATACGCAAGCGTTGCGAGACTTGGTTCTGGAAAACTTAACCGCGTTCGATGAGAGCGCCAGTGGGGATGTAGCGGTAACATCGGGAGGCTGCAGTGCCTTTATGAAGGAGTATGGTGATCTGTTCTCACCAGAGGATCCGATTTATGCCAGGGTGGTGCGATTTGCCGCGGCAGTGAAAGACATTAGCGATGTTTTAGTGCAATTAGGATTGCCGTCGCTTCCCGTCAACGGACGGCGTATCAGTATGCATGACGCCTGTCATTTGGCCCACGCTCAGGGAATACGGCAGTCCCCCAGAAAACTTCTCCAAGGAGCGGGATATGCATTGGTGGAAATGCCGGATGCAGACCGCTGTTGTGGTGCCGCCGGAACCTATAATTTAACGCATCCAGAAATGGCTCGAACGCTGCAAGCCTACAAGGTTTCTGACATTCCACAGGATATCGATGCGGTAGCATTAGGAAACCCAGGCTGTCAGTTGCAGATTGCTGCAGGGCTTAATAGGCAAGGGCGGGAGGTGCCAGTGCGACATACGGTGGATTTACTATGGGAAGCGTACCAGGGGGCGAAGTATGAGCGATAGTAACTGGAAAAAAGGACTTCGCGAGATAGTTGGTGCAGGTCAATTGTTAGAGGATCCCATTTTACTCGATAGCTATGGGACTGATGGCTATACTTTGGAAAAAGCACGGCCTAGCGCAGTGGTGTTGCCTGCAGATCGGGAACAACTCCATGCGGTTGTGTCGCATCTCTATCGGGAACGCGTGCCCTATGTGGCCCGCGGAGCTGGAACTAGTCTGTCCGGCGGGGCAATACCCTTAGATGGCGCCGTCGTAGTCCACTTGTCACGGATGCATCAGATTCGCAGCATAGACTGGTACAATCGGGTTGCCTACTGTGAGCCAGGTGTAGTTAATCGCAAACTTTCTGAAGCGTTGGCCCCGTTTGGTTATTACTATGCTCCAGATCCTTCCTCACAACAAGCTTGTACTTTGGGTGGCAACGTAGCTGAGAATTCGGGTGGCCCGCATTGTTTGAAATTTGGAGTGACGTTAAATCACATAAAACAACTTGAAGTAGTATGGCCTAACGGTGACGTGGAACTGCTGGGGAGTTTGGCAGATTTCGCCGAATCCGTCGACGTTAAAAGCCTAATGGTAGGTTCTGAAGGCATGTTGGGCATAGTCAGCGGGATTTGGGCCCGCATTGTGGAGTTGCCCCAATCCCGGGCCACAACCATGGTATTGTTTGATGATGTTCAAGAAGCCAGTCAAGCGGTTTCAGCGATCATTGCCGCCGGTGTAATTCCGGCTGCGTTAGAGCTAATGGATCCTCTGGCGATTGAAGCCGTAGAACGAGGCGTTTACCGAGTCGGCTATCCTCCCGGAGTCGCTGCAGTACTTCTGGTGGAAGTTGACGGTCCGGCGCCAGAGGTAAAGGAAGAGCAATCGTTAATTACTCACCTGTTAGGGAAGTTTCCTACACGGGATATCCGGATTGCTAGATCGGCCGCGGAGCGGGAGTTATGGTGGGCGAATCGAAAAACCGCTTTTGGCGCCATGGGACTCTTGGCACCACGGTACTATGTCCAAGACGGTGTAATTCCTAGAAGTCAGCTGCCTTCGGCATTGCGAAAGATCGGCGAAATTGGGGAGCATTACGACATCCGTATTGCCAACGTGTTTCACGCGGGTGACGGCAATTTACATCCACTCTTATTGTATGATGATAAAGATGCTCACATGGTGCAGCGAGTACGTCAGGCTGGCAGTGAAATTTTACGCATGTGTCTGGCACTTGGGGGGTCGATTACCGGAGAACATGGAGTGGGTTTAGAAAAGATGGAAGAACTGACCTGGCAAATGTCTCCGGCAGTAATTCAAGCGCAATGGGCTTTGAAAAATGCCTGCGATCCAGAGGGATTAGCCAACCCTAAAAAAGTGTTGCCGGTGGGCTCGACTTGTTTGGCAGAATTGTCTTCAGATGTGACCCGGGTAAAATGAAAGGCAGGGGATTTTGTTCTGTTTGATGCAATCTTATTTGATTTGGACGGCACTTTGATTGACACCGTGCCCATGATCACGCGTTGCTTTCAACATGTTTTTTCAAAGTATGGACACAAAACTCTTAGCGATGCTGATGTGCATGCTTTGTTTGGTCCGGCAGAATCCGTGATCTTTTCTCGGGAATTCGGTTCACGGTGGCCAGAGATGCTGACGACATATTTACAATGTTACCGTCAGGGACATGCTACCCTATCGATGTCCGAAGATATCTTGCAACTCGTGAAGGACTTGCGTAGCCATGGGAGAAAACTCGCCATTGTGACAAATAAAGAAAGGGATACCACATCCATTACATTGGATTACTTCGATTTATCGAAGACTTTTGATGTAGTAGTCACCGCTGAAGATGTGCCACAGCCGAAACCCTGGCCACAGGGAATACAGACTGCGTTGCAAACGTTAGGAGTGGAGCCAGCACGGGCCGTGTTAGTGGGAGATACCATGAATGACGTTAATGCTGCGAACGCCGCGGGAATTGCAATAATTCAGGCCGCTTGGTTCGTTTCTAATCCTCCGTTGTCTCGAGGATGGCAAGTTGCTGACACCATCACACTATTGCGTCAACTGCTGTTTTCAGAGTAGCTTGGAGGAAGTTGCAAGGTTTCAGACAGCAATTGGTATGCCGATTCGACCCCAGTAACCACTGATGGCAACCCAAACCCTGGGCGCCATGCGTGATAAAGTTCGTCGCTCACCACCATCAGGGCACTCACATCGAGTCCCAAAGTTTGGCCTACATGAAAATAACAAGAAGTTTCCATGTCGACTAATTGACAGCCTAAGTTGGTAAAGTAGCGGATTTTGACCGGGGTTTCTCGATATATAGCATCGGTGGTCCAAATCTCCCCCCACGCCAAATGGGATCGTTGAGATAGACATTGTGCCAGGGCTTGACTGGATATCCCCCAACCGTATTTTCCGTAGTGAGGTGAAGTACCCTCGTCGCAGTAGGCACGGTGAACTCCCACCAAAGTGCCTAGTGGGAACAACGGGGTCAAACTGCCCGCGTAGCCCAAGACCCATATTCTTTGGGCACCAAGGTACTTCAGTTCTTCGAGGATAATGGCGGCTTGTGGGGCACCAACAGGACCGGGAATTAGAGTGAGCCTTTCGTTATAAAAGACCTGCCTACGGGAATGTCGAACTGTGGCTGGTTTCAACTCCCAATGGGTGATTTGGTTGGCAAAATCTCCAACATAGGAGATGACAACGTCTGGACGAATCCCGAAATCGGAAGGCGAAATCTGGCGTTGTGCGCAAATATAGTCAATAAAGTGCTGAGCAGAAAAATGCGGGTCATGGTCCGACAAGGTCATCCCCCTTTTGTGTATCTGTTGACCGGATGGCAGAGGGTTACCGACAAATTGACACTCCGATTTGGGAGATATCGCTCAGCGAGTTTCCGTACCGTTGAGTAAGTGGGACATTTCGGCGCGCGTGAGACCGACCAACTCACAAATTTGTGCTATGGGAATACCTGCAGTTAACATTTTTTGGGCGGTGGT
>JAMDDZ010000005.1 GCA_023488565.1 Bacillota bacterium | reverse complement strand
GGCAGGCAATTACGCAGTTGTCCAAGGATGTTTGCCCACCCCAGCAGATGGGAATGACATGCTCCAGCGTCGAGCCAACTCCATGGCACCAGGCGCACCGTAGCCCATCCCTTTGCCGCACCTGCCGATAAATACGGCGATACGCGAGTGGCCGATAGTTGAGGTGTAGGATTCCCGATTCAAAGCGAGCCAATCCATCTCGGAGATTTTGCTCCACTTTTTCCATGGTGCATGGAGATAGTGGACGTCCATGCAAATCCACCACAGGTACCAAATCCGGTTCTAATTCAGCCAACATTCACCCTACCTTTGAATAGCGCCTCTATCTTTATTATACCTAGGGAAAAATTTTTTCGCCACGGTTTGTCCAATGACTCCAAAGAGCAATGTCCTTTATATGTCGAGCGATGAAACGTGGCGGCAGAAGCCTCATTGTTAATGGTTGAACATAACGCCCGCGCATTCCCCTTCTTAGGTGCAAGCCAAGAGGGGATCAAGCGGGCCAGCCCGAAGGGCTACAAGGCCCAAATTTTTGGTTTAGGCTCGGCGCAGCGGTCGTAGAACCAGGAACTTCTAGAGGGTGACCTCAGAAACCCCCGCCTCACCCCGTTAGGGTCAGGCGGCGGGAGAGTTCATGCAGAATCATCAATCAAATTGACCGCGATTTCACAAGAAGGGGGAGGCCCAGGCGGGAATCGTCGGCTAGGACATCAGATATCGGAAGACAGTACGACCCGCGCATTTCCAGACCAAGGGAGTGCGCGGGTGTGGTTGGTTATGATTGGGCATCCTGAATTGGTTTGGGCAATAAATGTGCCACATAAGGGGGCAAAGTAAACGACATTTCGTGTACTTTTCGGGTGTACCACCGCGTTTCCCACGCGACATCTTGAACGGGGTGAATCGGGTCATATTTTTTGGAACCGGCGGTAAAGGTGAAAAGAGCGCCCGGATAGGTTGGCACAGTACACCAATAGACGCGGCACAGGGAAAATTTCTTTATAACATCTTCGGTCACCATCGAGACCACTTCAGGGTTATAAAAGGGTGCCCCCGTCTGCTGTACATAAATGCCGTCCGGTTTGAGGGCTCGATACAGCTTGTTGTGGAATTCGGGTGTGTATAGGACGGTGCCCGGACCGTTACCTTCAGGATCCGTAGAATCTACCAAAATGACATCAAACTGGCCTTCTGACGCGTTGTCGAGGAAAAGACTCCCATCCTCTTCGACGAGGGTTAACCGGGGATCATCGAGGGCCACAGTATGGGTGGGAAGATATCGGCGGGACACTTCTACCACCATGCGGTCGATTTCGACTAGCGTGACCTGCTTGACCGCCGGGTATTTCAGTACCTCTCGGGCCAATCCTCCGTCGCCGCCACCGATGATCAGGACGGTTTCTGGATGAGGATGCGCCGTAAGAGGCACTAACGCCAACATCTCATGATAGATAAACTCATCTCCGGATGTCGTTTGCATTATGCCGTCGAGTACCAAAGAAGGCCCGAATTGCTCGGTGTCCAGTACCTGGATATGCTGATAACGGGATTTTCCGGAGAATAGCTGTTGGGTAATCTTCCACTTAAGACGATGCGCGGGTGACGCACTTTCCTCAAACCACAATGCCAATCCTACTCACTCCTTAAGGGTGCTCGATTGATGATGACGGTCCGTAGTGAGAGTGGGTGTAGAGTCTCGACCACGGCTCCCATAACGTTAAGAATACCACGAAATATGGAGGTAACGGCAAGGACCGAGGTATCCTGTTACTTCTGGCAAAGGAAACTCACGGACTCTGTCTACGTGGTCTATATGGCGGTCTTGCTGTGGAGCGTCATGCAAGCCGTGGCCCGGCGCAATGCGCTGCAGTGGCAGCTTGTCGTTGCCGTACCCGAATAGGAAGTTATAAGAGGCCCCATCCACTAAACACATCAAAGAATTGTTGACGCCGGTTGCCATCGCCTGTTACCGCGTCGGCAACACTACCCATCGCGTACTCAGGGAGTTGACCTGGGTTCAGCGTTTGGCCTGTCTGCTGTTGGAAATCGAACCACGGCGGATAGCCGCCGTGCCGTCAGGATAGTCAAAAAAGTTTGGCGTCTACCTCTGGGTCAGGGTGCGAAATACGGGTTTCAACGCTGAGGATCGCACTTCCCGTTTATATAAGGGCATTTTCCACTCCGGTAACTTTCGTAACCAGGGTTCGGGGCTGAGCTGTTCGGGGACCAACGCTCCAGTTTCCCTGATTTCTCTTGAGAGCATCAATTCTACCGCAATCACCGACGGAATGCCTGCTTGCCACACGGTGGCGTTAGCTTCCATGTCCTGCCAACTTGTTGCATGTGACCCTAATGTATAAAGATACCATTCCACGGAATCGCCATCGTATGTCTGACCACGAACCCAGGTCCCGACACACGAGGTGCCTTCAAATGCATTGGCCAAATCGGTGGGAGTTGGCAATAGGGCGGTAACTACATTGCGGTAGAATTGATGCTCTCAAGAGAAA
>JAMDDZ010000072.1 GCA_023488565.1 Bacillota bacterium | reverse complement strand
TGGTAAACATGAATGAACTGGTAAGATTATGGGGTGATTTTGAACCATACAAGGCCTTGCTTGGGGCCTTAAAAAAGGGCCAGTCCGCCCAAGTATATGGCTTATCGGGAGCCATCCCGGTGTATGTCAGCGCGGCGCTGGCGGTGGACATCGAACGGCCAGTGTTAGTTTTGACCGCCGGGTTCCAAGATGCTCGCCGATTCGAGATGGAGATTGCCCAATACCTTTCCCAGCGGCCGGTCCACTTGTTGCCGCCGCGCCCCTTAATTCGAGGCGACGTGACCGCTGAAAGTCCTGAGTGGAGTCTACGCCGGACGCAGGCGCTAATGGCTACGCAACAGGATCCGGCAACCATATTGGTAGTGCCCGTGGCGGCCGCGCGGCAATTGATCTTACGT
Organism: Bacillota bacterium; assembly: GCA_023488565.1. Taxonomy (GTDB): domain Bacteria; phylum Bacillota; class Sulfobacillia; order Sulfobacillales; family Sulfobacillaceae; genus Sulfobacillus_C. The sequence goes on along the minus strand of JAMDDZ010000072.1, from coordinate 13,212 downwards.
AATCGACGCGCAGATTTGCGGTTGGCGGTGGGGCAAACTATCGCCATTCCCGAAGTGGTCGCCGTGTTTGAACAGCTGGGATACACCCGGGTTTCAGAGGTCGAACAAGAAGGGCAATATGCAGTCCGCGGGGGGATCGCCGACGTCTATCCTCCAGGATCAGAAGCCCTGAGGATAGAATGGTTCGGAGATGAGATTGATTCGCTTAGGGCATTCGATCCCGAAACGCAGCGTACCGAAGCGATGCGCCAGAAAATCACCATCTCTCAAGCCAGGGAAACGATATGGTCGGAGGAACAACTTCGCCGTGCGATTGACCGTATTGCCGCCGAGTCAAACCAACTGATAAAAAATCTTGAATCTATGGGTCAAAAAGATGCCGCAGTGAGAGCTCAGGAAAGATTTGGACATTATCTGCATGACTTGACCGAGGGTCGGGGATTCCCTGGGGTTGACCGGTTTGCGGCGGCATTTGGCCCCCTGGTCCCCCTAACCGAGATGTTTCCTACCCCACCGTTACTGATTTACCATGATTGGCCGCGGATTCTTGAGGCTTGGGCAGGCAGCGATAAAGACGACATTGACGATCAGCAGCGGCGTCTGGAACGCGGTGATCTAATTCCCGTCGAACTAGAGGCCACGTTAACCCAAGAGGCATTTCAATCGCGCTTTAAAGGCCATGGGGACGTAAGTCTGTCGCTGTTGCCCCATACTAGAAAATCTGCCCAAGTGAACATGGTTTTGACTGGTCGCCCCGCCCCTCGTGTTCACGGACAGGTAGAAGTACTAAGAAGCGAGATGCAACGATTGACTCGCAGTCGGTTGCGGGTGGCATTGGTATTGCGTGATAGCGGGGCAGCGCGGGCAATGCAGCAACAATTGGGAGAACAAGGGTTGCCGTCTCGAATGGGCCTCGGCACGGTGGGAGAAATCGGCATTGTCGAGGGATTTGTGGGACATGGTTTCGTTTTGCCCGAACTAGGGCTGGTGCTTTTAGGGGAAACCGAGCTTACCGGCCGGGAAATTCATCCTCAAGGATCTAGAAAAAACGTTCATCGGACCGGGGTTCGGGTTCAAGATTTGCGTCCCGGAGATTTTGTGGTGCATATCACCCATGGGGTCGGACGCTATGTCGGCATCAAGACGCTGGAGATCCAGTCGCAGCATCAAGACTATCTCCAAGTGCAATATGCTGGGGATGATGTACTCTATGTTCCGGTAAACCAACTAGGGTTAGTGCAAAAATATGTCGGGATTGAAGGTCAAGCTCCCAAACTGTCTCGGATGGGGGGAGCCGAGTGGAACCGAGTCAAGGAAAAAGTTAAGGCGTCAGTTAGGGAAATGGCGGAGGAACTGGTTAAGCTTTATGCCTTGCGGGAAGCTCGGCCCGGCCATATGTTTGGTCCCGATACACCCTGGCAGGCAGATTTTGAGATGGCTTTTGGCTACGAAGAGACTCCTGACCAATTGCGATCCATTCGAGAAATTAAATCGGACATGGAACGAGGTCGTCCCATGGATCGGCTCTTGTGTGGGGATGTGGGCTATGGGAAAACGGAGGTAGCGTTGCGGGCGGCGTTTAAAGCGATTATGGCCGGTAAGCAAGTGGCATTTTTAGTTCCGACGACTCTGTTGGCGGAACAACACTATCAAACGGCCAAAACAAGACTAGCAGGATATCCAATTGCTGTGGAAGCCCTGTCGCGTTTTCGGACACCAAAGCAACAAAAGGCGATCATTGAGGATACCAAGCACGGCAAGGTCGACTTATTGATCGGGACCCATCGCCTCTTGGGAAAAGACGTAAAATTTTTCGATTTGGGCCTTCTGATCATTGATGAGGAACATCGTTTTGGGGTAGCGCATAAAGAACGCATTAAGAGTCTGAAAGAGACTGTCGATGTTCTTACGCTGTCGGCAACCCCGATCCCACGCACTCTGCATATGGCTATGGTTGGAATTCGCGACATGAGTCTAATCGAGACTCCCCCCGAAGACCGTCTTCCCGTCGAGACCGTGGTGGCAGAATTCGATGAAGACTTGGTGCGTCAAGCGATTTTTCGAGAGATTGACCGTGGCGGTCAAGTATTTTATGTGCAAAATCGCATCATGGCAATGGACGCGGCGGTGATGCGGTTACTAAAACTGTTTCCTGAGATCAGGGTCGCTGTGGTGCATGGGCAAATGGAAGAGCAGCACATCGAAGATGTTATGGCACGCTTCATCGATCAGGAATATGATGTTTTAGTCGCCACCAGCATCATTGAGTCGGGCCTTGATATTCCTAATGCCAACACGATTATCGTGGAAGATGCCGATCGTTTGGGTCTAGCGCAATTGTACCAATTGCGTGGCCGGGTGGGCCGCTCTTCCCGATTGGCCTATGCGTATTTTACTTTCCGCCGCGATAAAGTTTTAACCCCGGCTGCGGAAAAACGGTTGGATGCGATTCGGGAATTTACCGAATTGGGTGCCGGGTATCAGTTGGCGTTGCGTGATTTGGAAATTCGCGGAGCGGGCAATTTGCTTGGCGTCGAGCAACATGGCTTTATCGCTTCGGTAGGATTTGACCTCTATACCGAACTCCTCGGTCAGGCGATTCGGGAGTTAAAAGGGGAAACCATAGAGGTTCCGGTGGACCCGAGCATTGAGATCGAACTGGATGCCTACTTGCCGGACACGTATATCCCCGATGCCCGCCACAAAATATCGTTGTATAAACGGTTGGTGTCTGCCAAAAACTTAGACGAGGTAGAAGAGCTGACCGACGAAATGGCAGACCGTTTTGGGCCGATGCCCGTGGAGGTGGTGGCATTGTCCAACTTAGCTAAAGTGCGCACGCTAGCAAAGGAACTCAAACTCACCGCAGTGATTCATAAACGGGATCGGGTCATATTTCGCAGCGCTGCCGACTCTTTGGTAGGGGCAGAGACTATAAGCCAGTTAGCCCAAAAATTTCCGGGGCGACTTTTGCCGGGAATAGGGAAGGCACCAGAACTGGGAATAAAATTGCCGCCTAGAGCCACTAGCGATCAAGCCCTCAACCTCATGTTGGACGGGTTGGCCATCATGCGGGAGGCGACGGTTGGTGTTCAGGAGAAGAGCGGGTAAATGGGGTGCCGTGGTCATTGTGGTGACGTTATTCGCCGGATGCGGCAATGCGTCCTCCTCCCCCATTGCACGGGTTAACGGGATCACTATTACTCACCAGGATTGGATGGTGTCTGTGGGTTCCACCGAGATTTTGACTGGAACCCCGATATCTACTCATGCAAAGGCCCGCAAGGCACAGATTATGGCGTTGGTTCAACAAACGGCAGTGGAACATTGGGCATTAGCCCATAAGGTTATCTCGTCCCCTAAGGCAGCCCAGCAGGCATCCGATTTTCTGCAACACCAGGTGATTCCCCGATTAGGCAATGCACAGAATCTTACTCGTTCATTATCCCAGCATCACGTAACGATGAGCGAGTTTCGTCGCTATCTCGCAAATCAAATGATCTTGGAAGCGGCATTCAATCGAGTTACGGCAGGGGAGAACACGTTGCCTGTTGGCGCTGGCTCAGCTTTTTATCATGCTAATCCTGCTTTGTTCGTTACCCCAACCGCCAAACTGGCACGGGAAATGATAGTGAACTCCAGGCAGCAAGCTGTCGCCATAGAAACTCAACTCAAAAAAGGCGCGGATTTTAGCGCCTTGGCACGTCGCGATTCCAAAGATCGGGCGAGTCTCAAAACAGGCGGATCTTTAGGATGGGTCAAACTCGGAGTCTCATCATCATTGCCAGCGAGGGTCACTTCGGCAATCAACCATTTGGCTCCAGGACAATATGGTATAGTCGCGACGCGTTTAGGCTACTCTATTATCGAAGTTCAAGCTGTAAAACCTGGAACTAGCGTTCCTTATAGCGATGTACGACCAGAAATTGAGGCGCAATTGGTGCAAAAACAAAAAGCCCAGGCGTTTCAGCATTGGGCTGCAGGATTGATGCGACAGGCGCATGTTCAACTGTACCAAAACGGGTAATCTAGAACCATTCGGCAGAAACGGGAAAAAATGCATAACGAGGTAGAACGCTCGATATACTACCTCTGAAGAGCTTAGAGAGAGGAGGGTCTTCAGTGAAGGCAACTGGGATTGTACGCCGGATCGATGACCTGGGACGTGTAGTCATTCCCAAGGAAATACGGAGGACTTTGCGAATCCGTGAAGGAGATCCGTTAGAAATTTTTGTGGATCGCGATGGCGAGGTGATCCTCAAGAAGTATTCACCAATAGGGGAATTGGGGGATTTTGCCAAGGAGTATGCCGATTCCCTCAACGAAGCAGTAGGACATATTGCCTTAATTGCCGACCGCGACGCGGTAATAGCAGTAGCCGGGGCCCCTAAAAAGGAATTTCTCAACAAGTCTTTAGGTGTTCTGGTGGAAAAATCGATGGAAGAGCGCAAAACCTTATTTTATAACCGGGGTGATCACAAGCCCAAAGGAAGTGTCATTGGTGATGATGATGAGGACAAGTTTTTGGCAGAAGTCATAGCTCCGATTATCGCGGAAGGAGATCCAATCGGCGCGATCATTATCTGCAGTCGCGAACCTGAAGTAAAGATGGGAGAAATGGAAGTGAAGTTGGCCGAAACAGCGGCGGGCTTCCTAGCGAAGCAAATGGAGCAATGATTTCACATCGCCATCCGTAACACCGTTTGGAAGTCCGCAATGTCTGCCTGTTATCGGGTTCCATTGCGGTTTCTTTTTTCCCGGCTTAGGTTCCTTGTGGCGAGGGAGGAACAGGGTTCAAATGCCATAGATCCCACTGCAATGCCGTCGATGGAGGGGTAATAGTGGACGCCGGCGAGTAGTTGTATGTGAGACCATATACACGCCAGGAGCCCTGATCCCGGGAAAGGAACACAGTGGCCGCGCCGGTGACCTGGCTTTGTCCTTTAGGAATCAGTGTTCGGGTAATCACAAATTCCAAGGAAACTGTAGATTCGGTAGAAGAGTTCACAGTGGCTGAGATACCCGAAGGAGAAAAGAGGACTGAACCGACATGATAGCGCAATGCTGGATGGGGATGGGTCTGAGACCAGACCCATTGTGTCCATAGGGCTGCTTGGCTTCCTGGTACCAACCGTTGCTCCAATATTTTGGGAAGGGAATGAAGGTGAGTTGGGCTGCCAATCAAGGCCTCTTGACGGAGCACCTCTAGAGCGATAGTAGTGAGCTGATGTTTTGTCGCAGCCCTTACGGAGATTGCGTGGAAGCCAAAAACCGCCAAGCCAGCGAATACTAACACGCCGGCTCCTCCAATTGCCCATGTCTGTTTTACGGGGACACGCCCCACAGTATTCATCCTTCGCATTCTCCGACTAGTATTAGGAATTATTCCGGATTTGACAAGACTTGGATGTTCGATTAACTACACAACATGGCTAACGGTTAAAATCGTGGCAGAAATAATAGCCACGAAGAGGCCGACTCGGATCCACCGAGTCGGGGTTTCGGCAGCCAGTCGGGGACCAATCCAGGACATCGGGATAGCTCCTGCTAGCAATGCCAGGGTCGGCAGCCACACCACTTCTTGAGAAGCTACCTTAATCACCGACGACACGAGGGCCATGACAAACACGGCACCTAACACGGTTCCCAGGCATTGGCGCAGGGATAAACCCGTGGTCATCAGTACCACGGGAGTTAGAATAAAGGATCCTGGCATACCGGTGATCCCACCGATAATGCCGATGGCAACGGTAATGGCAAAAAGTCCTGGATGAGGTACACGCGAATGCCCAACCCGTCGTGGCACAAACAAGCTTAGTGCGGCTAATAGGCTCACGAAAGCAAAAGCAAAATCGAGCTCAAGGGGGTACCAGTACCGTGATAACAGGGCGCCTAAGGCGGCCCCTACCGCACCCAGGGAGCCTAACTGCCACCATAGTTTGGGAACTACGTATCTTAGGCGGCGGTACGAGAGGTAGCCAATCCCGGCGACAAACGTTGTTTGTAATGCGGCTGCCGTGGAAATTTGATGCGAAGACAGCGGATTGCCTGGCAGCGACAGCAACGCGGGAACCAACATAATGGATCCCCCTAGCCCCAGCCACGAGGCCACTAATCCAACTAACGAACCAATGGCAAAGTACTCTGCCCAGCGGGTCCATAAGGAGATTTGGGGGAGCCATGTTGCCAATCCTAGTCCCAAAACCACTCCGGTAATTCCGAGGCTGGTGACCCATACGGCGGTCATGGGTTTGAGATATCGGGCGGGGGTTTGGGTGGATAGACTGTCTTCTGCAGTCCAATGCGAAATCGTGGTTTGATCATTCATGAGCGTCTAACAACCCCAAATTTTGGCGCGGCCGAAGATAGGTGACGGACTGGAATTCGCCATCCCATTGCACAGTAGTCTCTTCGGGGGGCGTTTTTGCCACCACCGTGCCATGGCTAATAACCCATGTGGGCCGCGGCAACAGTCGTAGCGCGTCAACGATTGAGGGAACCGGGAAAATGGCCAGATTTGCCAGATCTCCGACACGGACGCCATAGTGGGGGAGGTTCATCACTCGTGCGGCATAGTCAGTCACGCTATTAAAAGCCTCATGCAGTTCTTCGGATCCGGTCAACTGTCCCACGTGCGCAAGCATTGCTGCTACGAACAATTGGCTGCCTACTCCCAGCGGATACCAAGGATCCATGATTGAATCATGGCCTGCAGCGACCGTGACGCCAGCGGCCATCAGTTCTTTGACACGGGTCATCCCGCGACGTTTAGGGTAGGTGTCAAAACGACCTTGTAACACGATATTGTCGAGTGGGTTTGCAATAATCTGTACGCCCGATTGGGCCAAAATCCGGATTAGTTTGAATGCATAGGCATCATTGTAGGATCCCATGGCAGTCGTGTGGCTTGCGGTGACCCGTCCTGCCAAGTTGTAGCGGCGGCATAAGTTGGCGACTGTTTCCAAAAAACGGGAATGTTCGTCGTCTGTTTCGTCACAGTGGATATCAATGGGTTTTTGGTATTTTAAGGCTAAATCAAATGCGAATTCTACATTGCGAATCCCATCTTCTCGGGTCCATTCGTAATGGGGTATTCCTCCTACAACGTCAGCTCCCAGACGCATGGCTTCTTCCATGAGTTCCGGGCCATTTGGGAAACAAAAGACGCCGTCTTGGGGAAACGCCACCAGTTCCAGGGTTACCCAAGGGCGAACTTTTTCGCGAACTGCAATGAGGGCACGAAGGGCGGTAAGATTCGGATCACACACGTCCACATGAGAGCGGATGTGAAGAACTCCATGTCCCATATGCCACCGAATCGCTTCTTCGGCACGGTCAATGATGTCTTGTTCGGTAAGATAGGGCTTGCGTTGGCTCCACCGCTCAATGCCCTCAATGAGAGTACCGCTCCGATTAGGAGCGGGAAATCCTTCGGTTAAAACGGCGTCTAGATGGATGTGGGGGTCTACCAACCCAGGCACCATAATGCCACCCATTCCATCGACCCCAGGATAGGAGGAAGTCAGATTTTTTCCGATCTGCGTAATCTGGCCGTTTTTTACCAACACCTCCACTGGTTCCGAAGACGTCCTCAGGCGCACGTTCCTTAATAACAGCGCCCCGTTAGGAGATCTCATAAAATACTCACCATCCCTTGTCGATATCTGTGACGGATGCATCTGGTTAATTAAGAAGATTTTACACGGTCAAACTCTAAAAACCTAATAACTTTATCCTGAATTGACAGTTTTACTATGATTAGCGATCGAATTGTGGGGAACACGCAAGTTAATCACCAAGAGCAGTATCCAGTAAGGGACCCAAAGATTGTGACCAAGTAACGGACTCTGGTTGCTTATGACAACGCCTTAACAGCGGTTGCTAGATTTCTTCTTCGTACGTAATGGGCCCACTTCACTACGAAAGTCAGGCGGTTTGTTCCACGGTCAAATGAGAATTGTGCTAGGCTAGGGGGTGTGAATGCTTGTTAGTATAGGATGTGACAGACATGATAAATCTGCTGGAGTCAAGTTGGACAGATATTGCCGCAATAGATGGGGACCGCCGCGTGTTAGTGATGGTCATTGGGCCCACGGAACAGCATGGGCCGCATCTGCCGCTGGGAACAGACATCTTTGCCGCCGAAGAGATGGCGCGTCAAGTCGTGACAGTGTTGGAGGAAGAGTGCGGGAAAGTGGCGGTTAAGGCCCCGCCCCTTTACTTTACTCCTGCGGTGTTATCGCGTTTGTTTCCAGGCTCGGTGTCCATTCGGAAAAAACATTATCATGATTTTCTCAAAGACATTTTGAGTGCATACGCCGGTAACGGATTGACCCAGGCTGTCTTAGTGTCCTCGCACATTGATCCGCCCTTTGTAGAGACAACTCAACGGGTGTGTACCGTTATCAACCAAGAATTTGGGGCCCGCTATATTAACGGCTATGAGCGGTTTCCATTGCAAGACGTGGCAACTGGACAAGCTGAGCTGTTATTTGGCTATGGGAAGCCAGGGGATGTGCATGCCGGATTGATGGAAACGTCCAACATTATGCACATTCGGCCGGAACTGGTTAAAATCCAAGTGACTGCATCCTTAGAGGATGCTCCTTTGTCGTTCGAATCCATGGCCCAGTTGCGATCATTGCGCGATTTCGGTATGGGTCTCGGCTACGTTGGCTACCCGGCTGAGGCTAATGCGCGTTATGGGAAAATGTGGTTTGAACGGTATGCGACGATGTTTGCCGATGTGATACGCAGATATTGCCGCGGAGAGGACGTTGACGATCAATTAAGCATCATTCCGATTTTAGAGCAATTGCAGGATCAATAAGGCCTTCGCTGCCGGAGTGAATTTACCCTAATCCCTGTTCTTTAATTCAACAAGAAGACCTTGCTGTTCAGATTTTTCCCAACGTGTTTACTCGTGCTAACCGGGTCTTTGAGCTCACCACGGGACGGCTATCTTCCCTGGTATGGGCACAGTATTTAGCCACAACCTGCCTTCCGAGTTTCGGACATCCTCAGTAATGAATTTTTTGGCAACGGTCCCAGTTGGTCCATTACATTATGGACCTTTTGCTCCGCTCCGTTTTTGCATGGTAAAGACCTTAACCGGGGCAAGATATCTAGGCAAGCGGGTGAGATTGGTGAAACTGTAAGTCAGATCATTGGAGAACAAAGAGGAGGAGGATTATGACACCGGGTAGCGGAAATTTCATTGTGGAGGCGTTATTTCTCTTGACGTTTGTTGTCGGTCTATTATTCCCGATGCCGAGTCACCAAGTTCAGCAAACTCGAGGAAAGGAGCGGTAACTTATGGCGAATTGGACTCAGACGTCGCAAAAACGGTTACAATCCATCCTTTCCGTCGAGACTTGGCTGCCCGACACAATGCCGGAATATGCTCAAGGATTTATGTATATGCTGGGGTCGTTAACCGCATCAAGTTTTGTAGTGTTGGTGATATCAGGACTAGTTCTTGCTGCCAATGGCCCTGCCTCTTGGTCATACAACGGGGCGATGCGGTTTGTTGCGGCTACCCATTTTTGGGGAGTTCAAGCCTTTTTCTTTTTCATGATGCTGCATTTGTGGCGCGTGTTTTTCACGGGCGCCTGGCGTGGTGGTCGAGGTCTAACATGGTTGGTGGGATCCATTGCTCTACTGCTTGCGATACCCACAGCATTTACCGGTTTTTTAATCAATGGAGATTTATATTCCGAGTGGAACGCAGTGCAGGCCAAAGATGGGTTAAATGCGCTAGGTCTGGGCTGGGTTAACTTGACCAACGCCGGACAAATGTTTGGCATGCATGTAATAGTGATGCCATTGGTGCTCGCCTTTTTTATTGGGCTCCACATTACCCGGGTGCGCTTAAAAAGTGTGGTGCCTCCATACCCCGATAAGTCATCTCCAGAAACTCGCATCCAGATGCGGGAAAGGGGGCGATGAGATGATGGATGATGTCGTGCACGATTATCGCATGGTTCCCGAAGATTTTGTCAAGCATCTAACAGTCACGTTGGTCATTGTCGTGATTGTGGTATTGGTGGCCTCTATGCTGTTCTCGGTGCCTGAAGCCAAGCCGTTGACAATAAAGCAGTATGCGGAGACGAATCCCGTTGGCTTTGAAGAGGTCGCCCTCAGGGCACTTGATGGGCAGGGGCGCATTGCTAATTACGGCCCACCATACAATCATGGCACAGGTAATGTCGAAAGTGGAATCCAACAAATGGTGGGAATCTTGCACCCCATTAATGCGGCTCAAGATTTTGTTCTCAAGCCGTTGGCCATGGCGGCCAGCATCAATCCCGCCATTCGCCCTCCCCTCAAGACATTTACACACGCTTCGCGATCCAGGCAAGTGTTTTGGGAAAGCCAGCTTTCGCTGGCACTCGGACATGCTTATCAACGTAATGGGAGGGTCATGCTACCCTCAGGGGAATATGGGCCCTTGGCACCGTTGCTGGCAGACACCTTAAATCTTGGGCGTAGTGGTCTCATGTCAGGAGCCCTCATTCGCAATTCTCAGGTGGTAACACGTTTTGACAACCAAAATTATCTGATGTTTTTACAAGGTGCACCACTTCATGGCGCGGTAACGCCATTGCAGTTGAAAGGAACCCAGTGGGGAATAATTCATCCGGCGGTTAAAGGTTATCCTGGGGCCTGGTGGATGACGATCCCGACTTGGATTTACCAGTGGCCGTTTGTGGCCAATTCGCCTGCAAATGATGCCATTGCCCTCTTTTTAGGATTACTGGCATGGCTGCTGCTGGCATTAACACCGTGGATTCCGGTATGGAATCAGGTGCCCAAATGGGCAGGGGTTTACCGCCTGATTTGGAAGCGGTATTATCAGGAGCATCAGAAGCCGTCAGATCGACTTGGCGACCAAGGAGGTGCTCGGAGTGTCCGCTCGTCCTAGCCCCAGGAGATGGTTGGCCATGCTTCGCATGATCGTGGGGAGCGTCCTTGGCATCTTGGGCTTCGGCACTTTGAGCTTAGGGTTTGAGCAATTAAACGGCGAGACTATGATCGTCGGCGTCATTGGCATCTTGTTGGGTACCTTTATCGCGATGGGTGTGCTTGCGCCATTGCGGAGAAAACATAATCATCGCAAATGATTCTAGTGGGTGGCCGTCGAAATCGGCCTCCCTTTTTCTCGGTAATCACCGAAGGAGGTGGGGGGACTCTCTTGATTTATACTTTATTATTGTACGGACACATTGCCACCGCTATTTTTGGATTTGTGGCAAGCGGCGGGTTGGCTGTTGCGGCATTGATTCAGCGCACTCGGGGATCTTTGCCGAATAGCTTTTGGCGTTGGCAAGCGGCGGTCCAAATCAACACACTGCTGCTAGCAGTGTTTGGCACATCGTTATTTCTTATGGGAGGGCGGCCTAAAGTCATTTTGCACATCTTATATGGCGCAATTGCCTTGCTGACTATTTTAGTGCAGCGCGCGGTTGGTACAGATGGTGCGATGTTGGAGGGAATGTGGCCTAAAAAAGAAGGTCGGGCCGCCGTTAATATCGCGTGGGTGGCTTTCGGATTGAATGCTTTCTTGTGGGCTATTTATGGGCGGGGATTGACGACCGGATTTTTCGGATTTTAATTGATGGAAAGGGGCGTTATTCGTGGATATTGGTTGGATAACGCGTGCATTTCAGAACGCAGGCCCATCTGGAAATTCTTCTCGAAGGGCGGTCACATTTGAGGACGGGCGATCCTGGAGCTATCAAGACCTTCATCAAATATCTAATCGATATGCCAATGCACTGGCCAAATTTGGGGTGGAACCTGGCGCACGCGTCGGTATTGTGATGCAGAATTCCCTAGAATATGTAGCGCTGTATTTGGCGATTACCAAATTGGGGGCCATTGCGGTCCGGATTAATTTTCGTTTGGTTACCGAAGAACTCGATTACATCCTTAGAGATTCATCACCTGTGGTGCTCTGTCTGGACCACAGTATGGTGGACAAAATTGCACCTTTGGCTTCTTCACTGCCGATACAGCATTTCTTTGTGCTAGCACCCTCAAACGCTCCGCGACCGTCATGGGCCGAGTCGTGGCAGATATTGGATCAAGGGTCTGAATCGGATCTTGACTACCGGCCGAATGAACCCGACCCGGCCATGTTGATGTACACGTCGGGAACTACGGGACGGCCTAAGGGGGCGCTCTGGACGCAGGGCAATTTATTGTGGTTCTCCGCCATCCAGGTGATGCGATGGCAACTTAGTGGCGATACGGTATCGCTTATGACGGGTCCCATGTATCACGTGGGAGCTATGGAAGACATTGGCCTTCCCACACTTATGATGGGAGGACAAGTGGTCATCTTGCGCAGCGGACAGTTTGACATAGGACGCGTATTGTCCATGATTAAGCGACACCACGTGACTGACGCCATTCTATTTCCCTTTATGATTTATGACTTGCTTCAGATTGAGAATTTGCATCCTGACGATTTGGTACCCTTGCGTCACATCTATTCGGGTGGGGATCCGCTGCTGCCATGGGCCATCGAAAGATTGCAGACGCACTTTCCCCACATTAAATTGACGCAAGTTTATGGATTGACCGAAGGAACCCCGATTGTCACCAGTTTGGATTCCCCTTATGACATTGGCCATGCGGATAGTGTGGGGACGCCCTTGCCGCTATGTGAAGTTCGGGTGGCCGGCGATGACAGTCAACAGTTGCAGGCCGGCGAGACAGGAGAGATATGGAGTCGCAGTCCTGTGATAGCCAGAGAATATTGGAATAATCCCAAAGCAACCGAGGAAACTTTTCAAGATGGCTGGTGCCATACTGGCGATTTGGGTACGATGGACAAGGATGGACTGCTTCATGTTGTGGGCCGCAAAAAAGACATGATTCGCAGTGGTGGCGAAAACATCTATCCGGTGGAAATCGAAGATGTTCTCATGCGGCATCCGGCTATTCGGGAAGCTGCCGTGATTGGAGTTCCCGATTCGCAGTATCTTGAAATAGTGTGTGCGGTCGTCGTTCTTCGCGAATCCACGAGCCTTTCTGAAGAAGAGGTGATTGCCTACTGTCGGGAGCATTTGGCTGGATATAAACGGCCCAGGAGAGTGAAGTTTGTTCCTGAACTCCCCCGGACCCCATCCGGAAAAGTCACTAAACACGTGCTAAGATCACATTGGAGTATTACTTGAATAAACACTGGGAAGGTGGATTAAGATA
>JAMDDZ010000025.1 GCA_023488565.1 Bacillota bacterium | reverse complement strand
GAATTCTACCAATTCAGTGAAAAAACCACTGTTCATTCGAATGGCGGGGTAAGAAGCCTTCTCCATTGTTTTGTGTCTCTTGAGAAGACGGGATTTTTCAGAGCACCAAGGGACGTCGAAAAAAGTTCTGAAAAATTGATCACCAGTGTTGTCGACACCATGAACCCGAGTCTGTAAGCGGAGGCTATGATGGCGGCATAACGGACCTGTTTCATCAGATCACCGCAATGACTATTAAGTTCTGTTGCCGCATCAAGTGGTAAATCGGTCGTTGTCAACTGAGACTTCGCCTGTTGATCGGATCCCTTCTCTTAGGCTTCTTAGGTTAGAGGAGACCAGCCAAAGTTAGTTGATCGGGCAGGTTTAAGTCTTTTATGCTGACGAAACATACGCCGTCAACATTAAATTTTTGTGCACTGGGTTTCTACGCCCAAGACGACTGGAATGGACGACCCATCAAAGCCCTTTGCAGGCAAAACCGAGGAGTTTTTTGACTCGCCGAAGCGACCGTTCAAGAGATTTCCCTGATGCTCCACACCTATGAAGATCATTTCCATCAAGTTGCGTTCCAGAAATTCCCATGGCCAACTCGATGCGTCGATTGAAATTTCAGCGTCAAAAGGGTGCTGAGTTGGTCTTTTCGGTGACCGCCACACTCCTCGAAACATTCGGTGGCGGTGGGTTTGCGCGGGACAAATTTCGGGCAGTAGCGACGATGAAAGGCCTCAAACTTTGAGGAAATTCCTCAATTGTTAATTGAGAGTTGTGGGCTTAAGACTGGGGGAATCCGCGGACAGTCAGAGCAGGGTGACCCCGAGGCGTTGAGTTAATCCCGCGTGGTGAGTTTTTGCCGGGGTGTCATTACGCTGAGACTCTTACAATACGTGTCGTCGGCAACGGTAACCGCTTCTTGGGCCAACGCCTTCCAACACTCGGGAGTTTTCAATGTGCGAAAGGCATCATTGACCCGCGGTTTGTTAGGATTTCAGGCGGTCGATGGTAGACAAAAACTGTTTGCCGTGCTCCCGATAACTAGCGTTGCGGTTGGCAACAGAATACTGAATCAAATTTTTTGTAACTTCCATGTAGACATCACGGAAATGGTAAGCGTATAATCAGAATTGATTAAAGTTATTTACTAAAGGAGAACAGATTATGGCGACGCAATCTCTGTTGGTCTCGAAGGACTTTGGGTGGTTCAATGAGCATCCAGAATTTATCGTGCGAACCAGTCCGGCTGACCAGGATGGGTATTGGGTAGGGGCTCCGGGGGTGTTTTACGATAACGAGGATAAGGCTATCTATTTATATTATCGGCTGAGGCGACCGCGTGGTTCGGGTCGGGGCTACGAAGCGCGCATTGCAAAAAGCACCGATGGAATATCTTTCACTGACGTGTGGAAAGTCACGCAAGAAGAATTAGACTCGCCGTCAGTGGAACGGGGTGCTTTGACGAAAAAAGATGGTCAGTGGATTTTTTACGTGAGCTACGTCAATGGGCGAACACATCAGTGGCAGATTGATCAGGTGAGGGCTGATCGAGTTGAAGATTTCGACATCAGAACCCGCCAAACGGAGATCTCTCCAGAGATAATTGGGGCACATGCCGTAAAAGATCCTGTTCTTGTAAATGTTGGGCCTTTAAGCTTTATGTATGTCAGTTATGCTCCCAAAGAGCTCGTAGACAGTGCAGATACTGTGGAAGGATTGCATGCCAGTGACGATGTTTTTACCACTGGTCGCGTGCGATCTCACACGGGGTTAGCCATCGCTGTCGGGAATAGTCACCATAAGTGGATTGGAGAAGTACTCGGATCCTCGGGGACTGGATGGGATTCATTGGTGTCAAGAATTTCAGGCCTGGTTAAAGTGGAGAACCTTTACTTGGCATTTTATGATGGTGCGGCCGATGTTAAAGAGAACTACGAAGAACGGGTGGGATTGGCCATTACGAGTGATCTCAGGAGATTTTACAAAGTGCCTGATGATGGGCCGTGGATCCAGTCTCAATACGGGTCACTACGATATGTGGCTCCAATTCAGACATCGGATGGAATGTTCCTTTATTATGAAGCAAGAACACAAAGTGGTGCCCATGTTCTATGCGGTCGGAAAGTAGGCCTGATGGGGTAATGATGCCTGGCATCGTCTTATGGGGAACTCTTAAAGAGCATACATTGGTTCAAGTCGATAGCGGGCAACCCGTCATACGTGTCGTCACCGACTTCTCGGAGTGGGTGGGAGCGACACACGATGAGTTGCTCCTTAAACAGCCAAATTTGAACGTGTGGATTACCGAGGCGGCGTTGCGGCATTGGGCTGATGAGGATGTTCGGTGGCCCTCGGCGCGTATGGTTGTTGCGTCTGGTGAGGCGGCGGAACTTGTCGATATTGCGCATTGGTATGCAACCAAATTGAAGGCTATGAATATCTCTGGTGTGTTCGGAGCACCTGACGGGATCCTAAGTCACACAAGTATACCGTGGGTCGGAGACTCCCTGTGTCGATTCGCAGAACAGGGATTTCATCGGGGAGGATTTCGCGTAGGGGTAGCGGTTGAGGATGATAGGCATGGAACCAGGTGGCGCATAGAAGGGGCCGACGTCATCCCGTTGTCGTTGCACGATACCGTGTTCGCTCCTTGGTATTGGGGTTTCGTCGGTGAGATTTTTGGGGGCCAAAGAGAAAGCAGGGAATCGTACCCCGTACCACATCCCAATTCAGTGCGAGATCAGATCAATCACATGCGAACGCAGAGCATTCACCTAGTTGATGACCCTCAGGTGCTGCCATATTCTAGCGCAACTTGCTTTGTGGTGAAGTCTCCGGATACCGCGATCAAACTTTCTGCAGCGCGGGTCCTTACTACACAAACGGAGGCGGGGATTCCCGTGGTGCCGATATGGATTGATGAGGTTCCCCCGAACACAGAGCGGGAAGGAGTTGTGGTCGCATACAACAATCTGTCGATTCTTGGAACAGCCCCTGCGAAGATGGTTAAGGTACAGGTGTTTGACAATCATCCCGTGGTGTGGGTGACATTAAGAGAGAAACTCATCGGACGATCGGGTTGGTTTGGGAGAGCTCCTGTCCGTCTCGATGGGCAATATGAGGCAACGCACACGACCCATTACGGAACCGAACAACCTCATCCAGATATAGAGTTGCGATGGTTGAATTCGCGACCCTTGCAGGACACGATGCATCGATGGATTACATCGGAGCAACAAGCGATAGACAAAATTCGTCCGATGATTGCCACACTGGAACGCATCATTGTGGAAGTGACGGACCGGTATCGTGCGGGCGCTCGGATTTTTTATGTCGGGGCTGGCTCAGCGGGTCGCGCGGGTGTGATGGACGCGGTTGAACTGCCCCCAACTTTCGGAATACCCCCTGATCGGGTGCAGGCAATTTTAGCGGGCGGCATGGGGGCCTTTGAAAAGGCCCAAGAGGGGGAGGAGGATAACTTTGTCGAAGGACAAAGGAAAATCGCTTCTGTAAATGCGCAGCCGACAGACGTCGTGTTGGGAATTTCCGCACACGGAGACACACCTTTTGTCTTGGGAGCACTGAGTGAAGCAAGAAATCGGGGATGTTATACCATAGCCCTGGTAAACAATTTGGGTACACGGATTGCTGCCGAAGCAAAAGAGGTAGTGTTCGTGGATAGTGGGCCCGAAATTTTGCTTGGTTCAACTCGATTAAAAGCCGGCACTGTGGAAAAAGTTGTCCTCAACATGATCTCGACCTTGGTGATGGTGAAGATGGGACGCAGTTACGATAATTTGATGATCGATTTTAAAGCCAGTAATGACAAGTTACGAGAACGCGCGGTGCGAATCTTCATGATAGCCACAGGCGAACCTCGCGCGATAGCACAAGACATGCTGAGGCGCGCTCATGGGAATCTCCCCGCGGCACTGGCGATGCAGATGTGTGGATTATCGGAAACTGACGCGGAAGCATCCCTTACCGTTCAGACGCTCTCGACGTTGCTAGGTTCTAAGAAAAGAGAGGAGAAGACCATCCATCATGGGTCGAGGGCTTAATATTTCCTTTGCACATCGCCAAAATCGAAGTCTCCTGCTCCGGTTGATCCTTCAGCATCCCAAGATCTCTCGAGCTAAATTGGCGGAAATGACGCAACTAACACCGGCTTCTGTTTCCAATATCACCGGTATCCTCATCAAAGAACGATATGTGCATGAAATAGGGGCGCTAGATGAAATTCGATCAGCCGGTCGGCGATCAATTGGGTTGGAAATAAGTAATGGGAATCATTTTACGATAGCGGTGCACATGCAACGCCAGCACGCGTCAATCGGAATAGGGAACCTTGATGGGTCCGTCACTCACCAATCGCATATCGCCATCCCAGACCATCCTAACCCGCAGGATGTAGCGCGGGATATTGCCAACGTAATAAAAACCAAGATGCGCAACGTGCCTGGTGAACAAGTATTGGGTGTAGGAGTCGGAACATCGGGCATTGTAGATACGGAGGCGGGAATGATCTACGCAGCTCTCGCCTATGAGTGGCAACAAGTTCCGTGGGCTTCATTATTGGCGTCTACGACGGGACTGCCCGTAGTGGTGGATAATAATGCCCGTGCGATGGCACTCGGCGAGATGCTATTTGGTGGGATGGCGAAATCCGAGTGGCTAGCCTTTTTGTTTGCGGGACAAGGGATAGGATTAGGGGTACTAGCGGACGGTAAAATGTTCAGTGGCGGACATGGCATTGGTGGAGAATTGGGGCACCTGACAATTAATTGGAAGGGAGAATCCTGTTGGTGCGGAAATGTGGGATGTTTGGAAACTTATCTAAATCAATCCCGCATTGAATCCATTCTGGGAGTTGGCCGAGGCGAAACCATTAATACGTCCTTGAAAAATCTTTACCAACGTGGTGCTTATTATGATGTCGTGGATTTGGTGGCGACCGCGTTGGTAGGGATTGTGAATATATTCAACCCGCGCATTATTGTGCTTGGGGGATGGTTGGCAGACGCATGGGCTCAGATTGAAACGGATGTGAGGAATACAATAAAAAGTCGCACCCGATTTTGGAACGATCCTCCCGTAGCAATCCGTCCGTCAATATTGGGAGAGGAAGTCGGTCTTCAGGGTGCCAACGCGGTGGCCTTGGGGCGGTGGATCTATGGACTGGGGCCTCGGTCATATGACGACCAGTTGGAGGAATCACCTGTAAATCCCTAAGGGCTGGAAAGAACTGATTTGACAATAATGAGGAAGAAAATGCGAGCATTTGAACCAGTTTCGGATATTCTAAATGAGGCAGTTACGACTGGCCTCATCCCAGGATTTGTGGCGGTCGCCGGGGTCGGGCAAAACGTACGGTATCTATATCATGGAGGTCAGGCCCAAGTTTATGCTGAACGACGACCTATGCGCGAAGACACGCTCTTTGATGTGGCGTCCTTAACTAAGGTAATGGCTACGCTGCCATCGGCTTTAATATTGATCGAGCGGGGGTGCTTTTCCGTAGACACCCCGTTGTCGACCTATTTTCCCCAATATGCTTATGGGCCGAAGTGCAGGGTCTGCATTGGGCACTTGCTGACACATACCGCGGGACTCAAAGTCTCTAACCCACCACTATGGGAACGTTTTAGTCAACGCAATGAGATTGTGGAGGCGGCGTTGGCTCAATCTATAGAAAACGAACCGGGCACTGTCGTGCAATACAGTGATGTGGGTTTCATTATTTTAGGAGAACTCATTGAGCGGGTTACGGGGATCTCATTGGACACGTGGGTCGAAGGTCAGGTATTCCGTCCGCTTGAGATGCACGATACACGTTATGCGCCGTGGAGCGTGACAAATGTGGCGGCTACTGAGGTTAGGGACGGGAGTCCCACTGTGGGGGTCGTCCATGACAAAACGGCTAGGGCGATGCAAGGGGTGGCGGGCCACGCGGGGCTATTTTCGACGGCTATGGACGTAGCACATTATCTCATGATGTGGGCGGGGGCGTCGAAACTAATAGATGGTAGATTACTCGACCAAGCTGTCTTGCCGAAAACCCCAGAGACGAACGGTAATCGGGGATGGGGCTGGGTTTTGCGGGGGGATAGTCAAGACATCAGCGGAGAGAGGTGGCCTTCTACAGTCGCTAGTCACACGGGATTTACCGGTACTTCCATTGTGTTTGACCGACCGAGTCATACGTGGGCTTGTTTATTGACCAATCGCGTGCACTATGGGAGGGACGTAAACATTGCGACCTTGCGTAGGCGTTTTCATACGGCACTGGGCTCAGCCTTCTTTAACGGATAGATGATTGGAGGACTACGGTGCGAGGAGAATGATTATGAACAATTATAACGTGGTAGTGATGTGCTTGGATACGTTTCGATGGGATCTGTTGAACCATCGAGGGCCTTGGCCCGTATCTTTGCCAAACTTGGATGCGATACGCCAGGAAAGTGTAGAATTTATGAATGCATTCGGTGAGGCACAGCCGACGATTCCGATAAGGCGAGCCTACTTTACCGGTCATCGATCGTTTCCCTGGCGATTCAACTACGATACAGAGGGCCTCTGGCCGACGGGCCGTGGATGGCATAAGATTCCACCGCAACAAACGACTCTTGCGGAGAGGCTTTTAGACCACGGGTATCACACGGGATTAATTAGTGATACATACCACATGTTTAAACCAACCATGAATTTTACCCGCGGCTTTCTTTCTTATGAGTTTGTTAGGGGATATGAAAGTGATAATTTTCGCGGGGGGGTGCTTTCACCAGACGCACTAAAGTCATTTGTGCGGGATCCCGTACCCGCGAATCATCCGGTGTTGATGCAGTATCTCCTAAACGTTCGCGATCGAAAAGACGAGGAAGATTGGTTGACCGCTCAGGTGTTTCGCCGGGCAAGCCATTGGGTAGAGGACCATAAAACTGCAGAACCGTTTATGCTTTGGATCGATTCGTTTGGCCCTCATGAGCCGTGGGATCCACCTCGCTCTTACGTGGATCCGGTGTATGGCAAGTATGAAGGCATTGAGTTTATCTACCCATACGGGATGAAAGAACACCAACTGGCGGCAGACGAAATCGAACGAATTAGACATCTTTATCTAGGGTATTTGACGTTTGTAGATCATTGGGTTGGGCAATTCACAGAGAGCCTCAAGTCACATGGATTGTGGGATAAGACGATCATTATGATTGTCAGCGATCATGGAACCGAGTTGTCGGATCATGGTCGGTTTTCGAAACACCAGGCTCACCTTTACGCCCACAACACTCAGCTAATCTGGGCGATCCGTCATCCAGCGCAAGGAATTCGAAAAGAAGTGCCCTATTTTGTTCAGAGTCATGATTTGTATCCAACCATCTGCGGACTGTTAGGGATTGACAGTGGGTCGGTGGCAGGCCAAAATGTTTGGCCTATAGGGGAAAAGATCCAAAGCGAGCCACGCGACTGGATCATTACGGGCTGGGGCAATTATGCCTCGGTACGTGACGTCGAGTGGAACTATATTGTTAATTTCGAAGATCCCAGCGCGGACGAAAGACTGTATCACCTGGTAAGCGATCCTTTAGAGAACGTTGATGTTGCTCAGGCCAATCACCGCGTGGCCAAGAAGATGCGGCACCGCCTTGAAGAGTTTTTGGAGCAGTCGTTGCCTGCGAAACTCGATGACGTGGTCAGACCTGGGGTGGCCCCCATACGACGATATTATCAGTCTTCAGTGTCTCAGGACAAAGCCGACTCAGGATTTGTGTAAAACCGTTTTTGGAGCAGATATCCCTTTCTCAGCGACCCGGAAACATTCAGAGGGCAGCGGAACCAGAACGACGTAGGTAGCTTGTGAGTTTACCTAATACGCTGAATGTTTTTACGTGACGAGTAGCGTTCATCGAGGAAAGAGGGCTAAGGTCATGGCTTCCTTGCGACCATTTAAAGCGGGAGATTTGAAGGCACTAATAAATACGTGGAACCAGTCACTCGTGGCAGACCCGATAAACGAACAACGATTTGTGTCGAACATTGTGGGTGATCCTGCTATGGAGCCTAGGGGTTTGCCGGTTATCGTCGATGAGAAGGGATTGGTCATTGCATTTGCATACGCGACGGTCTCCTACCCTAGGAGTAAGTCAATGGAAAGTACTCAGAGGGCTGTTGGGTGGCTCAACGCCATTGGCGTACGTCCTGACAAGCGTCGAATGGGCTATGGGTTACAATGCATACAGGCCGTACGGGATTATCTAGCCAGCTACGATTGTCAATCACTGAGTGTCGCGGCGTTCGCTCCCAAGTATATTATGCCTGGTGTGGACGCTGAGGCCTATCCAGAAGCTCCAAAGTTCTTTCAAAAAATGGGTTTTGAACCACGGGCGGAGGTGGTGTCCATGCAGGCCAACCTGCGAACATTTCAAGTGCCCCCAGAAATTGCAGAGCAAGAAGCCGCAGCGAACTCTCGTGGAATCATTATTGAAGCGATGTCGGGAGAATTTTTGGTCAGTCTCTTGGAATTCATCCATCATGATTTAGGGACACAAGCGGATCACGTAATTCGTCAAGCACTCGGGCATGGGCGTAATATCCAGCAGATTTTTGTGGCCCGCGATGCTAATGATGTGATTGGCTATTGTATGTATGGAATTTATGATGGGAATCCGGAACGATTTGGTCCGTTTGGCGTCAGGTCTGATCAGCGAGGTCGGCATTTAGGCAAGATCTTACTGTATCGCTGTATGCAAGCTATGAAAGAAAATGGATTATTAACCGTTTGGTTTAAATCGACTACTGAGAACAGTACTGCATGGCACTTGTATCACCGTGCAGGATTTCGAAATATACGAAGATTCTCCACGTTTGTTAAAAAACTCTAAACAATGGGATGTCAGTGCCCATGCGTATATCCCCCACTTTTCGTTTGGGTCGAGGTGATTGTGGTGCTTCTGCCATTGACGCTCTTACTTTATGGGATGGCGAGACAGGTGAATTCTTTTACTGACCGGAAAGTGCTTCAAGGTTCTTCGCTACCATTTGATCGAGCATGAACCGCGTCACGCAAGGCGTTCCACGGATACCTTGTACCGGGCATGAGGATCCACGAAAACCGCGTCGAATATAGGGAATTTCTCGATCTCACATCATTCCGCGGCGACGTCTAATTGACGGCCATGCGGGAATTGATAGAGGTGGGACAGGCGCGACGACATCAATTGCCGAATCGTGCGCGGTTGTATATGCGCAGAACGGTGTTCTCGTAATTTTCCCATTCGTTTTGAATTTAGAATTTTAAGTATTAAGTGGTTGACAGAGAAGATTCTTCAAAGTAAATTAAAGTTATGTATTAATAGATGCACTAAATTTTGGCCATGGTCAATTGGTCCAAGCTTACGCACTCTATCTTGAAAAGGATTTTCTTCACACACCACGAGTCCATGGAACACGGGAGGCTAAATCATGGCTAGACGTGTCGTAGTATTGGGAATGGATGCTTTGGTACTGCCCTTAATCAAACGATTTGCCGATGAAGGGGTATTGCCCAATTTTTCACGTATGCTTCGGGAAGGCGCTAGTTCTTATGCTTTGTCGGTTTTGCCACCGTATACTCCGACTAATTGGGCTACGATTGCATCGGGTGCTGTGCCTGGACGCCATGGTGCCGGCAATTGGACTGATGTCACTGCTGAGGATCCCGCCGAGAGAAAAGCAAGATCAACTTTTGATGCGAGGACCCTCCAAGCGGACACTCTTTGGAACGCCGCGTCGAGGTCTGGATTACGTACGATGTTGTTGACGTATCCCGGAGCGTATCCGACAACGGTTGAGAAGGTTACTGTGATTGCACCGTTATATCGTGGGTTAACAGGGCACGCACTGGTATCCGGTGGTGAATATAACTTGACTCTCACCAATGGCCGACAGGTTTCCTTACCTGTCAAATCTCAGGTTATGGGGCCGCTGTTGGTTCCGACAGAGGACGGACACCAAGAATTGAATCCAGAAGGCCTAGAGCATTTTTCGAAGTTCTCGATCGCCCGGGACGCAAACAATACCTATCAGATCTATTGGGATGAGAAAGTTTTAGTGACGTTGCCAAATTCGGGATGGGGGCCTTGGGCCACGATTCCTGCGGGGAACAGCGAGCAAGCATCTGTGCGATTCCGCGTTCTTAATACAGACGGCGACAACGTTCACTTTGTACGATCTGAAATCTATCCCACGCGCGGATTCACGGATCCGCCTGAATACGCCGATGACTTGTTTCGGAGTCTTGGGCCTTTTTTTGAACACCCTGCAGTTATTAACCGGGAAAGCGACCAGGCTATAGACGCGTTAATGGATGAAATTCGCGACCAAGTGGATTGGTACATCGGGGCCTTGAAACATAGTGCCCAACATAAGCCGTGGGATCTCTTCATGACCCATTGGCACTGGATCGACACGGCGCAGCATAACTTTTTGGCGGGTTTGGATCCTGAACCTGGGGTTGCGCCCGATGACCGTGCAGTTTCTGTCATCCGTAGGTCGTACGAGTTGGGCGATCGACTCTTAGGGGGTTTCTTGTCGGAAATGGATGAATCCGATCATTTGATAGTGGTGTCAGACCATGGGCATGTTCCCAATCGTCGCATCGCTAGTGCGGCACGCCGCCTAGTCGAAGTCGGACTCGCGCAATTTGACGAGACTAAGCTACCGCGACAAGTGATAGACCGATCTCGATCCATGGCGTATCTCCTTTCTCCCCATGAAATCGTCGTGAATCTCAAGGGACGCAATGCGGGGGGCATCGTGTCGAAAGAAAATTTCGCACAGGTGTCCGAAGCCATAAGGGACGCTTTAGTGGAATGGAAGGATCAAGATAGTGGTCGGCATCTCGTGGCCTATGCCCTAGAAAAACCGCACCAGCAGTTATTGGGATATTTTGGAACTCGAACTGGGGACGTTATGTTTTTGTACAACCCTGGTTATTCGTGGGGCGTGCCATCAAATGGTCTGTCCGTTGGGCCAGCAGACGGATCATCAAACCACGGGGCACAAATGCCGACCACCACGACGAACCGGACGGCAAATATGGCGACGTTATTGGCCATGGGGCCATCGATCCGGCACGGATATGAGCGAAACATACAAGAGTTAGGCTGTGTATCGCTCATGGATGTAGCGCCATTAGTATCGAATCTGCTGGACATGACTCCCCCGAAGGATTGTCGGGGAGCAGTGCCTCAGGATTTCTTGAAGTTCGGAAATTAGTATAAATAGGAGGGTATCTCATGAACAATCGTGTTCTGGCCATCTCGGGCGCGGTCGTCCTAATGTCCACGATTACGGCCTGTGGTAATACCACCAAAACGTCTAACGCCCCGGTACCCCCGTTTGTCACCATTGGCACGATCATGCCGCCTGGTGCACCGATGAATATTTTTAGTTCCAGTTTCATTGTTAGGCCCGGGATGGATATCATGCCATTGGCGGTATCCCACAACAGTTCGAATTTGGGTGCATTCTATCCGGCATTAGCGAGTCACTGGCAGGTGTCTAATAAGGGGCGGACGGTCACAGTGTGGCTTCGGTCGAACGCCCGGTGGTCCAACGGCAAACCCGTCACGGCAGCGGATGTGGTGACCACCATGGCGTGCTCGTATGCCGTAGGCATCATGCAAGCGGATGGGTTAGGCACTGCACGGGTACTGGGGCCCAAAGAAGTGCAACTGACATTGGCTCCGGGTATCACGTCAAATACTTTTCTCTTGGATGTGTTGACCACCGATATTGTGCCGCGAAGCGTGTTCGGATCATTGTTGCCCGCAAATATTTGGAACATCATCCATACAGCACAATACGCAGGAAGCAATGCCGGGTTGAAGGCCAAGGCGCAAACGGCCGCAAGTGAGCTGACGAAACTCGGGACCACGATTGCATCGTTCGCACCTGCGCACGATGTGGCGTCGGGTCCGTTTGTAATTCAGTCGGTGAATCCTGGGGAAATGATCATGCGCAAGAATCCCTATTTCTTTGCGGCGCAAAACGTACCCGTCAACGAGGTCATTGTGAGGAATTACACGGGAAGCCAAGAGGTGTGGAACTATGCGATTTCCGGGCAAGTCGATGAACTGACGGGAAATCTTCCGGTAAACATCTACAACCAAGCCAAGAAAACGCCGGGTAATGTATTTTACAAAGTTCCGGCTTATACAATGACCGCTCTGGCTTTTAACGAGCATACGTATCCGTATAATCTTACGGCGGTGCGGCAAGCGATGGCCTATATTATCAATCGGCAAGCAGTTCAGCATGTCGCCAATCCCATCTCAGCGTCGGCATCCCGGTGGACGGATGGGATGGTCGACGCGGCCACTCAGCAATGGCTAACACCATCCGAGATTAGGGCTTTGAATCCATATACGGTGAATTATGCGAAGGCAACGAGTCTTTTACAGAGTGCGGGATTTCATAAGGTGGGATCCCAATGGATGTTACCCAACGGGAAACCATGGACAGCCACACTCACCACGGTCAGTTCCTTTAGCTCATGGATGGCTATGGCAGAATCTGTACGGAGCACCATGGATCGGTTTGGAGTGCCGACAAAAGTGGTCGGGATGACCTTTGCACAGGAACTTCTAGCACAGGCGCAAGGTACTCTGCCGCTGTCATTTTGGATCGATGGGCAAGGCCCGAATCCCTATTTTGCTTACAATCGTATTTACGGTAAACCCGATGGGTATGTCATAAAAAATGGGAAGTTAGTACGTAATGCGGCAGGTAACCCGAGTGGGGGGAACTGGATCGATTTCCCGACCACCGTCCAAGTTCCCGGATACGGAACGGTTAATCCAGGACAGCTTACGCAACAATTGAATCAAACCACGACTACGTCAACTATTCAGCGAGATACCCGAATCCTGGCAAAGGTGACAAACGAGTACGTTCCCCAAATTACAATGTGGAACGTAGCCCAAACAGGATGGGTCAACACCAAGCACTTTACGGACTATCCTCTGAAAAATAGAGCTCTTATGGTTGCAACCGAAGGGTACTACCCACCGGTCGGAATTTGGATGATGTTGCATTACATCAGACCGGTGTCGTAGGAGGAGATGTCTATTTCGCCAAGGGGAGGTTCAAATGAAGCATCGTAGCACGTCAATATCGGTGAGCATCATCTTAATGGCACTCCTAACCGCTTGCGGTAGTGGAACTAAAGCGAGTGGAACGGCAGCAGGGCCCTTTGTGACGATTGGTAACGTATTGGCCCCCGGCTCTACGATGAATATATTTTCAAGTAACACGTTGGTGGAGCCCGGGATGGATATTATGCCATTGGCGGTATCCCACAACAGTGCGAATTTGGGTGCATTCTATCCGGCATTAGCGAGTCACTGGCAGGTGTCTAATAAGGGGCGGACGGTCACAGTGTGGCTTCGGTCGAACGCCCGGTGGTCCAACGGGAAACCCGTCACGGCAGCGGATGTGGTGACCACCATGGCGTGTTCCTATGCCGTGGGCACCATGCAAGCGGATGGATTAGGCACCGTGCGGACGCTGGGACCCAAAGAAGTGCAACTGACATTGGCTCCGGGCATCACGTCAAATACTTTTCTCTTGGATGTGTTGACCACCGATATTGTGCCGCAGAGCGTGTTCGGATCATTGTTGCCCGCAAATATTTGGAACATCATCCACACAGCACAATATACAGGCAGCAACGCCGGGTTGAAGGCCAAGGCGCAAACGGCCGCAAGTGAGCTGACGAAACTCGGGACCACGATTGCATCGTTCGCACCTGCGCACGATGTGGCGTCGGGTCCGTTTGTAATTCAGTCGGTGAATCCTG
>JAMDDZ010000059.1 GCA_023488565.1 Bacillota bacterium | reverse complement strand
TCATGAAGGCGGGACTCACGTCCTTGACGGGAAATGCCTTCTACGGTCATTCGGATAAGTGTTCCCTCGCTAGAGATAACCATAAACTGCTCGCTGCCATAAACTGGAACCAACCCTACCATGGTTCCGGTTTTTTTGGTAACCTTGATTCCCCTGACTCCCTTTCCGCCCCGTCCCGTACGTCTGAATTGATCGGATGGCGTGCGTTTGCCGAATCCATGCTCGGTCAAAATCAAGATTTCTGGTTGGTCCTGAATCACGGCTAACGAGACTACTTGATCATCAGCATCAAGCCGTATTCCATGCACTCCTCGTGCAGATCGGCCCATCGCACGAACATCGGTTTCTTGAAACCGAATTACCTGTCCCTTTCGCGTCGCTAGCATAATTTCCGAAGATCCTGTAGTTGATTCTACACCAATTAATTCGTCTCCATCGTCCATGGTAATGGCAATAATGCCGCCACCACGCCAGGACACGTAATCTGAAAGAGCCGTCCGTTTAACAATGCCGCGCTGCGTGGAAAACACCCAATATGATTCATCCGGGTTCTCTGACATGGTTTGCACGGCGGTAATGCGCTCTCCTTGCTCCAATGCAATCAGATTGGCTACCGACACTCCTTTGGCTTGACGCCCTGCTTCTGGTATCTCATGCACCTTTACGCGATAAATTCTGCCCCGATTGGTGAAGAAGCACAAGTAGGCGTGCGTAGAGGCGACAAATAACTGGCCGATGAAATCATCTTCGCGTACGGTGCCACCAGCAACTCCCCGTCCACCTCGACGTTGTGCCCGATAAACGTTTGTGGCCGAGCGCTTAATGTATCCGCGATGGGTTATGGTCACCACCATATCTTCTTCCGGAATCAGATCTTCATCACTGATGTCCCGAGCCGCTGCGCCGATCATGGTTCGCCGAGCATCGCCGTATTTGCCGCGAATCATGACTAAATCCTCTTTGATAATATTATAGACCAGTTGGTCGTCGGCTAAAATAGCCCGTAGTCGGTGGATTTCGTGTTGAATTTCCTGGTACTCTGCCTCAATCTTTTCCCGTTCCAAGGCCGTTAGACGTTGAAGCCTCATGTCCAATATCGCGTTAGCTTGAATTTCAGACAACCCGAAGCGTTCTATCAATCCTGACCGGGCCGTGTCCACTGATTCGGCACTGCGAATCAGTTGGATCACCTCATCTAGGAACTGCAAGGCGATGCGCAGTCCTTCTAAAATGTGGGCTCTGGCTTCGGCTTTGGCTAATTCAAAACGAGTGCGCCGGATAATGACATCTTTACGATGAGCAACAAAGTAAGACAAAATCTCTTTAAAAGTGAGGACTAGAGGGCGACCTTCTACCAAAGCCAAGAGAATAATGCCAAACGTTTGTTGCATCGCAGTGTATTTGTACAATTGGTTTAGGACAACATTAGGCACTGCGTCGCGTTTGAGGTCGATGACTATCCGGACTCCTGTCCGATCCGACTCATCCCTAAGATCCGCAATTCCTTCGATTTTTCGCTCGTGCACTAAATCAGCAATTTTTTCTATCAGACGTGCCTTGTTGACCTGGTAAGGAATTTCATCAACCACAATACGGCTGCGAGTTCCAGCACGGTCTGCCTCTTCGATTTTGGCGATACCGCGGATAGTAATAATCCCGCGTCCGGTTTGGTATGCTTGACGAATGCCTTCCCGTCCCATAATCATTCCTCCGGTAGGAAAGTCGGGTCCGGGAACCAATTTCATCAACTGTTCCAAGTCAGCCTCGGGGTGATCAATTAAATAGATTGCCGCATCGGCTACTTCGACTAAATTGTGAGGCGGAATATTGGTGGCCATGCCGACCGCAATTCCCGAAGATCCATTAATTAGCAGGTTGGGAATTTTAGCAGGCAACAGCGTCGGCTCTTTTGTTGTCTCATCAAAGTTGGGAGCAAAATCTACCGTGTCTTTGTCGATGTCTGCCAACATTTCCATGGCAATTTGAGACAACCGCACCTCGGTATACCGCATCGCTGCGGGAGCATCGCCATCCATGGAACCGAAGTTCCCATGCCCATCTACTAACGGATAGCGGATGGAAAAATCTTGAGCCATCCGGACCATTGCATCATAAACTGCGGTATCCCCGTGGGGATGATAGCGGCCAAGCACCTCTCCGACGATACGAGCTGATTTCTTGTAGGGGTGGTTGGGTGTATTGGCCAATTCCTGCATCGCATATAAAATCCGCCGATGAACAGGTTTCAAACCATCTTTGACGTCGGGCAGCGCCCGACTCACGATGACACTCATCGCATAGTCGATATACGATTTCTTCATCTCTTCTTGAATATCAATCGGCTGGACGTGGCCGATGTTCGCCATGGTTTACGAATCCTCTCTTGTCGTCTCTAACCTACAGTGTCAAGATTTCTCACCAAATGTGCATGGTCTTGTATAAAGTTGCGACGCGATTCCACTTTGTCTCCCATCAGCACATTAAAGATCCAGTCAGCCGCTGCGGCATCCTCTAGTTCTACTTGCAATAACGTTCGACCCTCAGGGTTCATTGTGGTTTCCCACAGTTGATCCGCATTCATCTCTCCTAATCCTTTGTACCTCTGAATGTTGACGTCCTTGCGCCCGAGTTCCTGCAATGCCACCTCTAAGGCTTGGTCGTCGTAGAGATAGCGCTCTGTCTTTCCCTTCTTAATCAAATATAGCGGAGGTTGTGCGATGTAAACATAACCTGCTTCAATGAGAGGCGTCATGTAGCGGTAAAAGAACGTCAATAGCAATGTTCTGATGTGAGAACCATCCACGTCAGCATCGGTCATAATCACAATACGATGATACCGGGCCCGCTCTAAGGCAAATTCATCCCCGATTCCTGTCCCTATCGCCGTAATCATGGCCCGGATTTCTTCATTGGCTAAGATTTTATCCAGGCGCGCTCGTTCCACATTTAAAATTTTCCCCCGAAGCGGCAAAATTGCCTGGAACTGGCGATCGCGGCCCTGTTTAGCGGAACCGCCGGCGGAATCCCCCTCAACTAGATACAATTCAGATTCTGAGGGATCTTTGCTGGAGCAATCGGTGAGTTTTCCCGGAAGCGCCGAAGATTCCAAAACACTCTTCCTTCGGGTTAACTCCCGAGCTTTTCGAGCAGCTTCCCGCGCCCGAGCGGCCGAAATCGATTTTTCCAAGATACGTTTGGCAATCGAAGGGTTTTCCTCAAAATAGGTGGAGAGACCATCAGCTACTATGGTTTCGGTAATGCCCCGTACCTCGGAGTTACCCAATTTAGTTTTGGTTTGGCCTTCAAACTGGGGATCTGGCAGCTTCACCGATAAGATTAAGGTCAGCCCTTCCCTCACATCTTCCCCCGACAAATTGGCGTCAGGTTCTTTCAGTAATCCGAGCTTCCGAGCGTAGTCATTACAAACCCGCGTAAGCGCCGATTTAAATCCCGCTTCGTGAGTCCCGCCTTCATGAGTCCGAATAGTGTTGGCAAAAGTAAATAACGTTTCGACGTAGCTATCGTTGTATTGGAGCGCTACATCCATCTGTACCCCGTCCTTTTGCGAACTAAAGGCAATCGGTTTGGGATGCAGGACTTCGCGGTTCATATTCAGATATTGAACAAACGAGACGACGCCACCTTGATACTGATATCGTACCTGCCGTCCTGAGGATTCTTCTTCCAACGACAAGTAAACCCCGGCATTTAGAAACGCTTGTTCTCTTAGACGACCAGCCAAGGTATCAAACGAAAAATGGATGTCTTCAAATATTTGCGTGTCAGGGCGAAATGTAACTTCAAATCCCGTATCTTGGGCATTGCCGATGCGGGTAACCGAATCTCGCGGCTTTCCTTCACTATAATGCTGGACGAACACGCCACCGCCAAAACGGCTGGTCGCAGTTAACTCAGAGGATAACGCATTAACCACGGACAAACCTACCCCATGCAATCCACCAGAAACTTTATAGCCGCCGCCGCCAAACTTTCCTCCGGCATGCAACATCGTCAGGACCACTTCAAGCGTGGGTATTCCAGCTTTAGGGTGTATCCCTGTAGGTACTCCACGTCCGTTGTCCTTCACCGTTACCGTGCCATCACGGCAAAGAGTAACCTCGATGCGGTCACATACTCCCGCTAATGCCTCATCAATTGAGTTGTCGACAATCTCGTAAACTAAGTGGTGCAATCCCCGGGCGCCGGTGGAACCGATATACATTCCCGGCCGCTTTCGCACCGCCTCGAGGCCTTCTAAAACTTGAATATGACTTTCGTTGTACCCAGGACGGATCTCCTCCGCCATATGTTTTGGTCCCCCTTAAACGTGACGTGAGACCCTGACGGGTCGTGATCAGATACCCAGACTCAAGATTTTCCACTCATCGAAATGGATCCTCTAGCCGTTCTACCCGCCGCACTAGAGTATTGGCGGAAATATTGGAAAGAATGATGCCTGTGCGGGTGACTACCAGAGTTTTGGCCTCTTTGAGGTTTCCGCTGACCCGTCCCTCGGAACGCAGCTTTGCATACAAGTCACGCACATCTTTGGAGGTTTCAAGCAACTCCTTGCTTACAATGGCTACGATAGCGTCAGTTGCCACCATGATATCCTGCCCAACGTGCAAGTACATCACCGATCCTCCTTTCCTTTATTGTACACTACTTTAACATCAAGACGAAAACGTGGACCCACAAACACTGCACTGCAAGTACCGGTTAAGAGTGGGACTGTGACAACTTGGGCATTGGTGGTATCCAGTCGTCAACCAAAAGGCAACGGCATCGTTATGGCGCTGGCGAACCCGTTCGATCAGAGAATCCAGTCCTTCGGTAGGCTGCCCGCTCTTAACAAGTCTCACCCGGTAAAATCTCTCGTTATTTGCATTCGGCATCTCCGGTTTGGTGAGCGCCCGAACTAAAACCCGCGATCTAATGTCATGTGCCTGCATATGTTCTGGTAAACGCTCATTCAGCTTGCTCAATACCGTGGGTTTGAGATATTGGATTTCCTGAGACCAGACGGAAGACGACACCGCTAGCTTTATCACTCCCTGGTCTATTCGCATAACCCGGGCATTGCGGGCTATTGCCGGCCCTACCAAATCCGGCCAAAGTTGTTGCAATAGTCGTGTTTGGTATGCGGTCTGCCAGGGATAGTCTTGTTGCATAGCGTGGAGAATTGAGGATAAAGGCTTCGGTTCGGCCATTTAAACCCCCCCTACTTTAACAATTTGACCTTGATCTACATGATATATGATAGGTGTAAGCTGGTCATAATTTCGAGCCTCAGTATCTGTAATGATTGTTTGTTGTCCTGGTTCGCTTATCATTTGCAAAAGCGCATGTCGACGATCGGGATCTAATTCCGATAACACATCATCAAGCAGCATAATCGGACGAAATCCGAACTCATTTTGGATTAAGTGATAGGTAGCGAGTTTTAAACTTAGTGAAATGAGGCGATGCTGCCCCTGGGATCCGTAAAGAGAAATCGGAAAATCATTGACGGTCAGCAATAATTCATCACGATGCGGACCCACCAGGGTCATCATTCGCAGTCCTTCATCTGCTCGCCTCCTTCGTAGACAGTCTTCATACTCCTTTTCAGTTTTCACGGGGACATCACACCCTCCGTATTTCAATGTGCCCCCGATCCTTTCGCCGTGCCCGATACGACCATGAATGCGATCCGCCATGGGAAGCAACTCCTCAAGCAATTGGCGACGAATGGTCCATAGATAGAGTCCACTCGTTATCATAGAAGGAGTGAAGCTGTCCGCAGTATGCGCCAGCCGCGGATCCTTCAACGCATGGTTCCTTTGCAACACGGCATGTTGAAACTGTTTTAAAACCTTTTCGTAGCGAGGGTTTATCAGGGAAAGCGTTGCATCCATAAATTTTCTCCGGTCAGATGGGGATCCTTGCGATAAAGAAAGATCCTGAGGACTAAAAACAATGACAGGAATTTTTGGACCCCGGTGAGATCGCCGATGTGGACTTAGCGTGACATGATGTTCGACGGTGGTCATGCGATCAGAGCCGGACAGCACTTTTGCAACTAAGGAAATTCCCTCGGGATGGGTCAAGGAAAACCAATCACTGTCAGGAGCATTGCGAAATGATTTGCCCTGCAACGCAATATGAATCGCCTCCAATGCATTGGTTTTACCTTGTGCATTCTTCCCCACCAGCAAGGTCAACTGAGAAGAAAACGCTAAATGGGCTTCTTTGATATTACGAAAACAGGAAATGTCCGCAGTCCTCAGAATCATTTGCTGCTAAACCAACTGGCGCAACGGTAGCACAATATGAAAATATTGCGAGCTATCCGCTTCCCGAAAACGCGCAGCAGACTGTATTCCAGAAAATTCAATCAGGATGTCTTCGCCGGCAAAAGACTTCAGCACGTCGAGAATAAAGGTTGCGTTAAACATAATATCCATCTCTGGCCCTTGGCTGTGGCACTCCAACTGTTCTAACGCCTGCCCGATCTCAGCGGCCGAAGCTTCAATTTGTAATACACCAATTTGATGCGTCATGCGAATTGCATTCGACCGATCTTTGGAGGCGATTAACTGAGCCCTTTCTACGCTACCTCTGAGTTCAGTGATGGGCAGTCGAATCTGTACTGGATAGTCTTGGGGAATCACTCGCTGGTACTCAGGATATTCGCCGTCTAAAAGGCGACTTTGCAAAACCGTGTCGTCGGAAGCAAACTGCACAAATCCAGTGGTGCAAGTCATGGTAATAGGTTGAATGGAAGACCCGAGGCGGGATGCTTCCGTGAGAACCTTCCCTGGTAGAACCAACTTAGTGTGAGGTCCGCGATAATCAGGTAGGGCTGCCCATGAGTGGGACAAGCGACTGCCATCGGTACTGACCAATACCATCTTGCCTTCTCCCAATTCTACACTCACACCCTTTAAAATCGGTCTTGAGTCTTCTTTAGAACAAGCAAATAAATTTTGCCGAGCGAATGCACTCAAGGTGCCAGGAGGCAGTGTCACCGTGGCCGATTCGTCACCTAACGCGGGAAATTCAGGTAATCTATCACTGCCAAATCCATGAATGGTGGTACGGCTACGGCCGTACTTAATCACGGTCTTACCGCTGATGTTATCGCTTTGCAGGTCGACCGTGGCGGTCGGAATACGATGGATTAAATCAGTGAAGGTAGAAGCTGGCAATACCACGGAACCTGGCTCAGTAACATAGGCCGACAAATGAATGCTCAGTTTATTGAAGAGGTCGGTGGATTCTAGTGTAATGCCGTTGTCTGTCGCATTTACCTGGATTCCCGATAGAACCGCCATTGTGTTTTGGGGTGGCACCAGATGCGATGCGTTTGTAAGCGCTTTTGCTAGTTGGTCTTGGTCTGCACTGAAGTGCATATAAATCCTCCTCGGTGTTTAAGGTTTTGCTGTCGAAACGTGAAGTCTTAATATGAGTTCTAGTTTATAAAATGATTGTAGTCATAATAAGTGCTATGGATAATTGGGATAACTTGTCCGAACTCTAGTGGCGTAAGGGATTTGCCATTGGATAAATTCGGGATAAAGTTTGCAGTAATCCCCATCGCTGGAAGGGTTGGCGACAAATTTCTTCCATGCTGTGTATAAAGTGACATTAATCCACATGATTTGCCACCGATTATCCCCTGGTTATCCCCCCATAACATTTTAGTGGGAGCGAATTCGTTTAATAAGGTCTTCGATAAGGCTCGCTACTTGAGGATCTCGATGGCGTTCATTGTCAATCTTTTCACAAGCATGCATGACCGTGGTGTGGTCGCGGCCCCCGAATTCTTCGCCAATTTTGGGAAAACTTGCGTCGGCAAGTTCGCGGGCGATATACATGGCAACTTGTCGAGGGTAGGCTACGGCCTTGGTTCGCTTTTTCGCTTTGAATTCTTCGAGACGCATATCGTAATAACGCGCAACTTCTTCTTGGATTAAGCGAATAGTAATCGGCTTTTGTCGACTTTGAGGGAGGACATCTTTTAAGGCTTCGAGGGCCAAGTCGGCGGTGAGCGGTTGCCGACTGATAGAGCCATAAGCCATTACGCGTATGAGTGCACCTTCAAGTTCTCTAATGTTTGTGTCAATCCGCGAGGCAATCAATTGCAAGACTTCGTCAGGAACCCATAGGCTTTCAATTTGAGCTTTTTTTGCCAAAATAGCAATCCGAGTTTCTAAATCCGGTGGTTGGATATCAGTAATTAGGCCCCATTCAAACCGTGACCGTAGGCGTTCTTCCAAGGTTGGGATTTCTTTTGGTGCCCGGTCGCTGGAAATGACAATTTGTTTTCGAGCACCATGCAACGCTTCAAACGTGTGAAAAAACTCTTCTTGAGTGCGTTCTTTTCCTGCTACGAATTGAATATCGTCGATTAATAGCACATCGATGCTGCGGTACCGTTGCCTGAAGCGCACCATTTTATCGTCACGGATCGCGTTGATCATTTCATTGGTAAAAGTCTCGGAAGACACATAAAGAACACGTGATCCAGGAGAAAGATGTAGCACATGGTGTCCAATAGCGTGCATCAGATGGGTTTTTCCTAATCCTACACCGCCATACAGGAACAAGGGATTATAGGCTCTGGCCGGCATTTCCGCGACAGCTTGGCAGGCAGCATGGGCGAAGCGATTAGAACTGCCCACTACGAAGGCTTCAAATATGTACTTGGGGTTCAATCGCGTCAAATATTCGCTGTCATTTGATATGTGTTCGTGCCTCATTGATTCAGATTTGGGTGCAGCCTGCCTAATAGGGTCGGGGTTTTTGGTTCCCAACTCGAGATGAATATCAATTGGTTTACCCGCCACTTTGGCGACTACATCCCGCAGCAGCCCCGTATACCGAGTGGAGATAATTTGTCGAATAAATTCTGTCGGCACAGCTAACGATAAAACGTCGTCGGATAGTGTCTTTGGAGAAACACTCCGTACCCAAGTTTCGAAACTGGGGGTCGATAATTCGCTTTGCAGTCGTTCTACTACCTCACCCCACAAAGTATCCAGGCCGACTTCAAGCATTCCAACTCCTCCTAAAATGTACGCCAAGTCATGACTATTCACAACTAATCCACAAGGTTATCCACAAGTTGTTGATATCTTTCCATTAAACAACGATTGCCCCGCGAATAGCGGAGGCGTGGATTTTATGATAGCAAATTGAGACGCCCCCCTCAATTGATTGCATGGGTTTTGTGAAATAAAATTTGTAAAGCGCATTAGAGTTCGCCCAGGCGGAAATTTGCCATTCTTGACCCTAGGGTTGCGG
Organism: Bacillota bacterium; assembly: GCA_023488565.1. Classification (GTDB taxonomy): domain Bacteria; phylum Bacillota; class Sulfobacillia; order Sulfobacillales; family Sulfobacillaceae; genus Sulfobacillus_C. Next base: position 4,732 of record JAMDDZ010000059.1, on the reverse strand, counting down.
CTAGCTATAATGTAAGCACATTTTGGGTAGCAGGCGGGAGGTGACTGATCAGTGAAGCGAACATTTCAACCTAATCGTCGTCACCGTGCCAAGGTACATGGATTTCGGAGTCGAATGAGTACCCGAGGGGGTCGCGCGGTTTTGAAACGCCGGCGCGCCAAGGGACGTAAACGCCTTTGTGTTTAATGGGTTGGGTGAAACATGAGGCGCAGCTTGCGATTAAAGAAACGGGCCGAATTCGGGCGTGTCTTCAAACAAGGCCATACTTTCGGGGACCGATATATGGTCCTTTTCGTTCTGTTTACGGGGGAGGACGAAACCAAGATCGGGGTTGCCGCTCAACGGTCGGCCGGGTCTGCGGTAAAGCGCAACCGGGTTCGACGACGCCTTCGGGCACTGGTGCAGGGTTATGATGATAGGCTTATACCATGCGGCCACATAGTTGTTCTGGGCAAGAGCTCGGTAGTCTCGGCGTCGTGGGAAGCGCTAGAGCGATCCTTCGAGAGATTGATGGTGAAAGCGAAATGTTTGAAGTCGTAGCAGGAACGGCGATATGAGAAAAATCGTTGTTGGCTTAATTCGAGGTTATCAGAGATATGTATCTCCCATGACCCGTCCATCATGCCGATACATACCCACGTGCTCGCAGTACGCGGTAGAGGCAGTTACCAAATACGGGGTGGGCAAAGGCGGCGTGATGGCGGTGCGGAGGATTTTGCGTTGCCATCCATTACATCCCGGGGGATATGATCCGGTTCCCTAATCGAGGTGAGGAGGCACATTCATGGGTGGCATTTGGAGTGGATTTCTGGACGTTATACGGGTGGCGTTTGAGTTTTTTACGCACCTGTCGGGTGGAAACTACGTAATCGGGATAATTTTGTTAACGCTCGCGGTGCGGGTGGTGCTGCTTCCTTTGGGAATCACTCAGGCACGGTCGATGCAAAAGATGGCTAAGGTGGGACCGCGTCAGCGGGAATTGCAACAAAAGCACAAAGGAAACCCGAAGGTATTGCAAGAAGAAATTGCCAAATTGTATAAAGAAGAAGGCGTCAACCCAGCGTCAGGGTGCTTGCCGTTATTGTTGCAGATTCCGGTGATGTATGGCTTGTTCGATGTGCTGAGAAGTTTTAAATATCAAGCGCATCACGGGTTGTGGATTTGGCAGAATCTGGCTGTTCCCGATCACACTTATGTGTTGCCGGTACTCGTGGCCGCTAGTACTTTTTTTATGCAAAAGCAAACCATGGCGATGACTCCGCAGCAACCAGGAATGGAAGCTAGCCAAAAAATGATGCTATGGATGATGCCGATTATTTTTGGATATGTGGCTTCAAAGTTTCCCGCCGGGTTGTCTATTTACTATGTAGTGTCCAACCTGTTTCAGGTCGTGCAAACCACCATTCTATTACGCAAGCCGATTGATGGGGCGGCGGGTGGAGCTCCCGCGAAGGGATAGCTGGTGGCGAGATGGACCGATGGGTTGGTGAAACACTGAGAAAAGCCTTCGTCAGTTCTGCTGTCCTAGACTGCTTGGAAGAGTATGTCCGTCGCGTATTTGAATCCCCGATTAACCTTACCGGGTTTTCGCCAGCGCAATTTTGGGAAAAGGGCGTCTTAGACGCCCTCTCTTTATTGTCCTGCAGTGGACACGCATCTTCGGGTTCGTTGGAGTGCGTTGACATTGGCTCGGGGTCGGGATTGCCGGGTATGGTGCTAGCTATTATACGATCCGAATGGGAGTGGACGTTGGTGGAAAGCCGGGTTCGTCGCGCCGAATTTTTGCTGAACACCGCTGCGTCATTAGGTCTTAGTAACGTGAAGGTGGTGGGCGAACGGGCGGAGGTGTGGGTCTGTCAGAATCCCATGATTCGGGAGCATTTTGATTTGGTAACTGCCCGGGCCGTGGGTCCCATGTTGACTACCGCGGAATTAGCATTGCCCTTGGCGAAAATTGGCGGAACCATTGCTTTGCCGATGGGATTGGAAGGGGTTAAAGGATTGGTGGCTTCGCCGATCATCTCAGTTTTGGGCGGGGAAGTCAATGAAGAGGGCGGGGATGGGTTATTGTCCGGGATTGGGATTATTCGTAAGATGCGGAGTACTCCTGCCGTATTTCCTCGTATAGGCAGTAAATTGGGAAAATTTTAAGAAATTTGAGCCAGGGGAATCTTCGGAGGGCGGAAATTTGGTGACAGAGGGTGAAGATCATGGACAAGGGTGAAGAACTTACGGTATTGTTGCCAATAGAGAAAATCTGCTAAATCGAGACAGTGGATCAAAGAGCAATACATTCTCAATTATAGATGATCGGAAGGGACTAAGATCTATGCGTTCCGAGGTTGCCGAGGATTTCCCCCCATATAGCAGGAGGCTTTGACCAACATGGGAAAAGTAATTGCAGTAGCCAACCAAAAAGGCGGAGTTGGGAAGACAACCACGGTGATCAATCTGGCAGCTTATTTAGCTGACGCTGGCCGACGGGTATTGGCCGTTGATGTCGATCCCCAGGGAAATACTACGACTGGTCTGGGGATTGACAAATCGTCGATTGAGGCATCGATGTATGATGTGCTGTTAGGCGACGGGGATATAATGGATGCGTTGGTGCCCACCGAGGTGGTGGGGCTGCATTTGGTTCCCGCCACGATGGATCTGGCCGGGGCAGAGGTTGAACTGGCGCAAATGGAACCTCGGGAGACGTTAGTGCGCGATAGGTTGTCGGTAATTCGGGAGCGCTACGATTTTGTTTTTATTGATTGTCCCCCGTCGTTAGGCCTGTTGACTATTAACGCCCTGACTGCTGCGGATGCAGTGATGATACCGATCCAATGCGAATTTTTTGCTCTTGAGGGGCTATCCCAGTTATTGGCTACCATTGAATTGGTTAAAAAGCGTCTTAATCCCAAGCTTCAATTAGAAGGCGTGGTGCTTACCATGTTCGACGGAAGAACTAATCTGGCTTCGCAAGTCGCCGAAGAAGTTCGGGCGCATTTTCGTAGCAAGGTGTACCGATCAGTGATCCCTCGAACCGTGCGATTGTCTGAAGCACCTAGCCATGGGCTACCAATCATGCGATACGACCCAAAGTCCAAAGGGGCAGACGGCTATCGTCTGTTAGCTGAGGAGGTGGTGCAAAATGGCTAAGCCGCGAGGGTTGGGTCGGGGGTTAGCATCATTAATTCCGGATAAAGGGACAGCTGACGCATCTTCCGACACGGGTATCGTCGAAATTTTAATAAGTTTAATTGATCCCAACCCGTTTCAACCCCGGAAGCATTTTTCGCCGGCGGAAATTGCAGAGTTAAGTCAGTCTATTGTAGCGGTGGGGATTTTGCAGCCGATTCTGCTGCGTCCTGTGGACTCCCGATATCAATTGGTTGCGGGAGAGCGACGAGTCCGTGCCGCCCAAGCCGCCGGCTTGGATCGTGTGCCGGCGGTGATTCGGTCTGTCAGTGATGCGGAATCGATGGAAATGGCGTTGGTAGAAAATTTGCAACGGCGGGATCTCAATCCGATTGAAGAAGCCACCGCGTACTGGCGTTTATCTGAAGAATTGGGATGGACGCAGGAATCTATCGGAAGTCGGGTAGGGAAAAGCCGGTCACATATTGCCAACCTAGTGCGTCTGCTGGGTTTGACCGATGCTATTCGTGAGCGGATTGCCAGTGGAGATTTGTCCGTTGCTCACGCGAAGATACTGCTGTCGGTAGCAGAAGACCGACGGGAAGGACTCGCTGAAAGGGCAGTGGCGGAGGGATGGACGGTGAAGAGGCTTCAATGGGAGGCAGAACAGACGGCGGCAACCAAAGTGGCCACGACTCGCGATACTGACGTTCATCTTCGGGCCATAGAAGTTTCTTTAAGGCGGAATCTTGGCACTCGGGTGGTGCTTCGAGGAAATGCCGGTAAAGGAAGAATCGAGATACCGTATCGAAGTGTGGAGGAATTGGAGCGTTTTTTGGAATTACTTCAAGGAGATCGGGGGAGTGACCCGGGATTTGTAGTCTAAATGGCAGTGTTCCTTAAGGAACATTTTAGCGGAAGGGGTGTTCCTCGAGGAACATGAATCACCTGACGGGCGTTATTATCAATGGTGTGGGTATTCTGGTAGGCTCCGGTTTAGGAATGCTATGGGGACACAAGCTTCACTCAGGGTTTCGGGAACAGGCCATGCGGTTGGTGGGCATGGTGGTAATTCTAATAGGATTTAAAATGGCGTGGCCGTTAAACGACCCCGTCAACACCTTGTTGTCATTAGTGATTGGCGGATGGATAGGCTGGTTTCTCGGCATAAACGATGGCCTTGAGAAATTTGGACATTGGGCGGAATCGAAAGCACGCCGCACCGGATTTTCTAAAGGCTTTATTGCCGCTAGCCTCATATTCAACGTGGGACCGATGGCGATCCTGGGAGCGTTGCAAGAGGGACTAACAGGAAGATATAGCATATTAGCTACTAAGGCGGTCTTGGACGGTACCACCTCATTGTTGCTAACGACAGCGGCAGGGTGGGGTGTGGTGGTAGCCGCAGTGCCGACAGTGGTCTATGAAGGTGTGTTATCGCTTCTTGCGGGCGACTTAAGCCATGCTCTGCAGGGCCCCTTGCTGCAGGATGTCACGGTAGTGGGCGGATTCATTATAGCGGGTATTGGGTTTAATTTTTTCTTGGACCGCGCCGTGCTAAAAATAGGGGATTTGCTCCCGGCGCTTGTGGTGTCGCTTGCCCTCG
>JAMDDZ010000155.1 GCA_023488565.1 Bacillota bacterium | reverse complement strand
CGCAGCGGTCAATGAGCCAGGAATTTCTGGGAACGAATCCAGAAACCCCCGCCTCGGCCTCGTAGAGGCCAGGCGGAGGGAGAAGTTCATGTCATCAAATTCGACATAATTGTGTGCTACAATGAACAACATTAGCAAGGCAACCCCCTCAAATCGCCACGATGCCAGATATCGCAGGCAAAGGGCTAACATGGGAGGAAAACGCGCATGATGTTTTGTCGTCGATGCGGTGCCGAAATTCCGGTGGACAGCGTCTATTGCCCCAGTTGCGGCAGCAAGTTGGTGGCCAGTCGGTCGTCCGTTGAGGAGGATGTCATAACTCCCCCTCAGCCCGCGAGAGAAGCCGTCCCAATGGGAGGCAGGTTGCGACAGCGTTACCAAACCGGCATACAAGGCGTTACTCAAGTGAAGGTCTACGTCCAACAACAATTCAAACACGTCGCGGCCCAGCACATATTAGTGGGCATGGGTTGCCTGTTTGGTGTGGTAGGATTTCTTTGGGGACTATTAGGTCACCAACGCGCATTGGATTGGCTCTTGTTTGGCCTTCTTCTGGTTCTAGTCGGCATTTATTTTAAGCCTCCGTTGCCGCCTGAGAACAAGTCGCACCAAAAGGAGATGACAGATTAACGTGCGTTGCAAAAAATGCGGTCAGGATAATAGTCCAGGGTCTCTTTACTGCCGTTATTGCGGACGCAAGCTTAAGGCGCCTGCAGTAAAGAAGGTCTCAGCGCCGACCCCGGCTAAATCCAAGCCCATCCCTGCCACCGGAAAGAAAGGTGCCAAGCACAGGCGGATCCGTTGGGGGCGAGTGGCTATTTTGGCCTTTGCTTTGGTGATGTTGGCTGGCTTTGGATTTGCTGGTTATGAATCATATACCGCCTGGACTACTTTGCCACCCATGACCTCCCTGGTGTCTTTGACCACGCAGAGCCAAGATTCTACCATTTATGACCAATACGGTCAAAAAGTGGCCACGCTGCACGGCAGCGTGAATCGTGTCAACGTGTCGATTTCTTCTATTTCTCCCAACATGCTGCATGCTATCGTGGCCATAGAAGATCACGGATTTTACACCAATCCGGGATTCGATCTAAAGTCCATCGTGCGTGCTGCCTTTGTCGACCTGGTGCATCACGCTGCGGTACAGGGGGCTAGCACCATTACCGAACAACTGGCCAAAGATCTGTATTTAAGTCCTAAAAAAACATTGCAGCGCAAATTGCAAGAATTCTTCATTGGTCTCGAGTTGGCTCGCACCTATTCCAAACCACAAATTTTGGACATGTACTTGAATGAGGTATATTTTGGCAACGGCGCCAGTGGAATATACGCCGCCAGCGAGTCATATTTTGGCGAGAAGCCCTCGCAACTTACAGTTGCCCAAGCCGCCATGCTGGCCGGACTGCCGCAAGCCCCGTCGCTTTATGACCCGCTGATAAATCTGAAGTTGGCCAAGGAGCGCCAGTTGCTGGTGTTAGACGCCATGGCCAAATATGGCTATCTGACTGCCAGCCAGGCTCATGCCGATTATTTGGCTCCGCTCAATTTTCATCCTCAGCAGAGCTCCTCATCCAGCAGCGGTTCGCTTCCCTACCCTTGGTATATACAGCACGTTATCACCTATTTGGAGTCTAAGGGCATGACCTACAACATGATTACCAATGGCGGGCTAAAAATATACACAGCGCTCGATCCCACCGTCTACAACATTGCGCAAAATGCAGTAAACTATTGGATGAATTATCACTTTGGCAACAACCAAAACCTGCAGGCGGCGGTGGTCGTGGAGAATCCACACAATGGATATATTGAAGCGGTTATCGGCGCCAGACAGTACACCCCATTTGGAGAAGACCTGGCCACCTCTCCCATGGCACTCCGATCAAGCGGTTCGTCTATTAAGCCCTTGATGGAATATACCGCGGCGTTGGTAAAAGGTTATACCCCGATGACGCCTCTTCAGGACGTCCCCATTTTCCATGTTAATGGGCAATGGTGGCCGCACAACGACGACCACGTCTATCATGGCTGGATGGATTTGCAAGATGCCCTGGCGATTTCGGACAACGATGTCGCGGTCCACTTGTTGCACGACATTGGCATTCAATACGGCTTCAATTTTGCCACCCAAAAATTTGGCTTAAAACTTCCCGAAATTGACGCCAGTTATCTCGGCATGGCCATAGGCGGGTTTAAACAAGGCGGCGTTAATACCTACGAAATGACTCAGGCATACGCCACTTTCCCTAATGGCGGGGTCAGAATGAAGCCCATTTGGGTGACCAAGATCGTCAACCAGGATGGCGCCGTCATTTTTCAAGACAATCCCCAAGGGCAATCGGAATTCAGCCCTCAGGTCGCTTACGTTATGGACCACATGCTGGAAAAGGTGTTTGATCCCAATCCCATTCCTGCCATAGTCGGCGGCGGGCCTGCTGGCGCCACGACAACCGGGTACGATTTAGGGATTGGGCGTCCCGCAGCGGGCAAAACCGGAACCAACAACGGTGAAGCAGACGCATGGTTTCTGGGCTACGAGCCGCAATTAACGGTCGGGGTCTGGGAGGGCAATGTACATGGTGAATATCCGCAGCCTCCGACATTACAGGGAGTGTATCCCTACGGGGACGTAGGCGCCGGTCCCATTTGGCAAACCATCATGGAGCAAGTCAACCGAGCGGAAAACATCCCGGTACAACATTTTTCTCGGCCGCCAGGAGTCGTCTATGTGCCCAACGTCAGCGCCACTTCGGGATTGATCGCCAGCCAATATACCCCCTCGCGCGATATCGAAGGCGCCTGGTTTGTTCAAGGCACCCAACCCACGTCGGTTGGCCAATCTCACTTTCCCTTAAAAGTGGTGGCGTCTAATCCCAATCTATTGTGGCAGCCGGGATGCGGGCCATTTGTCACGTCAGTTTTTCTCAAAAAAGAACCCGATTGGAAACCCGGAGCTCCTTTACCTGCAGACCATATTTATTGGCCCCCGACGCAGTCGTGTTCACCAAAGACACCTCCCAGCAGCTCGTCGTCCACGCCCCCGAGCACGAGCTCCCCGTCTTCGACATCACCCTCGGCGTCACACTCGCCCAGTGGGTCGGCAACACCATCGCCTCCGCCAGTAGTGCCACCAGTGTCTCCGGTATCGCCTAACACCTCGAAGAACACTCCATCGTCTTCAACCTAAAACACGGAGGCAGCCATCCATAGGTGGCTGCCTCCGTGTTTAGTGGTTAAACATTGGTGCCAAGTCTCGCGCGACTTCTTCGGGGTAACTAGTGGTAAAGGGTTCATCATACAACTGTCTTATGGCAGACACGTCAGCGGAGTGCAGAAGAGGGTTAAACATGCCACGAAAAGACAGGCGAGCATGCACCCAGGTGTCATCCACCGCCGCAGCCCCGGGAAAAAACGCCACATTGAAGCTATAGATGTGACGCTGTTCCATATATCGGAAGATGTGTTGCAATCCTAATGCAAAATCCCTTAAATCCGTCGTCGTAAGGTCTAAAATCGAATACCGCCCAGGAAAAATCGCTTGTACATCAGCGACAAAACTTTGGGGCACAAAAGGCATCAGCCACTCCGTGTTGCCAACCGCTCCCACATAACGCTCACCGCGTCTGCGCTCTTCAGCAATCAAATCCTCCCAAAAAATGTGGCCGGTTTGTTCTCGATACCGTTTTCCCGCTTCAATTTCCGCCCCCAAGAAATTTCCCGGATGATCGGTTGCATAAATCTGCAAATGCGGGTGAAGCAAGCTTGCTCCCGCCATGGGAAAATAGTTCCAAGAAATAAGCCCATATCCCATATGGTGTTCCACCCGATTCACGGCCCGGAAATAGTCAACCGAAGCACTCAAGGCGTCTTGAATTCGTTGTGGGGTTAAGTCGCCAACCGGAACTAAATGCGCCTTCGTCATCACCGTTACCGCACTATGAGTGTCATATGGCGATAGATTCGGAAACACAATCGCTTCGCCTTGACGAAACCTTCCCTGAGGGCTAATATCCGATGGGAATTTAGGCGTGACTTGTTCTACCAACTCAGGACAAAACGGGCATGGACCTCGCGACAGCGAGAGGCGCGACAATTCCTCCAAATCTATCTCAGGAAATTGCACCCCGGCAAAATGCGCTATTCGCCCGCTCATGCCAGTGAGCGGATCTCGGCGAATTTCACTCTCGATGGTCGTCTGCTGATAATCCTTGCGAGGATCTAAATAATGGGTCGTACGCGTAATGCGTTCAAATTCCATAATCATTCTCCCTCGTCTGCATACTTTGCCCCCTGCATGGAATGCGAAACCACCCATGCATCCCAAAAGAGATGGGAGCCAATCGTAAACACTTGCCATACTTCTCTATCAATTTAACACAAAACACCGAAAGCGCCTCGGCCAATTGCCAAAGCCCCTTCGGTTTTAAAAGAGTAATAGACATGAACAAGTGCACACTGGCTTTAACGACTGGAAACCGAGGGCGCGTTATCAGATAACTGTTTTAACGCAGCCTTGGCACTGAGTTGTTCGGCCTCTTTTTTACTTTTTCCGGTAGCCCGGGCCAAGGGCACTCCAGCGACTGAGACCTCGACTTCAAAGGTCTTGGCATGGTCTGGACCATAGGACCCGACAACTTCATAGATCGGTTCTTCTCCACGACGACGCAGCCATTCGTTTAATGCCGTCTTGTGGTCCCGCCCGGCTTCTCTACCCTCGACTCCACTCAGGGCAAATCCCAGCACATTTAGTACAAATTCCCGGGCCACATCCAGTCCGCCATCCAGGTATACTGCACCAATCACGGCTTCCATGGCATCAGCCAGCAAAGAATGTTTCTGACGCCCTCCACTGCGCTCTTCTCCTCGGCCCAGACGCAAACGCAATCCCAAGTCCAGGCGCACCGCTGCCTCGGCCAGCGTTGGCTCACACACGATAGCAGCACGGCCCTGACTTAGCTGCCCTTCGCTCCAGGACGGGTTGTGTTCAAACAACCACTCGGTGACCACTAATTGCAACACCGAGTCGCCCAGAAACTCCAGACGCTCGTTGTGGGCTTCCTTCCGCACTCCTTCGTTAGCATATGACGAGTGCGTTAACGCTTGGCGCAACAGCGGGGCGCTTTTCACCCAGGTTTCGAGGTTAGAGTCAATCATGAAGAAAAATCCTCCACGATAAGACAGGCGTTTTGGCCGCCAAATCCAAACGCATTAGACATCACGCGGTGCACCGGATGCGGTCTCGGCACATTGGCCACGTAATCCAAATCGCATCCGTCTCCGGGAGATTCCAGGTTTAGCGTCGGCGGTAACGTTTGATGCTGGATGGCCAAAATTGAGGCTATGAACTCCACAGCACCAGCCGCGCCTAATAAGTGCCCGGTCGCTGACTTGGTGGAAGACACCGCCAAGCGGTAAGCATGTTCCCCAAACACTTTCTTTATCGCGATAGTTTCGGCCAAATCCCCTTTTGGCGTTGAGGTCCCGTGGGCATTTATGTAGTCAATCGCCTCAGGCTGCAGCCCGGCATCGCCCAGTGCACGCTGCATCGCCAATACCGCACCGGCCCCTTCCGGTTCCGGCTCCACCATATGATACGCGTCAGCCGATCGGCCATAGCCGATAACCTCTGCTAAGATATTTGCGCCGCGGGCCTGGGCATGCGCCAAACTCTCAAATACCAGAAACCCCGCGCCTTCCCCCATCACAAATCCATCACGCCCTTGGTCAAAAGGTCGACTAGCGGTAGTCGGATCATCATTGCGAGTGGACAACGCCTTCATCGCACAAAATCCGGCAAAGGCAATCGGCAAAATCACTGCTTCGGAGCCGCCCGTCAGCATCACGTCTGCCTCGCCGTGTTGAATGGTGCGCAAGGCGTCTCCCAGAGCGTTCCCTGACGAAGCGCAGGCGGTTACCAAGGTCACATTGGGTCCCCTAAGATTAAACCGCATCGCAATTTGGCCGCCTGCCATGTTGGCAATCATTTTGGGAATTAAAAAGGGACTCACTCGGCTCGGACCCCGATCGCGCAAGATATCATATTGCTCAGTCAAGGTGGTCAGTCCCCCAATGCCAGTACCAAATGCCACCCCGGTGCGTTCGGTGTCCAACGTGGTCAATCCGGCATTTTCAACCGCATCCTGGGCCGCTGCCACCGCTAACTGAACGAATCGATCCGCATGCCGCACATCCTTGCGGTCGAAATAACGCAAGGGGTCGAAGTCGCCTATTTCCGCCGCAATACGACTCGGAAAATCCGTCGCATCAAAGCATTGAACCAACCCTACTCCGCTAGGGCCTTTGGTAATGCCGCGCCAGAATTCCTCCAGTCCATGACCTACTGGAGACACCACGCCCATGCCCGTAACCACGACTCGTTCCACGGGCGGCTACCCCCTTTAACTCATATTCACTTCGTGGCCCGGCTTGTGCCGAGCATTATATATTACGCATTTTCTCGGATATACTCTACTGCATCATTCACGGTGCTAATTTTTTCCGCTTCATCATCGGGAATTTCCAATCCAAACTCTTCTTCTAATGCCATAATCAGCTCTACGATGTCCAGCGAGTCGGCGCCCAGATCATCAATGAAAGACGCTTCTGGTGTGACCTCTTCTTCATCCACTCCAAGTTGATCCACAATAATTTCTTTTACTTTATCAAACACCTGTTCTTTGTTTGCCACGAACAACACACCTCCACCAGAATTAGTCCATCATGAGCCCGCCGTCTATCACTAGAGTTTGTCCAGTAATGTAATCGGCTCCAATCAAAAACCATACCGCATCCGCAATTTCGCGGGGTTCTGCCATACGTCCCAAAGGCACTTGGGCCAACAGCCCTTCGTGCGCTGTTTGAGTCATGCCTTCGGTCAATTCCGTTTTAACAAGTCCCGGTGCTACCACGTTGACCGTGATGTTGCGCGAGGCAACTTCGCGGGCCAAAGCCTTGGAAAAGCCTATTATCCCTGCCTTAGACGCGGCATAATTAGTTTGTCCCGGATTACCCATCATCCCAGCAATGGATGAAATATTGATTATGCGGCCATAGCGCTGCTTCACCATGGTGCGCAATGCCGCTCGGGTACAAGCAAAGGTTCCTGTCAAATTGGTAGCTAAGACGGTGTCCCAATCCTCTGGACGCATCCGCAGCAACAAATTGTCTCGAGTAATTCCTGCGTTATTGACCAGAATATCAATTCGGTGCCAGTGGTCAAGCACTTGACCAACCACATGTTGCGATTCAGTCACTGAGCTCACATCGCCAGGACATAACAAAAACTCTCCGCCCAGTTCTTCGATGGCTTGGCCCACCTGTTGCGCCGCGCTTTGGTTGTCGCGGTAGTTAATGGCTACCCGAATTCCTTCAGCGGCCAATTTCCACGCAATGGCTCTGCCAATGCCCCGAGAGCCCCCGGTGATTAAAGCCACTCGCGATCCGTCAACTTCCACTACGCCACCTCGAAACGGTCACCTTTTGCGTTGTTACGCGTCTAAGGCCCCAATTCGTTGCTATTATAGCTTCCACCCTAAACCAGTTCAAGGGCTCGAGCCAAACCATCGGGATCTTCTATGTTAACAACACGCTGGTGACGATTTATTTTTTTTACCAAACTCGATAAACTGCGGCCGGGCCCGAGTTCCACCAAACCATCCAGATCATAACTAAGCGCCCTTTCCACGGTGTGTTCGAATAGCACCGGACGCGACACTTGTCGTATCAACCGGGGCACGATGTCCTCCGCAGCCACACAAGGTGCGGTGTCGACATTGGCCAAGACCGGAAACGCGGCTTCTTCCAGGTGAACTTCCGACAGGGCAGCCGCAAGCACATCACCGGCGGGTTTTAGCAACCGGCAATGAAAGGGCGCACTCACGGCTAAACGCACGGTCCGCGCACCTAATTCGCGGGCCTTAATTTCGACGATGTCCAATCCCGGGTTTAGCCCCGACACTACGGTCTGACCCGGAGCATTATAGTTAGCAGTCTCCACTAATGCCACTTGCGAGGCTTCCCGGCACAATGTTTCGACTTGATCCGATTTCAGACCTAATATTGCAACCATGCCTCCCTCGCCTTTGGGCACTGCTTCTTGCATGGCTCGGCCCCGAATTCGGGTCAACCGTACCCCATCTGCCAATGTCAAAACACCGGATGCAACGTAAGCAGAGTATTCTCCCAAAGACAACCCAAATCCTAACACCGGGAGAAAATCCGGACGGTATTCCTTGAGGGTGCGCCAAATCGCCACGCTTAAGGTCAATATCGCCGGTTGTTGAACTTCTGTATCCCGCAAGCGCTCTTCAGGGCCCTCCAGAATCACCGTGCCAAGATTATAACCAATAGCATCGTCGGCTTCTTCAAACGTCCGCCGCATAACGTTTGATGACGCCACTAACGCCTGTCCCATGCCAACAAACTGTGACCCCTGCCCTGGAAACATCACGCCCCAGCCGGACAAGTGCTTCACTCCCATCTCTCATTGTTACTGGTGTACTTAACTTTCAGTTTGATTCCACTGTACCACCTCTGCCGTTTCCAGAGGACATAAAATTGCCCCAAAGGCTCCGGGACCGGCATGAGCTCCAATCACCGGACCCGCTTCTGCCCGCAGTTCCGCAACAATATGGTAGTTTTCCGATAGCATATGAGACAACTGATCCAATTCCGGCACCGGCGTAGTACTTACTATTGCAAGCAAACAATCGCTGCCTTCCGTAATACGTTCCCCAAACAACTGTATCATGGCCGGAATAATGTGGCGCACACCGCGCACTTTTTTTGCTGCCTTAATGATCCCATGATCTACTTCCAAGATGGGTTTCATGTCCAGCATCGTGCCAATCAACCGAGCTGCCTGCCCGATGCGCCCGCCCCGCGCCAAATACTCCAACGTCACCGGCGCAAACAGCAACTGAATTTTCGGCACCAGTGCCTGAACCTCAGAGACAATTTGCCCCTGGGTTGCCCCCCGTTGGGCACGGCGGGCCGCCCACCACACCAAGAGACCGCAACCGACACTAGCATTCTGACTGTCAATCACGGTTATGTCCCCGTTTACCAACCGTGCACCAGCCTGTGCCGCCCTCACGGTAAAACTTAAGCCTCCGCTTAAATGGATGGAGACAATGGAATCGACACCCTCCTGGGCCAAAAGTTCTCGATAGACAGTGGCAAATGCACCCGGTGCGGGAGCAGCCGTACGTACGGGCTCTCGGGTATGGGTCAGTCGGTCCATGAATTGGGTGGGTGTCAATTCGACCCGATCCAAGTAATAAGTTTCTCCAATGGCCACACTTAAGGGAATGGTTGTAATCTGATACTGGGTCAACAACGCTTGATCCAGGTCTGCAGTGGAATCGGTGACAATGGCCACACTCATGTTAATGTCCCCAGCGAATTACGTTGGCACCCCAGGTGAGCCCGGCACCAAACGCAACCAACACAATCACATCCCCGCGGTGTACCCGTCCTTGATGGCGCGCCTCGTCAAGCGCTAAGGGAATCGTTCCCACCGAGGTGTTCCCATAGCGCTCGATGTTGATAACCACCCGGTCCGGGTCTAAGTTAAAACGTCGAACGGCCGCGTCTATAATGCGCAAGTTCGCTTGGTGAGGCACCAAGAGGTCCATATCATCCAGTGTCATGCCTACCTTGGTTAAAACTTTTTCCACAGCTTCGGGCATTGCTTTGACCGCAAAGCGGAATGTCTCATTCCCGTTCATCTTCAGAAAATGCAAACGCTCTTGAACCGTTGCAGCACTGGCTGGCAAACGCGACCCGCCCGCGGGCAGTGCCAATAAGTCACCCCCACGGCCATCGGCGCGCAAGTAGGACCCCAAAATGCCAAATTCCGTCGATTCTTGTCCCTCCAACACCAGTGCCCCGGCCGCATCACCAAACAACACCGCTGTGGTGCGATCCTGATAATCGGTTATGCTGCTTAACTTATCCGCTCCCACTACCAAAATGCGGTGAAAATTTCCGCTCTGAATCATGGCCGAAGCCATTTCGATGGCGTAAATCAGTCCAGTACATCCGGCTTGCAAGTCCACCCCGGCAACCGGATGATCACATAGACGGGCCTCCAAACGCGCAGCGGTGGAAGGAAATAAAGTGTCGGGGGTGTTGGTCGCAACAATTACAAAATCAAGATCATCCCCCTCAATCCCCGCTTCTTGCAGTGCAATGCGACTGGCCTTTTCCGCCATATCGCTTGTGGTCTCCTCAGGGTCGGCAATGTGGCGCTCCTTGATTCCGGTTCGTGTAACAATCCATTCATCGTTGGTATCCACCAAGCGTTCCAGATCGTGGTTGTTTAACACTCTTGGGGGCGCGTAGGTCCCCAGTCCTTTGACTACCGCGCGTTTTGTCATCCGTTGGTCTCCTCCCCCACAACCCGTTCTTTAATTCTTTGTTGACTACCTGAGACAGCAAATTGGTGAGCCATGGTGATTGCAATACGAAACGCCTTGGTCTCACTGGCCCCATGACACTTGTAAATGGGCTGGTCCAATCCCAAAAGAGGCGCCCCTCCATATTCTTGATAATCTAGTAATGTTCTTAGCTCATTAAGACCTGACTTTAAAAACAATGTTGCCAATTTGGTGGTCCAATTGCGCAGCATAACCCGACGCAATTGGGACATTATATCCCGGGCCACTCCCTCTGTCAGCTTCAATGCAATATTTCCTGAAAATCCATCGCAGATCACCACATCGGCTTTACCCTGCAAGAGTTCACGGGCTTCGAGGTTACCAATGAAATTTAACGAAGTCGACTTCAGCCACTGATACGCTTCACGGATTAGCGGGGGGCCTTTTCCCGCCTCTTCTCCCACATTAAGCAATGCCACTCTAGGTCTAGCCATCCCAAACACTTCCTCGCAATACACCGAGCCCATTAAAGCATATTGCACCAGTTGCGACGGTTTCGGATCCAAGTTCGCGCCAACATCCAAAAGCATGACGCCCCATCCCTGCAACACTGGCAAGATGGCCGATAGCGCTGGCCGTTCAATACCCGGCATGCGTCCCAGACTAAGTAACCCTGCGGTCATTAACGCCCCTGTATTTCCCGCGGAAATTCCTGCCACCGCTTCGCCTCCGGCCACTAGTTTAATCATGTGCACCATGGACGAGTCACGTTTTGTCTTGACTGCTGCCACTGGACGGTCCTCCATAGTAATCACTTGCGAGGCCGGAAACACCGTAACGCGTTCTGGCAAGGGATTGAAGACGCGGTGAATCGCGGCCGGTTCCCCGACCAATATGACATCCAATGATGGTTGCTCTTGAATTGCTGCTAGGGCTCCTTTTACCGGCGCGTCAGGGGCATGGTCGCCCCCCATGGCATCCACGGCAATTTTCAAAACCTGCTGCCTCCTTTTGCGACGGTTAAGGCCGCTACCGCAAATACCACAAACTTAGCCCGAAATACTGTCTCTTGCCGCACCTGACTTTCGACTAGCACTACCCATCGCGGGCCAGTCTTGCGAATCACCTCAGCGTAAGCGCTAATTTGTTCGCCTGCCATCACCGGCTGTTTGAACTTAGCATTCACCAGCCCCGTAAGCACAACATCACCGTCGACTACCGCAATAGCCAGGGAATCAGCCTGAGCAAAAATGTAATGTCCACGCAAAACCCCGGTATGCGCAAAAGCCATAGCCGCGTCGGTATCCAGAACCGACCGTCCGCTATGTCCGATGTTTAAATCCACCAATTCGCCCACCATTTCCTGGCGATGCATTGCCCTGACCTGATTCACGCTGCGTCGGGCTAGATTTTCTGATCGCAATCGCATTTCCGGAATTCCCAGGTGCATTCGGTCCAGTCTTATGGTAGGTACGCTCACCCCAAAATGCTCCGCCAACTCTTCGTCAGTTTGCAGCGGATTTTGGCCGAGCAGCTCTCTCAGTTGGCGTTGGCGTTCAATTTTGCTTACCCGCAATGATAACCAGGCACCTCCTTGTTATTACTATATATTAATACTCGGTGATAATATTAATGCAAAAAAATTCCATGGATGAACCATGGAATTTTATGCATCGTGCTTGACCACAATCCGGCCGTCATAAAAGCCGCAATGCGGGCACACATGATGTGGCATACGATCCTCATGACATCTAGGGCATTCAACCCACTGTGGAGCTGTTAACTTCCATGTCGACCGCCGAGTGCGGGTGCGAGACTTAGGCGACTTCCGTTTCGGTACTGCCATCAAACATTCCTCCTAAAACCTGTTAGTCCTTGTCCTGTCGCTGACCCGGGCGGGACTCCGCCCATTCTTTTAAGGGTCCCCACCGATCATCGGCAGGAGTGGTGCAGTCACATGGATAAAGATTTAAATTGGCCCCACATTGGGAACAAAGTCCGCGGCAATCTGCCGAGCATACAGGCGCCATTGGCACACTTACCGCAACTGCGTCAGCCACTAAGAGGTCTAAACTAATTTTGTCTCCAAGAAACCGATGGTAATCCAAGATGGGATCGTCAGGTCCAGCCTCTTCATGAAATTCCTCAAAAATCTCAAATGGTATCTCTAGAACAAACGGTTCCAAACACCGAGAACAAATGGCTTGTACCTTTACCGTTCCCTGGCATTCCACCAACAATTCATGCCCGGTGTTGCGCACCTTAACGTCCAACAACAGTGGAGACAGAAAAGGAAAGTCCAGACGCTGTTGAGCGTCTTCCAAATCCTGACTCTCGATATGCAGGGTTTCTTCTCGTCCCGCCCATTTTTTGACGTCCGAGACCCGTATCTCCATCATTCCACCTCGCAAAACTGTTCGTATTATACCGACTGTGGTTCATCGTTGTCAACCGCTAGCTATAGTTTTCCACGTCGCATAGCACCGACCACAACCCACAATCCCATTGCCAATGTAGCAATAAAGGCATATTCACCCAGAGGAAAGTGCGTCAAAGCGTCCAGTTGGTTGCGGTGCACCACTAATCCGGTGCCCACAATTAGTGAGGCCAAAAGAAAACTTAAAGCCAAACGGTTGACCAATCGTTCCCAGTGTTGCAACACTTTGTCCAAGTTTTTGTGTTCCAGGATGATGCGGAACTCCCCTTGGCTTAGCGTGTTCAATGCCCGGTCCACTTGACTTGGAAGCCGGGTAGCCACGTCGGCCCACTCCATCACGGTCTCCGCAGCATCTGGCACCCACCATCCCGGAGCAAGCCGCTGCCACAACAATTCAAACGCATGCGGTTTCCCCAGATTAACCAACGAGGCGTGAGGATCGAGCTTGCGGACTACGCCATCTACCGTCACCGCGGTCTTGGCCAACAATGTATATTCGCGAGGAATTCGGATTTGATAGGTTTGAGCCAGCGCTAAAATGTCTGACAGCGCCTGGCCCAAGTTGAACTGCTCTAATTCAACTTCGTAATATCGGCGACGTAACCGATCCACATCCTGCAACAAGGCATGACGATCAACCTGACCCTCGATTACGCCCAGTGCTAAAAGGGCGTCCACCACTCGGGAGGACTTCCCAAACGACAGGCCGATTATTAAATCTACCGACTTTTTTCTCATGTCTGGAGTAAAATTGCCCACTAGGCCCCAGTCAAGAAAAATTACTTGGCCTCGGTCATTTACATGAATATTGCCGGGGTGGGGATCAGCATGAAAAAATCCTTTAACAAATATCTGATAGTATACGGCACCCACAAATTTTTCTGCCAATTGACTCGGCGCTAGCCAAGAGGATGTCCATTCATTAATCTTGGTTCCTGTGACCTCCTCCAACACCAATACTTCAGGCCGCGTCCACTCCCAAAGCACTTGCGGGATTCTCATGCCACGCTGCCCGTCATACTGCTTAAAAGCACGTTCGGTATGGTCGGCCTCAACGCTAAAATCTCGTTCTTCCCTAAGGGTTCGCGACAGTTCGGCAATCAGTGTTGAGACTTGGTATTGTCGCGCCCATTCGGTGCGCCTTTGCGCTAACTCTCCCAACCGTTTTAAAATGGCCAAATCCGATTCCGTCTGTTCTACGACGTGGGGACGTCGTACTTTAATGACCACCGCTTGTCCCGTCAATAGGCGGCCTTGATGAACCTGGCCTAAGGAAGCGGCTGCCAGCGGCTCCGGATTAATATACAGCAACACATCGGCCATAGGCCGACCCCAAGCGGCTTCCAGCGTTTGCACTAAAACATCGAACCCAAATGGCGGTACGTCACTTTGTAAT
>JAMDDZ010000118.1:12365-14261 GCA_023488565.1 Bacillota bacterium | reverse complement strand
CGCCTCGTTGTCCGAGAATCTCTCCCCAGTTCTGGATCCGGGCGGTCCACTTCCGAGTGGCTTCTCGAGTGGCCAGGTAGAGCATCTTGATTCGGGTATCCGGATTTTCGTGTGGAATATACGCGTGGGAACTTTCTGTTATGTGATAGTGTCTTCGGAGAAGCATGTGGGATGCGAACCCCACCTATCCTCAT
Source organism: Bacillota bacterium (assembly GCA_023488565.1). Classification (GTDB taxonomy): domain Bacteria; phylum Bacillota; class Sulfobacillia; order Sulfobacillales; family Sulfobacillaceae; genus Sulfobacillus_C. The sequence goes on along the minus strand of JAMDDZ010000118.1, from coordinate 14,067 downwards.
TCGGGATTCAAACAGGACAAGATCGGTCACTTTTTAAGACGCGACCATTCCCGGGTATTCCAAATTGACGCGCCGTCTATTCGGGGTTATTATAGATATCGCAGAGACATAAACAAGGTGCTTGGGGGTGTCGCATGCAATATAGTATCGGCGTGGAATATGCGTTACATAGCCTCGTGTTGCTGATTCATGTGCCGGAAGGCACCAGCCTGGGCATTCGGGATATCGCCACCTACCTCGGGGTTGCGGATAGCTACCTGTCCAAGACATTCACCAAGTTGGCTAAGGCGGGACTAGTGAGTTCGATGCCGGGCGTCAAAGGGGGCTATCAACTCGCCCGTCCCCCGGCTCAGATTTCTCTCTGGGAGGTGGTCGAAGCGATTGAGGGCCCCACGCCGATGTTTCACTGCACGGAGGTCCGGAGAAATAGTGTGCTCTTTCAGGGACAGGAGCTACCGGATTATGTCCGATGCTGTCCCTGTACGATTAAAGTCATCATGTTGGAAGCGGAACAGCAGATGCGATCGTATCTGCAAGCGCGCACGCTGGCAGGATTGCATGAGACCCTCAAAGAAAAACTGCCCGCAGCGCATCAAGACGCCTCACAGCGCTGGGTTCATGAGGCGGTGACGCGTCGGTGATTTTTGCGCTCCAATTCCGGATATTGAAGCGATTGGATAGAGATAAAAGGCGTGAGGTGCCGGTCATGAGACAGAGGTTGGCTGCGCCACGGTTGCGTCTTGCGGTGGGCTGGATGACACTTTTTGTAGTGGGCGCCGATCTCTTTGTCGTCTCTCCGCTCTTGCCCACTTTGGCTCACCACTTTACGGTCACTCCATCCGTAGCCGGGTGGATGGTCACAGCGTTTGCCGTCCTTTATGCGGTGGGGGCGCCGTGGTGGGGAGCACGCGCCGATCGGGTCGGCAAGCGCCCGGTCATTCTCTGGGGGCTCATCGGATTTAGCCTCGGGAACACCTTGACGAGTGTGGCGCCCACCTTTGGCCTATTCGTGGGGAGTCGCATGTTGTCCGGATTTGCGACCGCCGCGGTGGTGCCGTCCATTTATGCCCTCATCGGCGATGTCGCGCCCGCGCAACATCGGGGACGTTGGCTGTCCATTGTGGGCTCCGGATTACTGATGTCCTTATGGGCTGGGGCTCCGCTGGGGGCACTCATCGCGCGATGGGCCGGATGGCCCGTCGTCTTTCTCGGCCTCTCAATAGGCACCGCGATTCTGGTTTTCGCGAATTGGCGGGTTTGGCCTGGGGGGCTGGTAATCCCCGAGATCCCACACGTTTCGTCGACCATCGGAACGCCGTGGAGACTTCTCCTGAGGGATGTGGCCGTCACCGGCTTCTGGGCCCTGGCGGTGTATGGCTTTTATACATACCTCGGCACGGGATTGCAGCGCGTGGACCACCTTTCCCCGGGTTTAGTGGCCACCGTATTCGCCGCCTATGGCATCGGGGCCACGGTCGGCAGTCTGAGCGGCGGTCGCCTGGCGGATCGGTTCGGTGCCCGGCGGCTGTCGACCGTAGGGCTCTTCGGTCTCGGTAGTCTCTTGGTCCTCATCGGATTCCTCTTCCGTTCAACAATTTTGCTCTATCCGGTGCTGTTGTTTTTCGCGTGGGCGGCGTATGCCTTCTTTCCCGCGTTCCAGTCCCTCCTGGCTGAGCGCTATCCGAGATAGCCCCGAATTTCG
>JAMDDZ010000118.1:9186-12355 GCA_023488565.1 Bacillota bacterium | reverse complement strand
AATCTACGAAGACTAGGACAAGCTCCGCTATCCCGGACGCCGGGGCATGGCCATGGCGTGGAACAATGCGGCCCTCTACAGCGGCATTGCTCTGGGAGCCTGGCTCGGAGGATGGGTGATGAGCCGATGGCCGTTTCCTGTGTTGCCCGTCCTGTGTGGAACGATTGCCCTCCTGACCGGGCTGATGAACCGGGGACGGAGGAAAGGTTAGTGCTGTGGACCACGACCCATTCCAACGTGCGTACAACCGCCTCCGATATTGACCGGGGATAAATACCGTTTCATTCCCCCTGTTTTTTATCGATTAATCGTAAATGGAGGATGTTATATGGCTAAACAAAAACCCGCGAGACGCAGGCTGCCCGCTCAGAGTTTGTTAGGGATCATGGCATTGGGAGCGTTTTTGGTCGGCATGGATTCGATGTTGGTGTCAACCCTGATTCCTGCGATGACCACCACGGTGCATGTCCCGGCTCACGCTGGCGGGCTATTCGTCACGATGTATGCCCTGGCGTATGGCCTTTCAGCCCCCCTGTTTGGCCCCGTTTCGGACCACTTCGGGCGAAAGCCCGTCCTTTTATGTGGACTCTTCATCTTCGGCATTAGTACCGCGTTGACCGGATGGGGACAGACCTTTTCGGAACTGCTGGTGTTTCGTGCCCTGGCTGGTCTCGGCGGCGCCATCATTATGCCGACGATTTTCGCCCTGGTCGGGGACCGTGTCCCTTATGAACAACGGGGTCAGGCGATGGGGCTCGTCATGGGGGCACTATTGAGTGCCTCGGTGATCGGCGTGCCGCTCGGATCTTTCTTAGCCTTCGGAACGACCTGGCGGACCCCCTTTTGGGTGGTGGGCGTGTTGACGGGCATCGTGATCTTGGTGGTGGGAAAAACGGTGACTGCCACCCCGCCACCGCAGATGACTGCGGTCCCCATATGGTCAGTCTATCAGCGCCAGTTCCGTACGGCCTTCACCCAGACCCCGGTCTTCTTTTCCCTGCTCTCGTCGTTTTTATGGATGGCCGGCTTGTACGGCATGTTTGCCTACATCGGGGTGTATTACACGCACAATTTTCATTTGAATGTGGCGGAGATTGGACTCATTATCATGGTCGCCGGATTCGGCAACATGATGGGAAACGTCCTCGGAGGCCGATGGTCGGACAAAATCGGAAGGCGCCGAGTCATGATGGGGGCCAGTATCGTGGCGGCCGTGTGTGTCGTGAGCTTCTCGTTGTTCACTCGGGTGCTGGTCGCGGCGATTATCGCCCAGGTCGTCTGGAACGTCGCCCTGGGCTCCGGCACGGCGACACTGACGGCGCTGGTGTCTGAATTAAGCCCCTCGATCCGGGGCGCCGTGTTGTCGTTGAATAGTTCGGCCATGTATCTCGGAGCATCGATGGCGACAGCCACCTCGGCCGCGCTCTTAGCAACCGGCGGGTTTTTTCGCATTGGGATCTTGTGTGGTCTGGCCGCCTTAGCGGTGGGACCCACCATTCGCTATTTCGTGCAAGAGCGTAGGGTAGAGGCCACGGTGGAGTAATGCCACGTCCCCTCGCCCGAGAATGGCGTAGGGCCAAAGCGAGGTGAACGGGAGCGTCGCATGCTGGTCGTGATATGAGGTGCCGGCACGGCTCTCCCTCAAAGGATGAATCTATTAAATCTCTCAGGGTGGGCCCTAGACCAATGGGAAGAAAGCCCACACGATTATCGGTTTACGATAAAGACGCTGGCATCGTATACGTCTTGCCCATTTTGCCATTCCGACACAATCGACAAACACGGGATTCTTACCCCGGAATTTCGTGACCTTCCCATGCATGGAAAACGCGTCGGGTTGGTCGTGCAACGCCAACGCTATCGGTGCCCTCGCTGTGGACATACCTTTTTGGATCAGGTCCCCGGCATGGATGAACATCATCGCGTGACGGCGCGGCTTAAGATGTACGTGGCGGAAAAAGTCCTATCACGTCCTTTTACGGCATTGGCTGAGGAAGTCGGGCTCGACGAGAAGACCGTGCGTGTACTCTTTGGGGAAGCCGTGGCGAATTGGGATGCCCAACGGCGCGTTGTGACGCCGGAATTTCTCGGCATCGATGAAGTGGTGATGGGACAACCTCGCTGTGTGCTAACCAATATTCGTGAGCAAACCTTGCTGGATCTCTTGCCTAGTCGCCGGTACGATCGCGTGGCGACCTATCTGTTGCATTTGTCAAAACCTCAAGCGGTGCGATGGGTCACCATGGATATGTGGCGCCCTTACCGGGAAGCCGTACGGGATGCGCTTCCCCAAGCGCGCATTGTGGTAGACAAGTTTCATGTCATCCGCATGGCCAATGCGGGATTGGATGGCGTCCGCAAGCAGCTTCGACTGAGCTTATCGGCCAAAGAACGAAAAACCCTGATGCATGATCGATTTCTCCTGTTGCGTCGCCCTCACGACCTCCAACCGATGGAGCAGGTATTGGTGGAATCTTGGACAAGGAACCTTCCATTATTAGGGGACGCCTATCAAGCCAAGGAGGCATTTTTTGCGATATATGAAGCGCCTTCTCAAGCATTAGCCGAACGGGCATACCAAGACTGGGAAAAATCCCTCTCGAAGGAGCTTGAAGCGTTTTTTTCGCCCCTGACCACAGCGATGCACAACTGGCATGACGAAATCTTTGCCTATTTTGACCAACCGGTGACCAATGCTTATACCGAATCGGCCAACAATCTTATTCGCGCCATGCAACGTCTGGGCAGGGGCTATTCATTTGAAGTGCTACGAGCAAAAATGCTGTATACAGCGGGTGTCCAAAAACTCGAAACGCCCCGTTATGGGTCCGAACCGTTTACGGCGGTCATGCAGGACCGGATGGCGCATCGTTTGCTCCAGGGAATGCCCACCCACCAGGTCCGACGCGATGTCACTGCAATCCGCCCTCTGGGTTCCGACTTTGCAAAGCTCATCGCCATGTTGGCCCCAGAGCATCGCATCGATCCACACTCAGGTAAAATTTAGCAGGTCATTGTACCAGCCATAAATCCACACGAAAATCCGGATACCCTTTATTTCCTTGCATCTATGGAGTTTTGTGGCGTACTTGTTCTTAAGGGGCGTTCCTACCTCGTCGGCCCGTTCCTCAAGACGCGCTAAAGCCTTGTCCACGATGGTCACCAACGC
>JAMDDZ010000118.1:0-9176 GCA_023488565.1 Bacillota bacterium | reverse complement strand
CCATGGGTAAAGATTAGCTAGGGGCTCAGGGTAGGCAATGAGCACACCGGCGGAAATCTCGGCGATATACCATGTTAGATCCCCCAGAAAAACTACCGAGCCTCCACTTAATTGACTCAGCCATCGCTTAATCGCGGACGCGCCCGTTGCTCGAGCTCCCGAATCCATGCGTTTTTGTCAATCATCCACCGTATCTGGTGCTAATTGCGCATAAATTTCCCGCAATGGAGCCGAAAGATGTCCTGCTCGCTCGTCCCGCCAGGCATTTCGTGCCAGGTCCTCACGCTGCACACTCCTAAATATTTACTGTCATGATTGTACTATAGTAACAATTCTTAACTCTGAAACCCAAAGTCTAATCCGAAAAAACGTTAGCTACTCCGGGTTTTGTACTTGGTTCGACAAGTCAAGTATGGTACCATAAGGAATATCCCAAGATCCAGAATTTAGGAAAATAAGGAGCTCCTATGAACCAATTTCCCGGTTTTTCTCAAACAGATTTCGACGTATTCTTGATTCCCGAATTCCATGAACGGATGGCACATCTACGCCGGGAAATCCGGCCAAAACTAGCCAAGCTGGGCGACGACCTTGCGCCTAAGCTAGAACCCCTGACAGGCCATCCCCTTTTCCCTCATACCGCATCACACGCTCGACGAAGGGTCAACCCTCCTGAAGATACTTGGGTCGCCTTTTCTCGGTCTGAACGTGGCTATAAGCGTTATGCCCATTTTGAAATAGGCATCTGCCTGGATTATGTCTTTGTCCGGTTTGTGGTCAAGCCAGAGGGCGAAGATGACAAGCCATTACTTGAGCAATATCTGGAGGCTCAAGGACCACAGGTTTTCGATTTACGTGACCCCTCGCCCATCTACTGGTATCGCGACGACCATGGTGTTGATCCCTTTCCCATTACCGCAATCGATCAGAGCAAAATGCAGGAAATCGTGCAGAAGACCAAAGTCAAGAGCCATGGATTTACGGTCGGGATAACTATACCGCGTACGGATCCTGTTGTTGCAGGCGCCGCGTTGGTTACGAGGAGTTATAACGCAATCACCCACTTAACTCCGCTATATCGCGCCATTGTCGATGTTCCCAAAACAGTCGATGCATAGCTCTCTTACGCCCAGGATGGTGTTGTGACGATCCGAGAGCCTGGGAGAGTCAACACCCCAGGATTTATCCGCGGGGAGACTCAGAGTTCTTCCTCTAGCCAACCGGGCCACATATGTCGGGGAACCTGATAGTGTGTAAAAAATGTTTCCAAAAGGGCTCGCAGCGCAGCGGTACGCGGCGGGTCCTTCAACACAATCAGTGAGGTGGTGCGCATAATGGGCGGCAGGTTTTCTACATGCAAGGCATGAAGCTCCCCGCGGAAAATGTCGTCGCGGACAACGGAATCCGGCACCATAGCTGCTCCTAATCCAACCTTAACCATACTCTTTACCACATCATGACTGTTAAATTCCATGAGAACTTTTGGAATTACCCCATGTTGCTCTAGAACCCCATCCACATACGAACGAAATCGCGACGGCGTTTGATAAGATATAAACTCCATTTGAGCTATGTCTTGCAGGGTTACCGTCGCCGGCAGCTCACGAGCTCGTTGAGGGCTCACCACCAGGCGCACAGGGTCCGAAAACAAGGGTATTGAATCGATTTGTTCGTGGATAATGGGAACCGTTACCAACCCCACCGCTTGCTCTCCCTTGACGACTCCATCCAAGTTTTCTTGAATTTCGCCAATCTTTACCCGAACCCGTAAGTGGGGAAAGTTTCGCGTAAATCCCGAGAGCACTTGGGGTAGACTAAAGACAGCCACGGTGGCCACGGCAGCGATATGGATCTCACCTTGACCCGGCCGCTCCATTTCTTCGATTGCTTCATAGGTCTGATCCACGGCTAATAAAATCCGTTTGGCATAATGGTAAAATACTTCTCCCGTAGGCGTCATATAAAACTTCCGCCCTTGGCGCACCAACAGTTGGGTATGAAATTCTTCTTCTAACTGTGCCAACTGTTTGGTTACTGCTGGCTGGGTTAAATTTAACTGTTCTGCTGCTCTAGTTAAGCTTCCGGATTCGACAATACGTATAAACGTTTTAAGATGGGCCAACAACATGAGCATGCCTCCGCTGGTTGGGCAAATTTCTCAACGATTTCCCCTCTCTAATTGTACTAGAATATTCCCGGCAGTTATGGATCAAATAAAAAAGGTTTATTGGGATTCCGACGCTAACAGGACTACAGTAGTAGTCAAGAATCGAAAAAGTTCGGGGCGACTGCTCCGGGATCGCGCCTGATTTTTACTTGGGCACCAAGGGAGGCACAGAAATGATCGCGTGGAAAATTGGTGGTGATCAAGGGGAAGGTATTGACTCCACAGGAGATGTCTTAGCGACAGTCGCTAATCGCATGGGGTACTTTGTGTATGGTTACAAGAATTTTTCTTCCCGGATTAAGGGCGGGCACACCAACTACAAGGTGCGCATTTCCCCCACTCGGGTTGAAGCCACTACCAAACGCACAGATATACTGGTTGCATTGAATCAAGAAACTATCGATAAAAATTTCTCGGAGTTGGACAACGGCTTGTTGTTGGCTGACAGCATCTTTAACCCGGTGTTGCCGGACAATGCCAAAGCCCAGTTGCTCACCTTGCCGTTAACCGCAATCGCCAAAGATCTAGGCTCTGTGGTCATGCGCAACATGGTATCGGTCGGGGCTTCGGCAGCTCTTTTGCAGATGCCGGTAGAACCGTTTGTTCAGTATGTCATGGCAAAATTTAAGCGTAAAGGGCCAGCCGTGGTGGAATCCAATCGCCAAGCCGTAGAAGTTGGTTATCAGCGCATTATGGACGAGTATGGCCATCTATTGACTTACCGTCTCGGGGAGCCGCATCCCGGTGATCGCCTGGTGATTAATGGCAATGATGCCATTGCCTTAGGTGCGATTGCTGGAGGATGTCGGCTTATGTGCGGCTACCCCATTACTCCGGCCACTGACATCATGGAATCTTTGGCCAAGTGGTTTCCACTGGTGGGCGGTGCAGTAGTGCAAATGGAAGATGAACTCGGCTCCATTACCGCGGTCATCGGTGCCGGATTTGGAGGAGCACGTGCGATGACCGCAAGTTCCGGTCCCGGAATTTCCTTAATGCAGGAAGCCATTGGATTAGCTTCTGTCGCAGAAATCCCTGCAGTGATTGTTGACACTCAACGCGGCGGGCCAAGCACCGGAATGCCAACCAAGCAAGAGCAGTCCGATCTCTTAGCCTTATTGCAAGGCGGACATGGCGACACCTTGCGCGTGGTTTTGACGCCGGGATCCATCGAAGAATCTTTTGAGGACGCGGTGGAAGCTTTCAACTTAGCCGAACAATTTCAGACACCCGTGATTATTGCGACCGACTTGTCTTTGTCTTTATGGCAACAAAGTGTTGACCGTTCTCGGCTAAACGGTCCGGCACAACCTATTCGGCGCGGTGCCACGTTTTCCCAAGAGGATCTTCTAGCTCTGGGGGCTAATGTGTTTCAGCGCTACCAATTTAGTGCCGATGGTATTTCCCCTCGTTCACTGCCCGGGGAAGCTAATGGGCAATATTTAGCCACTGGAGTAGAACACTCAACCAACGGAAAAGTCTCGGAAGATCCGACCAATCGCACCAAGATGATGGACAAACGGCTGATGAAACTGCAAGGTGTGACTCAGGTACGCGACGGCTTCAAATATGAAGGGCCGGAAGATCCCGACCTGATCTTGATCGGCATCGGTTCCACGGTTGGGGTATTAAAAGAAGCGGCGAAACAGTTGGGCTCTAAAGTAGGAGTAGCGTGGTTCCGCACATTGTCGCCATTTCCTACCGAACGGGTACTGTCGGTATTGGCTCCCGCCCGCCACATTCTCGTCGTGGAGCAAAACGCGTTGGGCCAGTTAAGACAGATGATGACGATCCACGAAACTACGGATCATCGCTATGAAAGTTTGTTGAAATATAATGGAGTACCATTTTTGCCTGAAGAGGTGGTTACCCGGGCGTCGGCCCTGTTAACCCCAGTGGAGGTGCACTAATATGGCGACACTACAGGAATTCCGAACCAGTGAAAAATCGTGGTGGTGCCCGGGTTGCGGTGACTTTGGGGTATTGGCCGCAATGCAAAAGGCTCTAGTTGCGGTGGGAGCAAATCCGGCATCCACGGCCATCGTGGCAGGCATTGGATGCTCGGGGAAAATTGGCAATTACATCAATTCCTACAATATCCATGTGACCCATGGCCGTGCCTTGCCTGCTGCATTAGGACTTAAGCTGGCTAACCGCGACCTTATGGTGCTGGCAGCCGGTGGAGACGGTGACGCATATGCCATTGGCATGGGACACTTTATGCATGCCTTGCGTCGCAACGTCAACGTCACTTATGTGGTGATGGACAATCACATCTACGGGTTGACCAAGGGTCAAACCTCCCCAACTTCACAAGAGGGATTTAAAACCAAAACATCTCCCAAAGGTAGTCTAGAACGTCCCATTCATCCCTTGATGCTAGCCGTGTCTGCGGGAGCAACCTTTGTCGCTCAAGGATTTTCCAGCTGGCAGCCACAGTTGGCTTCTCTGATTCAAAAAGGCATCGAACATCCCGGATTTTCCTTAATCAACGTCATTTCCCCTTGCGTTACCTACAACAAAGTCAACACTTACGACTGGTATAAACAGTCGTTGCAAAACTTGGATAATGACCCCGACTATGTGCCCAATGATCGCACTAAAGCCTTAGCCCGATTGCATGTGACGGATGAATTGGTGACCGGACTGATTTACCAAGAAGAGTCGACACCTTATGAGGACCTTATACCAGGATTTAAAGACACGCCTTTAGTGCATCAGAACTTGCACGTCGACCCCAATACTTGGAATCAAATCTTGTCTACCCTGGAATAGTGAACAAGAAGCGGCGGAGAACCAGAGTCTCCCCGCTTCTTGTACCACCGCAATCAATTGCTTTACGGCCAAAGATCTTTACCCAGATACCTTCTGTCCTACTGTAACAATCGGTTGTGCATCGGTTCATATATCCACTCATAGAGATTCTCGGGCATTCCATTATCGGCTTCTGATATCTCGCGGACGGATATATTGAATCTCTAGGAAATGTCCTGGAACCCGCGGAATAATGGGAAAACTGTCAGCAAGATGCCCTGAGGCCATTAAAGATCGATGCACGCGGGGGCTATACTGCCAAATCCAATTCATAACTTCACGTCCGAGCTTAAGTTCCATCCCGTCTAACCCTCTTACCCGGGATACGGAACCTCATGCGCTCGAACACCCTTGCGTAGGTACTATCAACGTATGATTCCCTCTGACTCTCGAGGACGAGAAATCGAACCAAACGACGGGACACTAAATGCAGGTGTAGTGGCCAACCGGAGAAATGCCCGGAGCCCTCTTGGTTTATCCTGACAGCATCGCCGGGGTTCCTTCCGGGTTTCCCCATTCACAGTCAATTTAACTCGCGTTGTCGTGTCCTCCAGGTTGTAATCCCTCCCCAAACGCGTCACTGTTACTGGATAATACCGCGAGCTTGACACCACTCCTCAAAATGATTGGCTTCAATGCGCTCGCCTGTGATGCCATCCGCCCTGTCGGAAGCCAGAAAAACAATCGGCGGTCCCATAATGGCGGGAACCAAAAGGCGTTGTCGAACCTCGGGAAGAACCTCATCGGGAATCATTCCGGTCAACGTCGCGCCCCCCGGAAGCAGCACATTCACGGTAATGCCAAAGGGCTTTAGATCCTCTGCCATAATGCGCGATAACGATTCCGCCCCGGCACGCGAAGGGCCGTAGGGAACAAAGCCCCTTCGCACCATCGTCTCATGATTCATCGAGATATTGACAAAACGGCCTCCCCCTTGGTGGATAAAGACGGGTGCAAAGGCGCGGGACACCAAGAAGTATCCCCGAAGATTGGTCTCTAACACGGCATCAAATTTCTCCGGCGACACTTGAAAAAACGGCATCGGTTCAGTCAAAAAATCGGGATTGACCGTCCGCATGCCCAGCCCCGCATTGTTAACCACCATGTCAATAGCTGGCCATCGGCGCAGAATCTCCCCCTTGGCATCTTCCACCGACTTCTCATCGCGCACGTCCATAGGCAGCCCTTCGACATCAAACCCGTGCTGCTGAAACCGCTGGACGGTACTCTGAAGACGCGGCGTGGGCCGTGCCGAAATAGCGACCGACGCCCCCGCACGAAGAAGCGCCTCCGCCATGGCAAGGCCGAGGCCGCTGGTCGCTCCGGTAACTATTACCCGTTTTCCCTTCAACATCCCCTGCCACCTCCGGCCACTATTATATCCCTTTCAGCAAAATTACCCCGCTTCCGGTCGCACCGCCTCCGAAACCCAGCAGTCCAACAAAAGGGCCGCTCCCAAGGAGGAGTCGTTTCGCCGTGAGCCACCCGCCCTCCCGAATCTTTTACCAACCTCATCGGGACCGGTAGCAGCAATACCATGATTCCAATTCCCACGATCGCACGCCTTTCGCTATTGGTTACTACCGCCTCCTCGGGACCGATCTCTATCAGCTCAAGTTCCGCGCGTACAATCTAGTCAGCACGGGAGACACGGGCCCATTTTCTGCTCGCCGCGGGGGCTTGCTATAGGCGGTGTGGGCTGTGTCAAGGCCAAACTGAAAATCACCAAAATTGCCAAGGTGATTTCTTCAAAAACGCCAGCATCATCTCCGCAAAAAGGCCAGTCGCATTTCGCCTAAACGGCCAATGCAGAATCACCAGGGATCGCCTGTGGGGCGGAGCGCATTAAAACGCTCAGAGGGGCGAAGCCCGTCTGAGGAAACATGTCACCGGGGTGACACACCGATTGCGGTTGGGATCACTGGGATGCACCCCAAGGCCATGGCGGAAGCGGTGGGGTTTTCGTTCGCGAATAACCGTTTACAGCGTGGGATTGTCCTTTGATTCCTTCTATGACCAGATCGTGAACCCGTCAAGGCCGCGCAGCGTTTATTGAGCCTTGACGGGTGTCTTCTTCACCCTACGCTCTGTTCTGGTCCAACAGGTTCGTGCTGGCCATGCCTCGCGGCGAGCGCAGGGGTGGAGGTGACGAGTCCTCTATATTTCTCCTCTTTTCTCCTCACGGGAGGACCTGCCAACTTACCTGAAGACACAATAGCGGGGTATCACCAGTCATGCCAACAGCCTTAGCCGATCACAGGGACTGAGATGGCAGTCATTTTAGCTCAGCAAAGGCAACCGTCAATACCTTAATACAGTCTCTGGCATACCCCGTCGCGTGTCGCGACGAGTCTTTGGGTTGCCCCGAAACCCGGTTGCCACAGGTTGTGACGATTCCAAGAAAGCGTTCCTCTATCAATTAACCCGCATGACTAGTTCCTGTACGCCGTCGCCGTTCGCTCCATGCTGGCAGGATATTCCTCCCTATGGGTATAGATTGGATGCGCACAGGTGCCGATTTTCCACCGCTAAGCACATTTCCTTTTCCGGGGAGGTCAGAACTGTAGATCGGCAAAGTGAACGGGCACTATATTGGTCAATCCCAAACTTAACCGACAATAACAGTGTTTCAGGCAATGTTGTAGCCAACTGTTGCATTAAGGCGTCATCCCCGGCCACCAATACTACCGGCACCTGGTAAAAGCCGCATAACGCCACGTTAATATCTGCTTCCGCGATGCGATTACCGTTGATTTTCCAGTGATAGATGCTGGCGATGGAAATCGTGTGATCCATGACTCCGTGAAATGAACCCGGCATCGCATGATACCCGATGAACGCCGCAAGATCTGCGCCCTCCCCTTTCCACCATACACAACGGTTTATTCGCTCCGTTAATTAATTCGGCCCGGTCGCTCAGCATGCCCTACAAAATATTGCGCATGCTACCATAATCCCACAGCATCGGCTTCTTCTGTCATCAACTTACGAAACCGCTGGTATTCATCAGTGCCCCAAGACACCCCCGATCGACCTGTTACTCCGGCAATCTCTTCCATAATTAAAACCCGCCTCGTGGCAACCCCGTTTCCGCTATTGATACCAAGTCATGGAAGGCCATGCCTGGGCAATTTTATCTGCCAGCATTTCCAACAACATTTGATCATGCGACCCAAACCGTCCATACTCTGGACTATCGACATCAATCACCAATGTAATTTTTCTTTTCACTATGACCGGCACCACGATTTCCGATCGCGATTCAGCGTCACAGGCAATGTGTCCAGGAAAGTCCAAGACGTTGTCCACCACCAGAGTCGTTGCCATTTGCACTGCTTGCCCGATAACTCCTTTAGGTGGCGTAATGCGCGTGCAGGCAGGACGACCGGCAAAGGGTCCCAGAACCAAATCCTGCGTTGAGTCTTCTCTCAGATAAAATCCAACCCAATTAATTCCCGTTAAAGCCTGGCCCAATAGGGCAGCCAAATTGGATAGATTCGCAATGCAATTGGATTCCCCTGAAAGAATTCCATCGGCAAATTGAAGCACATCCTCGGAAGTGAGATCTTCTTTCCAGGAGTTTTCGATCTCCACGAGATGCGTCGCCTCCAAGTTTCCAATATTCCCGGCTGGCGGACTATAATCGGTGACATTTTACCACAGGAATGGACTAAATCTCGAAAATCGCGGCGAATTTAAGGTACAATTTACGCAGTACAGTTCGTCTCATTAGGAGGTTCTTGTGGAACGCTTGCCTTTAATTGTCCAAAGCGACCTAACGCTACTGCTGGAAGTTGACAATTCCAAGTTTGAAGAAGCCCGCCAATCTCTAGTTGGATTTACCGAATTGGTCAAGAGTCCCGAACATATTCATACCTATCGCCTCACTCCATTGTCGATCTGGAATGCTGTGGCGGCAGGTATTACCCCTGATCAAATGATTGAGCGTTTAACCGCATATTCGCAATATCCGGTGCCAGACACAGTCAGTTTCTATATTAGGGACCAAGGACGTCGTTTTGGCCCCCTACAGATTCGCAAGTCCCCTGATGGTGATGGATTTTGGCTGACTAGTGACGATGCCCAGCTGTTGCTGCAAATCTCCAAACACAAAGCCATTGTCCCGTTTTTAGGACCAGTCCTGTCTCCTGGTTTTAAAATTCGCCCTGAACATCGCGGGCTTATCAAGCAAGCG
>JAMDDZ010000109.1 GCA_023488565.1 Bacillota bacterium | reverse complement strand
ACGGGGAAAGATCGGGTGGTGGTGACCACCACGCCCGACGCAGGGGCGACGGGTTAACGTCGGGGATGGTGACTGGCCTTTTCCGCCAGCTCCTCGACGGGGTTTGTGATGTCCTGACCCGCATGATACCACGCGGCAATACACCGGTCTAACGCTTGGGACAAAGCCACCACTTGGGGGTCGGTCAGCGCATACCCCGCGTCTAACGCCCGTTGAATCCGACGATTCCAGTTCCGGATAGCCCGGCAGAGGGCGGGCGCGGGCGGTTCGCTGTGTGCCATTGTGTCCTGTCCACCTCCCGAGGAGTCATGGTGATCCGTGTCCCCAACATTTCGTGGCGGATGGCGCCGATTCCTGCTGCCTGGAGGCAATGGCACCCCATAGTGTTCGACAAATCACGACCGCGGCCGTCGAAGAATGGGACTTGATGTCGTTGACACCCCCGATGATGGGCTTAACGTCCGGCAAATAGAGGCCATTCCGTACGCACAATAGCCCTCACTGCTCTGCCCGCCGGACACAGTCACTTGCCAGCTCGGAGCTCTCTGGGCAAACTGTCAGGGAAGGATAGGGGTTATTCCCGCTCCTGCTCATCTCGCGCCAGTTGGGCTTCGACCGCGTCCAGCACATAGCGGGTGCGACTCACCCCGCGCTTGTGCGCTCCCTGGTCAATGCGATCCATCAAGGCCCGGCGGGTTCGGATGCCGAACGACACATTATCCGGGGCATGCTGACTGGGCATTGTGGCACGTCCTCCCTTCTCTTGTACCCAAGCCTTACAACGTGCGTCGGCATGTATAGCCAAACCGTATTTTCATCCACCAGTTGGGTCACTGCCCGAAGATTCTGCCTTTGCAGGTGTGACGAGAACGCATCTATTGTGACGAACTCTCAATGGATACGTGACAAGATCTTGCAAGAACAGAATGACCATCATCCATTTCCATTGCACGCGCTGTGGCATCAGCAAGTCGGGCACTCAGCAGAGTGGGTCTGTCAGTGTTCATATCACACAAACCGAACGTACCACTGTGGAGCGTCTTCTGAACATTGTTAGACTCCAGCTGAGGAATCGTGCCCATGCAGCACTATTGCGATAACGCAGGAACTTGGCCCTTCTCTGTCGAATTCTTTTCCCGGGAGGGTATCAATGGATGGTGAATCGCTAAGGCATTAGGGAATTCGCTAAGACATGCACAGCATCATAGGAATATAGAATTAGTGGTATGAAGGGAGTCCGGCATTATGATCTATGTTCAGCGGCTGTTAAAAGTGCTTGTTCCCGTGGGAATATTATATGGCATTGCGTGGCTTGCGGCTGTTGTAGAGCCACGTCATCCATGGTTGAGCGTGGGGATCCTTCTCATAGGAGGCGGGACACTTTGGACGGTGCTATGGGTACGATGGTGGCATTCGGAGGGCGGAAGACGATTTCGGGTCCTTCGCGACAAGTGGAATCGGTTATAGAGCCTTGGGCCGCGGAAGAACCCCAGTCTCAAACCGCGTGTCGCGACGATGGTCCTGAGCTGTCAAGGATGGCCGTGATGCGAGCGTGGGTGCGGTCGGTGTGGGCAGGTCTGAGGGTATCGACCCTGCCTCCCACGCTGCCGGTGGGAGTTCAGGGCAGCGCTAGCTCTGCAACGACCAGTTTGGGGAGCGGTCTTACTCGCAAGGCTACGCGAACATTGTGCTATCAATCTCTCTTGGTACCATAAAATATAACAGGAGAGGCATATATGTACGCAAATGGTACATGGTCAGCTGGTGTTCAAGAGTAGGAGAGATATTATGTGGAAAAAGTATCGACTAGCGTGGATTTTAGGTCTTACCGCCTTTCTTATCATGCCTTTTTTGGAAGTTACGCCTTCTAGTCCAACAACTAATTCTCTTGCTTCTGGGCTTGTGGAGGCGTTATTGGTTGGAGCAATTTGGGCAGCTATCGGTGCTGTAATTCAAATTGTCTTACGCCGTCTTTTCCATTAGTGGCGGAGACACACGTTTTATTTTGGTCCGGCATTAGTATCGGTGCTGCGTATTTCAGCGTGATGTCATTGAGACGTTACTCGGGGTCGTTATGGGATTAGTTTGCATCGCCGCCGTTATACGTGTCGGTGTCAACGTAGGATAATGGTGATTCATTTACAAACATGGGAAACTGGAAACACATACCAGAACATTAACGTTGGCTTTACACATGCTGATCCCAGAAATCCCATGGAAAGCCGATGCAGATATTGATAGCAGCGTCTCCGTTGTGAGATCCCAACAATCCCCCTGCCTGATTTTCCTCAAGAAAGCTTCGGTATGGGGTTTCCTTCAATATTCATGCCCATCAAGGGAATGCCGTCCGCCAACGCCCCAATTTATTCTCCGCTACTCTAGCCCAAAAACGTTGGCTAGGCCGTCTACTGGCTTCAGAACCCGTCCTGTTATCTGAATTCGCCTTTCACAACGGATTGGGCCCTGTCGATGGAACGCCTCGCTATGCCATGGGCAATCCAGTCATTTCCGGTAGGCAACCCCTGTTCTGCGACGTATACTGCTTGAAAACGCATCAGGGAAGGACATCCACATGGCCACCATGCAACGCAATACCGCCCGCTTGCGGGCCATGATGGCCGAACGCGGCTGGACCGAACACGAACTAGCCCGGGCCATGGACATCGGGTATCCTTACCTCAATCGGCTTCTCAAGGGGCAGCGCGGTCTGGGAGTCCATGCGCTGGCCTGTCTCCGATTAGCGGGCATTGCGTGGGAGGATGTGGTGGAGCTGGTTCCGACGTCGCCTACACCGGACGCACCGAAATAATCTCTTCTTCCCTGAAATGGGTGGACAGGAATTTCCACCTACTCTGACGAACTGAATAGAGGAGGAGAGACGCTACATGAAGAATGTCGAATGGACGCTCGACGGAGATCTCTTGACCATCTGGATTGACCTGACGCAAGAGTTTGGCCCGTCTAGTTCGGGCAAGACCACCATCATTGCGAGTACGGAAGGCAATGTGGCGGTCGGGCCGGATCGTGAGGAAAAGATTGGGCTGAATGTGTATCGGCCGAGAAACCGAGCCTAGGAAGACTTTAACCATTATCCCGCCCGTACTTTGCGAATAGGGAAAGGAAGAGGTTTTGTGTTCTGTTATTCTTACATATTTATAGGGCATACCCTCCCTATGGCCGCTGATGTAACGACTACCGAACAAAACTTTGATATAGAAACGGATTCTTCAGACGGACGTATTCGGGGAACGCTGGACATCACCCATTCCGCGATTACGATCACTATTCCCCGGACAGAGCCCCAAGCCCCTTCACGATCTCCTGACCGTCAAAGACCGCCTACAACGGTGGGCGCTCATTACGATAGCCTCCTACGGCTTTGTTCAGGGATTAGGCCTCGATGTGGAAATCACTAAGGAAACTGGCGTCTCCCGCCCGCGGCATATCTTTGTAAACACCAATGCCGAAGTGCAACGCGCGACGAAACCTGAGGAGGACCTAGCACAGTATTGGACTTTGACGGCGCAACCCGATAGTCGACCATTGCGGTTAGCCCTCACCCATTATATGCGAGCCCTGCGCGAGCCCGAAGAAGCGATGATGTTCTGTTATCGCGCTCTTGAAGCCATATGCCATGACCCAAATTTTTATATATCCGACAAAGAGATGAAACAGAATTGGAAAGCGCTTCGTAAGCCATTGAATGTTGATAAGGCATATTTAGACCCTTTAACGGAACGCGCTACCGATCACCGCCACGGAGGGCAAATGATCCCGTCTCGCGAAGAATATACCGCAGCGCTAAAAACCACACACCATGTCATTGAGCGCTATGCCGCGTACTTGAACAATGGAAATCTACCACCCGACAAGTTTCCTCAGCTCGCTGTATCAGAATTTCCCGCAAATATGTCGTGAATTCGCCTAGAATGACTGCTCCTCATTAGAGAAATTGGCGGCCATGTATTCTTGAACAAGACGTTTTATTTCTTTGCCGTGCCGTAGAAAACGCCGGGTATTATACGGCTTATTGATTTCTCGCAGATAGTCTAAATGCTTTCTGGCTATCCGTCGTGCTTCTAGCGCAAGCGCTTCCCAATTAAGAGGATCAGGAACGCGCCCAATCGTGGAATCCCAGTCGACGTATAAGGCTTGCCGCTTCGCATTCTCCCAAAACGTGCCGTCCACCACGTCCCACTGCTTCTGCAAATCATTGACAAGGTTTGGAATAGAGGATTTTATTTTGTGCATAACCGCGTAATGGCCTTGGTTTTTTCTCGGCTTCTTCTTAATCAGCACAACCTGGTTCATTTCCTTCAGCAGAATCAAAGCCAGTTTTTGCCGTTGGTCATGGCGACGTCCTGATGCCTTTTCTACGCTTTCGTAGCCCTTGCCATCTAGAAACCCTATCCAATACGACCACAAAATCAACCCCTTAATAATTGATTCGTTAGCATATGTCGCCAACGCAAACCCCGTCTGATAATGTTTCGCCTTGATCAAGAGATTCGCGCTACGCAACAATTCACCGGCATGTCGAATGTGCTCCGGAATAACCATGGAGGCTTTCTCTTTAGGAACCAAATCGCCCGTGTGCGCCATAGGATGCCGCCCTTCCCTAATCAGTCATAATTCTCCACGTTCTTCAAGGCTTTGGCAACCAAGCTGCCTCTTCGGTAGCGGTCCGCATGCAGTATTCACATGGATCTGCCACAGCCCCAGAGCATTTGCTACGCCCCGAAGTCCCCAGACAAAATTACCGTGGCCTTTGTGGCAGGAAATGCCTTGTGAGGTGGCGAATACTAAAAAATTGTCGGTATTACCCCGTGCATGCATGACAGGATGAATAAGGAGTCGAACTCTTTTGACCATTTATGACCTATTGGAAGAACGTCGTGAGAGAGCCCGAACTACCCGTGAACAAGGCGACCAATTTGAACGCCTGATGCAAGCGTTTTTTCGCACGGATCCCCTCTATCGGGAGAAATTTTCGGACGTATGGCTCTGGCAGGATTGGCCCGGTCGCATCGGACGGCCCGATTGTGGGATTGACTTGGTGGCGCAACAAGCCGATAGTGACGACCTCTGGGCCATTCAGTGCAAATTCTGGGACCACCGCGTCACCAAAGAGGACTTGGACTCATTCTTTACCGAATCCGGGAAACGCCCCTTTACCCAACGCCTGATTGTGGCCACCTCGGCGCTTAGCAAACATGCCGAAGAAGCTTTTGTGGGCCAATGGGTGGATGTGCATACCCTCACCTTGGTCCATGGTAATGACTGGCGCCCCTCACAACTCAGAAACCAAAATTAGCGACAAAGTTCTGCGCTCAGTCCCTGCTCGATTGCCCGCGCACCGAACCATTCCCAGCGCTTTACTTGGGGACGATGGTTTAACTAGTCCAAACGTGCGCGTCAGCTTGTCGAACCAAATCAATGGCCCATACTCAATCCTCTTTAAGCATAAATGCCGCATTAGTTCTTAGCGCCGCGCATGCATACCCCAAGAGCACTCCCAGCGCATCGTCCATCTCGCGAATGCACACGTCCATCAAAACTCTGAAGTCGTCTGTCGGTACGACCGGCCAATCATTCATCCTAGAGAACCCAGAGTCTGCCACTCCGTACGCTCTAGCCTTGTCGCATACGAAGTCCCAACCCGGGTGCGAAATACGAAATGCTGCTGTGGAGCCAGGGCCGTCTTCGAAAAAGTGGGCTCTGCTCGATTGGCCGCCGTCGTGGACTAGATGGTTCCGAATAGCATAGCTAAGCCCTATAGGCCAGCCAAAGGTCTTACGTATCTCTTGATACAACAGATACGGGACCTTGTCTCGTTCCTTTTGGTGGGCGTCTTCGTTGCTCACAAAATGAGAAACTAGCTTGACGGATCTAAACCCAGGAAGCGGGCGCAGAAGGTCTCCCGCAACCTCCGTAATGGAGTCTGCGGCAGCCCATGTGGTGGCGGCAGCCCCTCGGGCGGGCCATTGGATGCGTCCCCGTTCGAGCCGTCGATAATGCAACCAAAAGCCGGCGTCGTCCCACTCCAAAATTTTGAGTTTGGTCCGATCCCGATTGCAAAAGACAAAGAGGGCCGCCGAGCAGGGATCGCGCTGAAAGGTCAGCTGCACCAACGCCGCCAGCGCATCGATGGACTTGCGCAAATCCGTGGGGCCACACGCGAGATAGACCGGGCGGCCGGTGGCCGCCGTTAACATGTGGCCAACACCTGCACCAGACGCTGTAAGAGCGTGGGATCAAATCCCGGACGCACGGCAATGATAGCAGGGCCCACGCTCACCATCAGCGCCGATTCTGGTGGCGCAGGCGTGTTCACCGCGACCCACGTGGTGTCCGACGCGGTCGCGTCGGGGGTGCGAAATTTTCGATTCCAATAGTGCAATTGCTTCACCTTGAGCCCGCGCGGCTGACACCATTGGGGCCCGCTGAGGCCACTGGCGCGAAATTCCTGTACTCGTGCATACCAGACCTGTTGGAGCGTTTCACTTTCCGAAGTCGTCATCGGTATTTCACTCCTTTAATCGGTGTGTTAACCCGAGTATGCAGTACAACCGCGCCGAATGGAATGTGGGTAAGATTTGACGCTTACTCCATGCCCATTCACGAGTCGGCGGCAACGATGCCTTGTAGAGGGTCTCTTCGATAGGATCCCACGCTGCTGCGCGCATCCACTGCTGATTGTCGGCCGGACTCACAAAGATGGCCATTTCCGCTGAAACAGGATTCAAAACCCCATACTCGAGCCAATGGTGCCACGCATCAAGAAAGGAAATGGCCATGAATCCAGCCCGTTGCGCCTGGTCCGTAATGGCCATCAAGAACTCCCACAGGAGGTCGTACGTTCGTTCCCGCTGTTGCACGTCCCGCACAATGGAGACGAAATCGTAAGCAGACGCTTGAATGATCGACCCGTTCCACCACCGTGCCAACCTGAACGGCCCACCGTACAGAAGTATGCGATGGATAGAGACCGACACATCAACTCGCTCATCCTCAAGGTCTGAGGCGTCAAATTCCATCAACCCGTTGGTGGCTTCGTCGACCGCCTTGAGCAATTCCTCCGGGTCCAACGTTGCAACGATGCCCAAGGCTGCTAGCAAGCCAGCGCCATGCTGCACTGAGAGATGAGGGTGGGCCCCTCGAAACCGCCCTACAGGGGGAGGTTTCAAACCACCGTAAGCGGCTGTGGTCAAAAGCCATGGTCGTGAGCGTTACGGGAAAAGGCGCGGCAAGACCGCGTCAGGTGTGTGCCAATGGAGACGAACAACCGTGAACCGCTGTAGAAGTGTCGAAAGCATATGGACGCCATCAAAACCGGGGGGTCGTCGTTAACCCGGGATAAGTCTGGAAGGCACCTGTTTACTGTCCAGACGGTGGCCGGCAAAGAGGCGGCGTGAACGTGGCACAGGCTCCGGTGCGGAACGGGGGAACATCTTCGGGGATGGGAAGGGAAAAGGCACAAGCGGACGAACCGCAAGGCCGAAAGTACCGAGGCCACGGAGAGGGGCAGAGCAGCCCGTAGTAGTGATGACGCTTCGTAATGGAAGCTGAGCCAAGGGGTTCGCATGCATCATCCTGTATTGCGACAGGGGCAACCGCAAGGGAGGAGCCGCTGTCCCAAGCACAGCCGCTCTGGCTGCTGGATGATGGGAGCCGGATGAGCTGAGAGGCTCACGTCCGGTTCTGAAAGGGCCTGGGGTGAAAGTCCCCGGGCTACTTTATCGATGATCCTAGTGCATTCCCACCGGGCAGGGGAGCGCGTCTTGGCATCGGTGACCCGGTACCTCGACCGCACGTTGCATCTCCCGGTGAACCTCACCAAAAGTGCGGTAGACCGGCTGGTGCGCCGCACGTTATCAAATCGCCTTGGGCTCTCACGATATCAATCCGCGGATTGCCCAAAAAGCGGTCAACCCGTTTGATAGCATGCTTGGCCGTCGTGGTGACCTCATCCGCCATCGCCAGATGGCGACCGATGATGGCGGAGCCTAAGAGTGGAAACTGGACGACCGCCCAGACTAACGCGGCCAACGTCGTGCGTTGAGATTTTCGTAAAGACCCATGCATTTGGAAAAACGACGTGATAGACTGAAGTTGAATCATCGGGATCCTCCTTGTGCGAACAGTCCTGAACACACTGAACACTTCGCCAGAGGGTCTCGATTCTCCCTTGCGCAGAATATTTTTCCTATACAGAAAATACCGACATTAAAACTGGGGATAGGTCACACAGGCCGTATACCATCCTCAAACATCATCGGCCGGCGTAATCAGCCATGGGTCATCCATCGCCTCCCGCTCAGTCGAAGAACCAACCCGCGCCGATTCTTGGTTTATCTTGTCGAATGAAATATTCATTCTTTTCAATGTTGAGGGTATAAGTTCCAGCCAAGACTCCCTCTGCCGTGTTACCATAAGCACTGGCGAATGGTATCACTAACCATTATCGTCATAAAATACCTATTCTTGAGGAGGATGTACATGAATAAAGTAAAACTCGTCGGGTTAACCATGGTCCTTCCTATTTTGGCCTTGAGCGGGCCTGCGTTCGCGCAGTCGCTGCCAACTCACGTTTCTACACCCGTAGTCGGACTTACGATGAGCCATACAATCAACCATATCGGACAAAAGTTATTACCCTATTTAGTTGTAGAACATGGTAAGGTTAAGTTGTCTACAGATAATCGTCACACACTCGGTCTTTCTGTGAACCAATTCAAGCAGGTAACGTCGGGAATCACCTTCGCGAATACCCATCCTATCACTGTAACTACAACGACTACCACTCCGAGTAGCGCATCTTTAGGATCTAGCGCGAATATGCTTGTCAGGGCTCCCGGAGGCGGTGGTGGTGGCAGTGTACAAATTACCTTGACACATACCGAAATGAATTTCATACTCACTGCCGGTATACTAGCTTCCGCAGCCTTTATTGTAGCTGGTATCGTCGTAGCTGGCGCAGCAACAGTTGCGTCCGACGGCGCGGTCTTAGTTGTCGCCGGCGTCTCATTGTCTATGGCGCAGGTATATTCTGTGCTTGGTACAATTATTGGAGGACTTACGAGTATTGCATGGATATGGGAACCGCAGGGAAATGTTACTATTTCGATTCCAGACAGTGCACTTGAGTTTGCTGAAGGTACTGTCTACGTGTGGGACAATAATAATTTCAGCTCTGTTAACGTATAAGGAGTGCTGCCATCGATGTGGTCTTGGAAATGGTACGCTATTGGAACGGCTATAGTGTGGCTAATACTAGCACTCATGACTGTTTGGGGGCAGGTTACCATAAATAGGGTAGGAACTATCGGGATGGGAATTGTCACTCCTTACCTTTTGGGACTTCTCATTGCGGGATTCATTCTGACACGACGCAGCATTCTCTTATGGGGTAGCCTCGATCTGGTTATAATGTCAGGAGCCATACTGATAGTACGAGGATCGCGCATAATGCTCCCCATAATGGTGGGAGCCATTGTCGTGGGAATGATTATGGCATTCCTGCATAGTCGTACCATTACAACCACTCAATAGGAGAGTTTTCATAAAGACGGAACCCCTTGCAGATCGAGGAGTTCCGTCTTTATCTTTTTGGCGCTTTTTGACACCGGATAAGGACATTCGACATGACACGGGTGTATTCCTGCTGAACTGACAATAAAATAATGTCGTTCCTTCACGTACCCACAAAGACATCTTAGGGGGTACAGTCTTTTTGGGGGAACTCCTGACGCAAGCATGCGGGGTGGCGGCTCCGTTAGGAAGCACCCCTTTTGGGGTACACACATTTCTTCTTCCCTATAGGCTATGTCGAGCCTTCGCCCGCTGAATCACGGCGGCTAACGGACTAACTCTTACCAGCCACGGCTTTGCGAACGCAAGATACAAAGGCCCGATCATGGTGATGGTCGAATGGGTGCCTATGTCGTTCTTACCTTGCCTTGCAACGTCAACTAGAATTCGCTCATGTTGAGACTCCTGAGTTTCTTCAAATGGTTCCCTTCAAATCCAGAGTGACCGAATTTAATGCTCCAAAGGCCGAATCCATCGGCTCAATTGTACGGTCGCTTCGTATAATCCATAGACGAGTAGGATTGCTGCAACCAGTGTCAACGGATCGTGCGAGGGCACCACGGCGGCCGCCAACACGGCGCTGGCAAACACCGCCATCCTGCGCCCTTTACAGAGCTGATCCACCCGGACCCAACCCAGCTTGACCGCTACCCCCATCCACGTCGGAATGGTAAAGATCACGCCGAACGCCAAGCTAAAGGTGGTGACAAATCCCAAGTAATAACCCGCTCGTAAAGATTCTGTGAAGACCGTCGATGCAAATGTCAATAAAAACCGCAGTGAGGCCGGTATTAACAGCCCAAAGGAAAATCCTACTCCGATCCAAAACAAAACCAGTCCGATGGCCAATGCCCGTCCGACCCACCGCCGGTGTGCTATCGGCAGCACTGGCACTAGGTACATCCATAATTAGCACACCCAAATCGGCGAGGTTACGACAACGGCCACTGCTAATACCACATTGATCACGGTAAAAAAGGCTCAGTGGGTGACAATGTCAACAACATGGGATGCGTCACGGCTTTTCGTCCTACATCTGCCCACAGCCACGGCCATAGCACCATGGGGAGCAGGCGTTTCCAAACAATCGCTAGTCCCGCGGTAGCAATCAAAGTACTCGCTATAGCCCACATGAGACGGCGCCGCAATTCGTCGAGATGCGCGGTAATAGACATAATCCGCTCGGGATTGATGTGGGCAGCATCCCTTTGACGCGCATTAGGTCCCCGTAGTCGTATGGCCATGAAGATCCCTCTTTCCCCACAATGTTCTTGCCGCCATCCACACTGCCGCAGTCTGTTCTAGTCATACGGACCACGGCAGTGTAGGCCCCACAGGGGCAGTTGAATTGGCGAAAACACTAAAGGCAGCAGAATGGGTCTGCTTATGCCGGTGTTCCGAAACATCTCATCGCGAGGGCGTGCTTGATGTCGATGGAGTGTTGGGAGGAAAATGCTTGAGTATCCGCACTTGGTACAGAGCATAGCCCTTATGAGGATGTGTCCCGGTAACCCATTTTATGACGAGCTTGGCCTCGCCTACGAAGCTTTCACCATGAACGAACGCACTTCCCCACTCGCGATACTGTATTATTCCTTGCCCTGTGGTGTAAAAGCGGTGCCAGTGTTTACTACGGATATATTTTGTGAATAGAGTAAGCCTGGCGCTGGAAAACATGGGGTGGCCGAGATATTGGATATTAACGTTGAGATCTGGGGTAAAGGTAATACTCCAGTCCTGTAGCCCTTGAGATGAGATCAGCGATGATTGTTTTGCAGGAGGAGGCGCAGGTTGGCTGTTGGTTATCCCGCAACCACCTACCGCCAAGAGTATCACGGCAAGAATCATCGCACCAAAGCCATGGTTCGGACGCATCGCCTTCCCCCCATTTCTCGCAATGCTCTGTTGTGGCAAAATTGTCGCTCCCAAGCAGATCCACTGTTGTAATTCATAAAGGCGGGCCGGGGTTGCCCTGCCCCTTTGACGTAGCTAACCTTGACTTCGCAAACAAGACTCTTTATACAACTCATAGAATCAGTCTATCATGAATATGTCCGCTAAGATAATTTCTAAGAGTTTCCTTGCAAACCACTGATACCCCATGAGATTGAGTGAGTACCTGATGTTCCTGTTATCGCGCCGTCCGACTGCTTAACATTGATCGTCCCCATCATGGTTTCTGACGTTCCGAACAGGTCATAGACAAGTGGGTTCGCATAAATTGGTTGTTGGGTAGGTAGCCACATATAATCCCAGGTATATTGGTTACCCAAAGTCCAGCTACCTCCATTACTCGACGCGCTAACTGAAGGAAAGGGATAGGAAAGACCAAGGGTCATTCCGCTAAAACTCCACGCTACGTTTAATCTCACGGAAACAGGCGTTCCCACTAAATCGATAACGCTCGTATCGGGTCGCCATCCTAGGTAACCTGAAGGGTAGGCCACGTTTTTAAAAATATTTAATGATAGAGTCAGTACTGACGAATCGCTAAGAAAGCCACCGTATGAATTAAGACGGATAGATAATGGATTCTCCAACTTGATAGCCCACTGGGATCGTGCGGATCGTGAGCCAGGGAGCCGAGGTAGCCCAAGCTCCCGTCCCGCTCTCTGGCGTATTTTGCATGGATGGCCGCCGAGTCGAGGGTGGTATCATCATGCGCGGGAGCGGCATCCAGCAGTAATTCCTCTTTTTCCCGCGAACCCATGTACTCCACGTGATGGGCGCCGGACTGCAACGAATGCCGACCCGAACCTTCAGATAGATAAAAATGGACACGCATAACGAACGGTTTCTGGGGCATCGTGTGGCTCCTTTCTCCCCTATCGGGGGTTATTCGTCTTCGTCTTCCAGAAGGTCCGTGAGTGCGCCCAACTCCATCCATCCGAACTGCACGCGGTTGCGCGGATCTTCAAAGGTGTTGACCGCTTCGTAAACATTGCCTATACGATCGCCCTCGACATTGCGAGTACCATATGGGAAACTACTGTAGGCCAAGTTGTGACAGAGGTTACAGGTCTCATTGGAATCCCTCTGAATAGTACTGCAGGGATGTCATCAGAGATTTGGAACACGTATACTTATGGCTACAAGAATGTTTATGTATGGAGTGGAGGAAGTTGGGTGCTTAGTTTAACGACGGGGGATCGGCAGTGGTATAAGCATGCTTTGACCTCCTACGTTCCCCAAGGAGCTCAAGCGGCGATAACTAAACCGTCCGATTGGGTCCCTGCCCACGGATATGGACCTATCTACACTAACTATTCCTATCTCTGGAACAATTCTTCCCTTCTAGATCAAACAGCCGAGTCAAACGATAACCGGGGAATTTATACGTACGTTCCCTGGTACAACAGCTAAACGAAAAGGATCGGATCACCTTGGCAAACAAGAACACCATCTATTGTAACCACTGTGCGGACGAGATCACCTCTCGGGGCGATCTCGTCACTACCCTTCAACTTCCGGATCTGGTCGGCGCCTACCACGTTCGCTGTTACGGTGAAGAGGCGTCCAAAGGCAAAGGTGCCGGAATCCCTCTTAATAGTCCCGCTATGATCTGGGAAATGGTTATTTTGATCTCGTTTTGTCTTGTTGTATTTGCATTTGCACCCTCCCCAATTTGGTTAGTTTTTGCCGCCTTTACGCCCGTTGCACGCCTTCTGTCGTGGTGGTTGGTGGAACGCCACATCGCACGAACTTGATGCTCGTCATCACATTAAAGCCCCCTTTCTCCCTCCGGGCAACGAGGCGTAGAGCCAAGCCCATGGCCAGTTTCCGTTTGACGCTTACAATACAACGCGCACCGGGATTAAGCCCTCCAGATGATTGAAGCCTAAAGTAGCCCCCTGACTAGAGTTCTCTCACCTCAAACCGTCCGCGCTGCGCTCGCGCTGACGCCGCCGGCGGATGCTTCGTCCTGTCTCTCGCAACGGTCTTGGAGCATATTGCGACTCATCGCCGGCTGTCGGGCACTTTTTTCATGCCCTTGCCCGGTGACTTTGACGAATTCCTGATCCGCGTCCCATTTCGGCAGGATAGTAGGAGGTCGCTGTCAAATGATCGCTTGACTGCGGTTCTCCCGTCATCTGATCATCAAGAGAGGAACCTGGGGTTTGTCCTATGCGCCACATACCCTCCGTCATATTGACCGATGGCATTCTGTCCAATGGGGCATCGGGGCTTTGATGGGAGCCTATCTGGGTCTCTCCGTGATCGGGCTCAATATCTTTTGGACTCATCATCCGGCGGCTGTCCGGGCGGGTCTTTTGGATTATGTAGCCGCGCAAAGTGCTCTGACGCTACTCCTGCTGCTGGGCATGCGGGCTTTAGTCTGGACCCTGCTGGTCCAACCGTTGGAACACCGGACGATCTACGATGAGTTAACCGGTCTCTGCCGGCCGGGAGCCTTTTGGGAACGGGCAGAGCATCAAGTGGCCCAAGCCTATCGCTTGCGCCACTCCGTGGCTTTCGTCTTTTTGGACCTGGATGACTTCAAAGCACTCAACGACACTCATGGCCACGCCATGGGCGATGCGGTGCTCTATACCTTTGGCACGATCTTGCGGCAATCCGCCCGGCAAGGCGACACCATCGGACGGTTAGGCGGCGAAGAGTGCGGATGGCTGTTGCCCGGAGCCACGGTCCCGGATGCCGTGGCGGCCACGGATCGGTTGCTCGCCACGTTTCGCCGCACCACGGCGGAAGCCGGACACCGTATTACCTGCTCTGCCGGGGTGGCCGTACTCCCTGCGACCACGCAGGAGCCCCTCAGCGCATGGGATTTAGGGCGACTCGCCGACCAGGCGTTATATCAGGCCAAAGCCGCGGGGAAAGATCGGGTGGTGGTCGCTGCCACGCCCGATGAGGAGACAGGTTAACGTCAGGGGTGGTGATTGGCTT
>JAMDDZ010000019.1 GCA_023488565.1 Bacillota bacterium | reverse complement strand
AACTTGGGAGTCCCGATCATCAAAACTGTCAATGGCACTGGTGTATTTGAGGGGTCCAATGTAATGTGGCTCGACCGTCACACTTGTCTTTTAGGCACCAGCAGCCGGACAAATGCTGTGGGCGCAGCCCAAGTCGAAGAGGAACTGCGCAACTTAGGTGTCAGCCAGATCCTTCGTGTATCCGTCCCCTATGGTCAAATCCACATCGATGGCTTTATTAGTTTGGTCGACGATCACAAAGCCGTGATTTCTCCCTGGCTCATCAGTTGGGATCTGCGGCGGCAGTTGCTCGATTTGGGCTTTACCCTTATCGAAGCCACCAACTTGGACGAAGTAGGACGTTTAGGCACCAATTTTGTCGCACTGCACCCGGGGCAGGTGATCATGCCAGAAGGGTTTCCTGAGACCCGTGCCTTGCTGGAGTCTAACGGAGTCGACGTAATCCCGACTGAATTTGACGAGGTCTTGCGAGGCGGTGGTGCCGTGCATTGCATGACGGCGTTTTTAAAGCGGGATCCAGTTGCGTCGTAAAATACTTAGGAGGTTCTCGATGGATAAGCAATTTGGCATAGTTAGCCGCTACCCCGAACATCTGGCACATTTTTCACCTGCGTATTACGAAGTGAAGGATGTCACCGGAGTCTGGCATGATCCCCTGCCCAACACTATCCCCATGGTGAGTCTATTTGGTGATAATCAAATCGCAAAGGCTCACCCAGACTGGGTGCAGATTGGGCCTGACGGTATTCCAGGAACGCGCCAAAGCCCGTATTTTGATTGGGACACACTGTGCCCCAGTCAAGATGCGGTATGGAAGCAAGCGCTCTTGTGGGTGCAACAGGCCATCTCGGCAAATCACGGTCAAGCCCTCCGATTAGATGATGTCACATTTGCCCGGGAAGGATTTTGTCAATGTACGGTGTGCCGTAGCAAGCGGGGTTCGCAGGATTTTGTCTCTTACCGGATAGATCGGCTTGCGGAATTTGTTCAAACGGTTAAGCCTCTGGTCCAGAACCTTCACTTCACCGTGTATCCGGATCCTTTCCCCGGCCACCTGGAGAAAAGATTTGGTCTATCTCTGGAACGGCTAAGTCCTATGGTGGACACCTTCGTGGTGCCTATTTACGACATCCACTATGGCACCACATATTGGCTGGAAATTCTTGCTCAGGCTTTTCGTGAGCGCATCAATGGCCATTGGTTCATTGAGCTTTATGGTTTAGGCGTAGAAGAAAAGTCTTTACGCCACGCTGCCGAGGTTGCTTGGGCGTATGCAGACGGCGTGGTAATTGCCTACGACAATCAGTTAGAGAAGCTACTCGCAGTAAAACGCCATCTTAAAGCCTAGACTGACAATGATAGTGCTATACTCTGCGAAGACGAGTCGGCTGGCAATGAGGTAGTGGCACCATGCGCCATTAATTGATCCGAAGTGTCGAACTGAGGCGCTACATCGAGTAAGATCGGCACCACCGAGCCTAGAAGTTTTTGTGCCAAATCCCGATTTTCTACAAAAGCCGTGGTCACCGCGGCGTCTTCAATGATGTAGGCCTTCTGTTGTGCGGTAAGAGACGGATAGATGGGCACGGTTACGGCGCCCACGGACAAAATGGCATAATCAGCAATAACCCATTCGTGGGCGGGTACGAGAACTAATGGCCACCCGGTCCCCGATCTGAGTTCCCCCGGCTATGAGTGCAAATGCGATATGCGTTTGCCACAACTGGCGGTAGGTACGATGGCGCCATTCTCCTTCGACTGTGTATATCTGTGCAACATGAGACGGATGACCGCGCACCGTTTGCTCGATCATACCGACGAGATTGGTCAGGTCCACTGGCATCCCCTCCGACTGACTTTGTCCGTCTTCATGACCACCGCTTCCCCTAGAACCCCTCAGCAGACTCTATGCGTTGTGCAAATCTTGCCAATTACCACTAACAAATAGTGTCAAGACTGCTGTGCGCCAATATTTTATTAATTCGTAAAACAACTATCACTTCTGTCGGTTCTCTAATTTCCTTCAAATAACTTTGGCGGAAACCATTGACTCAGCCCCTGAACGGTTCTCTTGCCTCGGCGTTGAAGTCTGTTTTGTCCCCCTCCCCGCCCAATGGTGTAAATTTCTCCATCACGCGGCAAAATCTAGCGAAGAGGCATGGCGACATACAATCCCCCCACACCGCGGTATTCTGTGCTGTATCGGCATAGGAAAGACGGAATTAGTGTAGGTTGCTGTGGTGCGTCGCTTCGCGGTACCGCCTTTGACATTCGCCCCTTATTTTTAAACACATTCAGACCAGTGCCCGTTTGGTATCCCTAACACCGTACCACTTGTGGCAGAAAATTCGCCCAGACCGCTATGCGGCCTGCACGGACCCTAAATTCGTGGTTAGTCCATCCATGGTTTTGCACAATACAGTGGATAATCCCGGTGGCCCAATCAGGAAAGTTTTGTACAAAACGTGTCGAACCGAGAAAAGAATATTACACACATGTTTTATGAATTCTAATACTTGCCAATTTCTTGGTTATTGCTTAGAAATAGTTGATAATGACAATTAAGAATGTCGCATTAACCATTGTTCTGGGATCGTCATATTGAACATAAAGCTCGCGCATTCTCCTTCCCAGGCGAAGCCGGGAGGGGGTCAAGCGGGTGGCGGGCGTTGAGGACGCCAGATTTTTTCTTCTCGTCTGTGCGTCCCATTGCCGATAAAGCCGGGGAATGGCACTAGACTCAGAACGTTTGTTCGTGGGAGGATTCCGCCATGCTGAATGGGTATCGGTTTCGTCTGTATCCAAACCTCGAGCAGGAACAGATCTTGCTGCGCTGGATTGGCTGTCA
>JAMDDZ010000124.1 GCA_023488565.1 Bacillota bacterium | reverse complement strand
CCATCGCCCGCTGTGTGCTCAACGCGCGGGGCTCGGAACAGCCGCTCATTTCCGGGATTCCCGCCGCCCTCCGGGCGGTCAGTCGAGCTCGGCGGATCATGGTGCGCCTGTAACTGGTTTGGTATCGTTGCTTGCGACCTGCAGCGCCGGGGGCCGCTAAAAGCAGCTTCCGGAGCTCTTGGGGGCGATAGCGCAGCAGCGTCTGCGCTTGACCATGGTTCGTAGGACCCGTCGTCGGCGGATTCCAACCAGCGGCAGGGTAGCATGGCGTCAATACGGGCTAACTGCACAGGACGGCGATCGGATCGTCGAATGCCATCTTCCGCAGTCAGCCATGCAGCATCACCTCATTCGTTGTCGTAATCGTCGAAATTGGACGTATGATCGAAAGCCATCGGTCGACAAATCCACCAAAACATGCCCCTCAGTCATCATGATGGAGCTGGCGCTGTTGGCTGCATTCAACTTAGCCCAATGAACGTGGATCTCAATCACCCAATATGACTTCAACAACGCCGAGATCTGTACCCCGTGTCGAAGAATTTTGGGGCATGAAAGAGCGGTGGAAAATCCTTAGTCTATTGGTAAAGCCTATTACTGGTTGTTTTGGCCGGGCGGGAGTATGATGCGAGTAAGGAGGGTCTTTTGTGCCAAGATATCGGTCGGCTACCGATCAACTGATAGGGCGGGTTGGCATTGTTGCGGAACGTGTTCCGGCAGAAAGATCTGGTCGTGGCATCGTTAAGGTTGGCGGTGAGCTTTGGTCATGCGAAACAGAAGGTCTCGAGGATCTCTTGCCAGACACCATGGTGTGGATTAGCGGCAGGATTGGTCCTATTTTGTTGGTATTGGCCCAATTGGAGTGATGAGCGGAGGAAGGGATGACGGAAATGGTGACCCAGGTTGTAGAGACAATTGTGGCTGTGGTAGTGGTGGTGGGCATTTTAAGAGGAATTTTTCGCGTGGTGCCGCAGGGGTCCCTGGGATTGGTGCAACGGCTAGGCAAGTTTCGCCGGGAGGCGTCACCGGGCCTTGTGATGAAAGTCCCGCTCATTGATACATTGCAACTGGTAAGTACGAAATCCGTGACTATCAATTTGGATCCAGAGCCGGTAATCACTGCTGATAACGTTAGCCCGGTCATTGATGCGTATTTCATCTACCAAGTAGTAGATGCCAAAAATTTCACTTTCGAAATTCAAAATCCCGAGTTAGCTATTAAAAATATTGTGTCCGCCACGTTACGTTCTGAAGTGGGACAACGGAAGCTTGCGGATGTTATGATTCATCGCGAACAAATTAATGCCAAACTGCGTATCGATTTGGATGAGGCTACGGGGAACTGGGGCATTCGCATTGTGCAAGCCTCGATTCGACAGGTGGATTTGCCGAAGGAAATGCAGCAAGCGATGGAGGCTCAGAAGAAAGCAGATGCCAACAAATTGGCATCCATTGAGCAAGCTCAGGGAGCGAAAGAGTCCGCTATTTTAGGAGCGGAGGGTGCCAAACAGGCTGCGATTGCTCAAGCTCAGGGAGAGCAACAAGCGATTGTCCTAAAAGCTGAAGCAGCACGCCAGGCGCGCGTCCTACAGGCTGAAGGAGAGGCCCTCGCTATTGAAAAGCTGGCTGAAGCACAAGCTGAGGCAGTGCGTTTGGTCAACCAGGCAGTCCTGAAGTTGGCCGAAGATGGAGCCAGCGGATGGAACCAAGAGAAAATTCGTGCGGTACTACAGTTAAAGTCGTTGGAAACTTTAGGCGCAATTGGGCAATCACCGTCAACCAAAATTGTCCTACCGGCGGAACTCCAGGGCTTAGCGGGAATTGTTACGGCGATCCAAGGCCTAAAGGATTAGACCAATGGGGAATACAAATTCCCATATTTTTGGCCATTCATCAAAATGCGGCGCGGCGGATACCTCGGCGTTCAGACCACGGAGGAGTCGCCCAAAAGACGCCTGCTGTTGGCGCTCTATCTTCACTGGGATATTGAGTATACTGGCATTAGCGAATTGCAGGAGGTTGTGCGGTGGAACTCACCTTGACCGCAAAACTCCAGTTGTATCCGAGCCCCGAGCAGGTGGCATTACTCCAGCAAACCGTCGAGGCCTATTGCCAAGGATGCCATGCGATCTCTGAGGTCGTCGACACCACGCACGGCCTCCAGCAAGCTGTCCTGCAGAGGGAAATCTATCGGCTCTTGCGAACACAGTTTGGGTTGCGCTCGCAAATGGCGCAATCGGTGATCAAGACGGTGATTGCGCGGTACAAGAGTGTGCTCGCCAACGGTCAACCCTGGACTCGGGTGCAGTTGACCAAATCGGCCCTCGATCTGGTCTGGAATCGCGACTATTCCGTGAAGGCCAGGGGATTCTCCGTCACTACGTTGGAGGGCCGGGTGCAGGTGCCCTTTGCGATGCAGGGAACGGCGCGGTTTTTCGATGGCACGGGACGGTTTGGCACGGTTCATCTTGTGCACCGCCATGGGCACTGGTTTCTCCATGAGCCGATGACGAAAGACGTGTCCGGGCTCGATCTGGCGGAGATTCGTCAGGTGGTCGGACTCGACTTCGGGATCAACTTCTTGGTCACGACCTACGATTCCAGGGGAAGACGACCTTTTTCCCGGGCCACGCCGTCAAACGAAGGCGGCATCGGCAAGAACCTGTTGCCGACTCGCTCATCCAAACCGCATGCGTTCCCGTACGGTTTGGGTGGCCTGGGTGGGACTTGAAAGGCACGGTACGTCGCCAGCGGCAGTTCCTCGGCGCTGTCCTGGGTGCGAACCCAGGCATGGGTGAGGGGAGTTTTGCGGTCGCCCCGATAGACAAATCCCTGGTCGGTCCCGTGCCGGACGGCCTGGCGATCCGGATTATCCCG
>JAMDDZ010000062.1 GCA_023488565.1 Bacillota bacterium | reverse complement strand
AGGTCCGCTCTTTTTACCGCCATCAGGATTCCCCCTCGTTCATGAATACAATCCGAATAACGGCGACCAGTCGCCTCATAATAATCAGAATACACTTCCTAACGTGTCTATTTAACAGGCGACGAGTCTCCGTGCTATCGTTCCCAAGAAATTCCTCCATGGAGCAGGAAATTCCGCTAGTGATGGCGAATTATGGCGGTAAAAAGAGCGGACCTGATTGATCAACGCAAGGAACGCATGATCCCTCGTAACAACATCGAGCGTGATGGTCATCATGACGAGGCGAAAGAGAGGAACGTGGTCGATGCCCGTTCACCGTCACCGCGAAGAAGTCATTAACACGCAACTGGCCATTATGCTTTCCAGGTTTGGTGTGCAAGCCGACGCGGAAATCATTTTGCAGCATGGCCAACACCGGCCTGACGTCCTATTTATGCTCCGGGGATTGCGTGTCACCATCGAAGGAAAATTTGCTGATCATCCTGCCGCCTCCGAAACCGTGCTATCTGATGCGAAGTCGCGTGTTCAGGCCGGAATCGCCCATGTGGCCGCTGCTGTCGTGTATGACGCCTCATTGCGAACCGTCCCTACGGCAGAACTGCTATCGCACTTAGAGATCACGGATTTAACGTATTGCATTGTGTCGGAGTTCGGCGAGACCGAATGGCATCAGGGCCCACCTCACTCTTTGATGGATGCCCTACGCCGCGTTCAAGATGTCTTAGTCCGAGATGATATGGTCGCTCGCACTGCCCAATCATTATCCGAATCGGTTGAATGGCATTGCGCAATTATGGATTGGGCAACCCAGTGTGTGTGACCGATTGTCGGGTATTTTGGGAGTGCCGACGCCCGCGGGAGAGACAAGCGACAAAGCCGGCGCACGTCGTGAAACGGCGGCGAAAGTGGCGGCCTTGGTCATTGCGAATGCCCTCATTTTTCAAGAACAGTTGGCGATCACCGATCGGCGCATCCAGCCCCTCAAAACTCTGGCTAAAGCGCCGGATGTTGCCAGTGAAGCACAAAAACAGTGGCAATGGATCTGGCAGAATATCAATTATGTCCCAATTTTTCAGTTAGGCGACCGCGTCATGGAACAACTGCCCTTAAGCCAACAAACCTTAAGCGCTTTTCGCGCCTTACTCACCGAAGCCGAAACCATTTGCTCACAACAGGCGGCCTTACGCCATGACCTCATGGGCCGGATCTATCATTGGCTCTTGCATGAAGGCAAATATCTCGGCACATTCTACTTAGCGGTTTCGACCGCCACCCTGCTGCTTAAGCTTGTGATGGGGTCACAATGGGATCGTGATTTCGGTGATCCGACGGAGTTGGCGTCTTTCAAAGTGGCCGATTTAGCGTGTGGTACGGGAACTTTGTTGATGGCGGCTGCACAAGCCCTTTCCGACAACTATATCCGTTCCCGTGCTGAGAGCGGACGATCTCTGAACGCGGTCGATTTGCAGACTTTGCACCGCGCTCTCATGGAAAACATTTTATATGGCTATGATGTCCTGCCCTCTGCCGTCCATTTAACGGCGTCCACGTTGGCCCTCTTGGCCCCGGAAGTCGCGTTTGTACGGATGA
Organism: Bacillota bacterium; assembly: GCA_023488565.1. Taxonomy (GTDB): domain Bacteria; phylum Bacillota; class Sulfobacillia; order Sulfobacillales; family Sulfobacillaceae; genus Sulfobacillus_C. Next base: position 1,295 of record JAMDDZ010000062.1, on the reverse strand, counting down.
ACCTTTACGCCATGCCGATGGGTCTGGAACCCAACGGGACCCCGCGTTTGGGCAGTCTTGACTTTTTAGACAATCGGGACGGCCTTTTGACACAAATGGCGCTGGACGATAGCCAGCAAGAAATTGTGAAAACCAGTGCGGGGAAAGAGTTGATAGGATCGGCAAAAATCCCGAACTTGGATCTCTGCGTGATGAATCCCCCATTTGTTCGGAGTGTCGGCGGGAATCTCCTGTTTGGCTCACTACCGGACGAACGTGGCAAGATGCAAATCCAATTAAAGAAACTGGTGCAAACAGTCCCGGCTTCCATTACTGCCGGATTAGGATCCGTCTTTGTCGCGTTGGCGAACCAATATCTGAAACCCGGTGGGCGATTGGCCTTTGTTCTACCCCATGCTCTATCCAGTGGGGAATCTTGGGGCAAGACCCGTGAACTCATTGGACAAAAATATCACCTCGAAATGGTGATCACCAGTCACGACGCTGGTCGCCCCAACTTTTCTGAAAACACGGATCTTTCAGAAATTCTGTTCATCGCTCGAAAACTGAAAGAGGGAGAACACCCGGGAGAGACGGCCTATGTGAGTTTATGGTACAATCCGTCCACGATTCATGGGGCCATGGATCTCGCAGAACGCATCCTGAAAGTCGACCGTGCTGGCGCTATCCATGCTCATCAAGATAAACTGGGCGAAGTCTTCACCTTGTCTGCCCCCCAATCCGATCATCCGTGGACAGGCGCTCTATTCGCTCAGGCGCATCTGGCTGAACTCACGGCCATGTTGTCTCATGGGGCGTTAACCCTGACCGGCGTCACTACATTCATTCCATTGTGTCCCTTACGTAATCTAGGAACACTAGGCCCTGATCGGCGAGACATTCACGATGGATTCGCTGTCTCGTTCGGTGACGATGAGTGGTCACCCTATGCGGCGTTTTGGGACCACAAGGCATCGGATGTGGGGACTATTGCTCAAACACCGAATGCTATGTTAATTGCCCGCAAGACGGCGGCAGCAGGCCGCCCTGTTCGATCAGCAGAAAAACTATGGCTTGGAGCAGGCCGGATATTGCTGGCCGAAAGACTTTGGACGATCACTCATCGTGTAATCGGGGTCGGATTTACGCAACCGATACTCGGTAATACATGGTGGGCCCTGGACACCAGTGCTCTTTAATGGACCCAGAAAATCGGACACAAAAAAGGGGTCGCGTTTGATACACTATGGCTATTCGAAAACACCACACACCGGCTTTGAAAGCGCAATTAGTTTTGGAGATGCTCCGGGAGGACC
>JAMDDZ010000115.1 GCA_023488565.1 Bacillota bacterium | reverse complement strand
AGGAAGCGTTAAAGTGGCGGTTTGCCCATCCGCTACTTCACGAACAAACTGTTCGGGCACTTGCACGTTGGCATATAGAATGGATGTATCGGCTACCGTAGCTACCGTTTCTCCTGCCGTCACGTAACTGCCGGCGGCAATGGGCAGACTAATGACTGTTCCCGCTATCGGACTGGTTAAAGTTTGTCCATTGGACAAGGTGGCCAGGGTTGCTCCCGACGCTACAGTTTGGTTCAATTTAACGGAGAGGGTCGATATTGTGGCTGAGCCAGGACTTTGCACAACGGCCAATGCATTTGGCTCGACAGAACCGGTGGCTGAGACTTGCCCGGTAAATGTGCCTTGTTCGGCATGGCTGGTCAAGTAGGCAGCGGTTGTGGTGCCGGAGGCGACCGGATGATGTCCCCGAAACACAGAATAGCCTAGTACCAGAACAACAACGACAATGACGACAATACCGACGATTTTGATCCACTTTTTCATCGTAAGGGCTCCTCTAAAGAATAGTGTGGCATCAGGTTGGCGAATTCACATCGAGATTCTCCAATAGACAAGAGTGATCGTTCGGTATTAGGATAAGAGCAAAAAGTTTAGTTTGTAAACTAAAGTTTATCTTAAATGTCGTTTCAAAGGGGGCGCGGATTTGGTGGATCGAGAAGAACTGGCCGTAGAATTGCAAAAATTAATTCGGCAAATGCAGTATGGATTTCGTCCACATCCGAAAACCCTGCCGCTACGCCCGGGTGAAATGCGAGCATTATGGATCATTGCGCGCCATGGGCCTTTAGAGAAGTCGGAACTAGCGGAAATTCTCGGAATTTCCAAGCCTTTGGTGTCCTCTTTGGCGCGAACTCTGGAAGAATTGGGGCTAATTAGCCAAACAGTACCAGACCATGACCGTCGAAGGCGTGTCATCGAACTAGCGGGAAATGGGCAAAAAGTATTGGACGAAATGAAAGCTTTACGCAGAGAACGGATGACGTCTCTATTCGAACGTTTGACTACCGAGGAACAGGAATTGCTTTATGCTTTGTTACTAAAACTACGTGGGCCGATCGAGGACGAAATGGGGCATCGGAAAGGAACCCTTTGAAAATATCTCCGTACACTAGGAGATAGGCGACGAAGGGAGCGTGTCCCGTTGAAAAATCAGGAACCATGGTGCCGTGCGCGTTTGAACATTTGGGGAGCGACGTGGGTTCGGACGGTCGGGCATTTTGCGCATCCGCAATGGATTTACGCTTCCTATCGGAAATTGGGGTTTGGGGTTTATACCCCGAAGACTGTGGGACGGGTGCCCAACATGGTGGTGGAAGGCTTGGTGAGCCGATTAAGGCAGAAATGGCGCCGTTATTTGTTTGCCGAAGCGGTGGCGGGGGTCGTGGCAGGACCGGCCGGTATTTTGGTCAATGTTACCGGTTTATTGCAAATCTGCTTGCTATGGGGATTAGAGATGGGATGGGCGTACGGGCTGAACATGGATGATGCGGCGGTACAAACCCAGTTGAGGTTAATGGTGATCCGGGGTTTGGCGGAATGCCTCGGTGTTTCGGACGGGTGGCAAGGGTGGCGTTCCTTGCCACGTTTAGCAATACAAACAGCTTTACTCGGGTTGGGCCAAGACATGGCATGGGCAGACCGCATCATGGCTCGGGTGCGTCACTACTATCGCGTTCAATCACAACGCCTCGCAGTTCACCCCAAAATCATGTCATTTCACCACAATTCCATAACAGTTCACCCGGTTTCGATGGTTATTCAGGGTCATGTCGCAGACAATATGATCAACATTAACGGATCCCCTGGGAGGTATGCGACATGAACGAAGCAAAGGGCGAAAACCTCGATACCACGGAAGAACGCCGTGATGAATGGTTTGATGTCATGCGTGAGTGGTTCAACGAGGACGAGTAACGCATATAGGGAACAAAAAATTTGCCAGCGGCTCGTAAAGAGCCGCTGTTTTCAGTATAGGTCCATCCACCGATGCTTAACGACCCCTTGCGACCCCACCCGTTATCGCGAAAAAACGCATCCCAGTCCGTAATAGACATAAGTTTTCACACCGACGCCGGGGGGAAATCTTTGCCACCATCCGTCGCTCTGTCATGACAGTCATCCCAACAAGAATTGTAAATGATCCGATTTGTTGTCCTCCTCGCAACTTAGGGAGCGGGATTGTGGGGACCCAAACCCAATGGAAAGATTCCGAAGGACAGTCAATCACAGCCGTTACCTGGCATGAAGGCCGATGGCAAGTAATCGTGGAGGCACCTGGATCCCAAGCGACAAAAGCCGTGGTGGTCGGTCGCCATATCAGCACTTCACTGATCTTCCGGTACCTAGCACACAGGCATGGGTTATAGAAACCTTTTACGAACAGCATGTCACGTTGCAGGTTAGTTGGAATCATAACGCCCTAACATTTCTGGCAGCGAGTGTCGGCCCATGGAATTCTAATTTAAGCGGGGATTAGTTATCGGCCCTGAATATGGCAGCGCACATTCAAAAATACTAAAAGACAAAGATCGGGACTGTTTCATATAGCGGCGTTCACACCGCCCCTGTGATACAGCCCCAATCGTTAGCTACCCGGAGTATGGTACAGGTTGAAATCTGGGGTTTTGTATCATAAAATCAAGATCCCCAGATACTCCGTTGCAATCACCGCCTAAAGCATATTGTGCAATGACAATTTGCTGCCCACCCGCATTATTTGGTACGCCTTGGTAATAATTTGACCAAAGGCTCTGTGCTTCTTCGCATGAGTAACATTCATGCGAAGCCGCCCAAAGCACGAACGAGGTAGAGGAACGGAGGATTGTAGGGAAACTCGCTGGTGTAGCATTCTCCCGACTCGTGGCCGGTGGTATAACCGTAGAGGGAGAAGACGACGCGACCGTTGACGTGGCTGAACCTGAAGAAGGGATTAAATAATACTCGATAAAACGCGGTCTGCGTCGTTCCCGTTTGTGTTTGCACGGTAATAGGCAATGGCGTATGCGCTTCCCCGGGATAAGTTGTCGGAGCATACAAGGGAAGCTGAGTACGCGGCGCCAACGACTTGAGAGCCGTTTGGCTATAGTTACTACTAAAATAGTAGTTCCATTTATTCTCTGATGCACCTAGCGCAATATATACGCCAACATTTAGTCCGTATGCGAATGCGATTTTGCGAACCCCACGCCCCGTCAGTCTTTTCGGCCTCGTTGGGACACGGAACCGCGGACTGTCCGATGGCGAATTTTGGCCCTGACACCCCAATACGTCGCGTTATCTTCACCGGACGCCTCCGGGATTTTTTATCGCCCGGTATCGCGTCCGTGCAAATGAACTTCCCTAGGGGGTCGCCAACGCCAACCTTAAGGTCTGTGCGTTGCGGCCGGCTCAATAACAATGGACACCCGAGCTCCCAACGCCGCCACCAGTTTCTCCAGCTTACCGAGGCTGATGTTTTGGTCGCCCGCTTCAATGCGGCTAATTTCGCTTTGTTGGGTGTGCAATCGGCGAGCCAACTGGCTCTGCGTCAGTCCTTGCTCCCGTCGCAGTTGGATCAACTGCCGGGCCACCATGTATTCTAAACGGCCTTCATCCCACGCTGCCTGGAACTTCGGATCGACGAGCCGCTGCTCAAGATACTGCTGCAAATCGTCTTTCATCCGCGCTCACCTCCTATCCGACTAAGGCAGTCACTGCGATAGCGCATGGCCCGGTCCATTTCGCGGGGCGGCGTTTTGGGTGTTTTCTTGCGGAACCCATTCAAGAAAACGAGCGTATGGGCGGGTCCCACGAAAAAGAAGACACGAAAAATATCCGAGCCGAACTGCACGCGAAGGCACTGAATGCCATCATGAATGGTCTCCACAGACGGCCTCCCGAGCTCCGGGCCAAATTCTCGCACCAACTGCATACTCCGCAACACTTTGGCTGCTTGCTTGTCGGTTAACGACCCTAAGAAGTCCGTTACCCAAAATAGGGCGTAAAGCCCCCGGCTTCAGCCGTGGGGATATAAGCCCATGGCCCGACAGGGCAAAAATCCGTCTTCCCTCACAAATAAAAGTACTTGAAATCGTTTCATTGCCTCAAATTAAAATGTACTAGAATCATATCATGAACGCTAGCGCTTGGGGCCTCGAATTAGGGGCTCGCCAGGCGACGGTGAATCGTTTGGAAGGTTTTTTGTTCCGCGACGGAGAGGATGGTCCCACCGTTCCTATAGAGATCCGGGTCGTGGACAAGGGTGGGATTGAGGGCCTTCGCTTCCGTGTGGACCGCCTGTGCGGCGGTGAGGACCAGGTCGGCCACCAGGTCTTCGGCAAAGTTAAATTGCGACATATCTGACGATAGTGTGCAGGTCCCGCCGATGGGTGAAGGATCCGCGTAGAATAGTTGCGGAAGGATGTACCGAACAGGAGTACCGACCCGGTGGGCATACCAAAGTTCCGGTCGCTAGCGACCGGGAATGTGGCCACAGGTTCGGCCCGATGCGGTTAGACGGGATCGGTCACGAAGGCAATCGCCGCCTCGCGGTCCCACGCGAAGGCCCGGAGTTGGCTCGCTATCCGCTTTTTGTTTTTGAGATCGAGCCCACTCAACACCGCATTGCGGAAACTGGCCAATATTCGCGGGGCCGCTCCAGTACGCACCCGCGACTTGTCTTCTTGCCAGGTGACATCCCGTGTCCAATGCACCTTATTTTCAATCGTCCAATGCTGACGCACCGCGTCCAACAGTGCCTGTTCCCGCGAGCGACTGGTGAGGCCGACGATGATTTCGTGACGCATCTCGCCGGTTTTCACGAGGGTCGTCGTGCGTTCCAGTGGAAAGACTTGTTGGATGTACGGAAAGTTTTTCGTAGGAGTTCAGGACCGTGCTGGCGCGCAAACGGCGGTGTTCAATGCGACCGTGCCTTTGTCCCACGTTTCGGCCGGAGGGGGAAAAATCTTCGGGCGATAAGGCCCGAATGTTGGCTTCGAGGGTCGGCTGATTGCCTTGGGCGACGAAGAGATAATCCGCGTGTTTTTCCTCGACCAGATAGCATTGGCAAGAAAATATCGTGTGAACACCAACAGCTGGCTCGGTTCCTGTTACCACCTTTGCCAGACAATCGTGTGAGCACTGTTTGACCAGAGCACCCCCCAAGGATCAACTGAAGTCGCCCAGTATCCGGACACGCCATGTAATGCCACAACATGGCCGCTACGAGAAATGAGCGCGTTTTGCTGTCGAGATCCTTGAGAAATCAATATCCAAAGACCGTAAGATTCCGGGATAATGCTTTCGATCAAGGTGTTGCCCCTAATGGCCGGTCCACCCGGTCCGCTGGGAACGTTATATAGAAACATCCGATGATTCCACTGGGAAGGAATTCTATGGCTCACCAAAGCGTCGGTCTTTGGATTTAGCACCCACCAGCTCAAGGGATGCGCCCCCTGGGTTTGGAGAATATAACTCACCGTAGTTCCGGTCCCAGAAATTGGGGCAGACGGCAGTACGGTGCGCGGGATTGCCAGCGGAATCCAAGCGGTATGATTGAAGGGAACTCTGTACCATTGCCCTCGATTTTCCACCACAAGTCCCCAATTCCCTATGGCGACAGGTTGCGGGGGATAGCCGGGTCCTAACAATTTTGCATTAATCCTAGGCGCATTGGCATGTAGATATGGTTCACGGGCCATTAACAAAGACAAGCGCGATTCTTTTCCTGTTTGCAAGTTAATGATGTCGGTGTAAGGACGGCCATCTGACGTTTCACCGAAAATGGACAGCCAATGGCCTCCAGCGACCGCCGGATCTTGCGCAGGCGAAGTAGTGATGGGAAGCTTATCCGCAAGAAACTTTACTTGATGCCAGCCAAATTGATATTGGTAGTACCGGGTGGTCCAAATTCCATTAGACTTTATGGTTTGTGTCAAAATCAAGCCAGAGTCATAAGTGGTGGCGATTTGAAGATTCTTCGGAATCCTGGCAATCGGACTTGGGTAGCCATTGCGGTTAAAGTCATAAATATGGGTACCTTTTACAGCCAGTGGACCAGACGGGGTCATGGCCAGGGAAGTAGACACCCCGTCTTGGGGAGCCGACCAACTAATGGTGCCATGGGTTAGTGGTTGAACGGTATGGCCTAGTGAGGTTGAGCGAGGAATGGCCAAAGTCACCGCTCCTAGGGCTAAAATGCCGGCTAGGGAAAGGCCCCAGGTCGTAGAAATGATGGGCCTATGCTTATAAGGCAACCTGATGATGATAGCGCGCCCGTCTAACTTCCAATGTGTGGGTGCGGTGTCCGTCAACTGCCGAATCTGAGACTCCCATTTTGGTGGCTTCATTTTAGTCCTCCTTCAACCAGCGATTAAGCCGAGAGCGTGCCCGTGACAAACGGGACCGAAGTGTAGTGGGCTTGAGTCCAGTAATGTTGGCTGCTGCGTCTAAGTCCAGGCCTAAAATCCAAACAGCGGTCGCGGCCGTGCGCTCAGCTAAAGGCAATCGCGCAATGGCATCGCGCACGGCAATATCACTCCCCAATTCCCCAACCTTTTCGACTTTGGCGACCAAAATTTGGTGTCGATTATTCCGATACCACGATTTTAGGTTATTCATCAAGGCGCGATACAAATATGCGCGACTAGGCGGCCGAAGAGTGTGCTGAAGGCGGCGCCAGTAACGAAAATATGTCTCTTGCACTACATCTTCGGCATCGCGTGAGCCTTGGGTAAATGCGTACGCGATTCGCAGAGCCCAAGGCGATGTATCCTCGACAAAGTTCACAAATGCTGCTTCCGTTGGATCCGTATTAACCCACCTCATTTAATACACATGCGATTTTGTTCTGTTGTTGCACCGGATCTCGGGAAAATTTTTATTCCGTTATAGGTGCCCAGCAGGCTATACTCACCTTGAGAGGTGTGGAGGTGACCTAAGCCATGCAAGCGCTGGAAGACCTAGTGGTTATCGACTTGACCCGCATTTTGACAGGACCGTTTTGCACCATGATGTTAGCCGATTTTGGAGCCGAGGTCATTAAGGTGGAACCGCCGCAAGGCGACGATACCCGGAAATGGGGTCCGCCATTTATTCAAGGGGAAAGCGCCTATTTCCTTTCAGTGAATCGCAATAAGCGCAGCATCAGCCTCGACTTAAAGACAGCCAAGGACCAAAACATTTTCAAAACGATGGTGTCTCAGGCAGACGTGGTTGTGGAAAATTTTCGACCAGGAACATTGGATAAATGGGGACTGGGCTATAACCAACTATCCCGCATCAACCCAAAAATCATTATGGCTTCGATTTCAGGATTTGGCGCCACCGGCCCGGAACGGCATCTGCCCGGCTATGATGTGGTTGCTCAAGCCATGTCGGGATTAATGTCGGTGACTGGCGACGGGGCGCATCCCACCAAAGCAGGATTTTCCGTGGGGGATATTGGGGCAGGCATGTGGGCGGCTTATGGAATTATGGCAGCGCTGTGGGCCCGAGAAAGAACAGGGCAAGGGCAATGGGTTGACACCTCGTTGTTCGAGGCATTGGTGTCGTGGCAAACATATCAGGCGGGGAACTATTTCGCCAGCGGAAAAGACCCGGTGGCATTAGGGTCGGCTCACCCCAATATTGCCCCGTACCAAGCGGTTAAAGCTCAAGACGGCTACTTTGTCGTAGCGTGCGGCAATGACGGACTTTGGGAGAAAATGGTGGAGGTCTGTCCGATTCCTTTTGGTCACGACAAGGAATATTCCACCAATCCTGACCGGGTTGTCCATCGGGAAACACTCATCAAGCGACTGGAAGAAGAAGTATTTGCCGCTAAGCCAGTCGTTCAATGGGTGGATATTTTACGATCTGTTGGGGTCCCGGCAGCACCAATTCAAAGTTTTTCCGATGTGTTTCGTGATCCGCAAATACAGGCGCGAGAAATGGTTCAAGTGCTCCATCATCCTATTGCTGGTGATATCCAGGTGCTTGGGATTCCGGTAAAATTGAGCAACACGCCAGGAGCGGTGACCATGCCGCCGCCGACGTTGGACCAACATCGAGAAGAGATTTTGGCCCGTTTTGGTATCACTGAGTCATCCTAATGCATTCACATTTATCGGGAGTTTTCCAAATCAGCCAGCAACTTTTGCAGTTGCACTTTGGGCAATAAGACTTGGACAAAGGTGCCCTTGCCAATTTGACCTCGAGAATTCTGAGCAGTGACAGTAGTGATGATGCGATTGCCATCCACTCGAATCAGCTCTGCTGTAGCGGAAAACTCTTCGCCTACCAAAGTCGGCCGGAGGTGCACTATATCAACTTGGTAGCCGACGGCATCTTCGTCGTCGTCAAGGTAGGGCAAAATTAACTTTCTTCCAGCCCATTCCATCCATTCAATCATGCGGGCGGTAGCCAGCACCGGGTGGATTTTTTGACCCCCCAATGTCGCCACCATATCATGGGTGACCACGGTGGCTACTGTTTCAGACAACGGGGGAGAAAAGTTGGGGCGCATTGATGTATCCTTCCTTCGGAGAGATGATATCGCCCGCATTATAGCATACGTGGCTATCACGTTCGGAGCGTGGTACCATGGGAAAGGATATGAGTACTACCGGAATGTACTAAATCGAAGGCGAGTGGATAGGAAGAAATCACCGAACCCAACGTTCGAGCCACAAGGCAAAGGGGAGCGAAGCATAGTGGAAGCCTGGCCGATTTATCGGGTGATGGGCGAAGAGGCCAATGCGCCCAATGAAGTGTCTGATGACTTAGCATTACGGATCTATAAAGACATGGTGCTCCTAAGAACCTTTGATGAAAAGACATTGAATTTGCAGCGTCAAGGAAGGGTGGGCACATTTGCTCCCTCCTTGGGACAAGAGGCCACTGAAATCGGATCGGCCTATGCTTTGGCAAAGCAAGATTGGCTGGTGCCGTCGTACCGTGATCATGGGGCATTATATGTCCATGGGGTACCTTTTGAAAATGTGATTCTCTTCGCTATGGGGCGGGCTGGTAGTCTGGCGGGTGACGTGAGGGCTCTGCCGTCATCGATTCCCATAGCCACACATCTTCCGCATGCAGTGGGATTAGCCCTGGCGATGCAGTTGCAAAAAGAGCAATCCATAGCCATTGCCTACTTCGGCGATGGAGGGACCTCCGAAGGAGACTTTCACGAAGCCTTGAATTTTGCCGGGGTATTCAAAGCTCCCGTGATCTTTCTGTGCCAAAATAACGGCTGGGCCATTTCCGTCCCGGTATCGCGACAAACCGGCAGCTCGACCTTAGCGCAAAAGGCCGTAGCTTATGGAATTTCGGGGATCCGTGTGGACGGCAACGACGCCTTGGCCGTCTATCAAGCCGTTAAACAGGCCAGACAGCGGGCGCTGAGCGGTGGGGGAGCCACACTAATTGAAGCTCTCACCTATCGCATTGGACCGCACACTACCGCAGATGATCCCACCCGCTATCGTAGCCCTGAGGATTTGGTGCCATGGAAAGGAGAACAGGATCCCATTACTCGCCTGGGCCGATACTTGGAAAAGCAGGGGGTGCTGGCGGACAGCGATCTAGATCAATTGCGCCAGGAGGCGCGCGACTGGATCAATCAGGCAGTTGAGGCGACCGAAGCCTTACCTCCTGCCAATGCTGCGGAAATGTTTGAACATGTTTACGCAGTGATGCCGCCTCGTTTAGCGCAGCAATTAGCCGAATTAGAGGGAGGGGCAGATGCATGGCAGAGTTGAACATGGTGCAGGCCCTAAACACTGCCCTGCATGAGTTGTTTGCTACGGACCCAAGAGTGCTTTTGATGGGAGAGGATGTGGGGAAAAACGGCGGAGTGTTTCGGGTCTCCGAAGGTCTCTTTGACCAGTTTGGCGGGACACGGGTGATTGATACTCCGCTGGCAGAATCGGGTATTATTGGCACCGCTATTGGTCTTGCAGTAGGCGGCATGCGGCCGATTGCGGAAATTCAATTTATGGGATTTTTGTACCCGGGACTGGACCAGTTGTTCTCCCATGCGGGCAGACTTCGGACGCGATCCCTGGAGCGGGTCACTGTACCGTTAGTGGTGCGGATGCCCTACGGGGGAGGGATTAGAGCCCCTGAACAGCATGCGGATTCAGCGGAAGCCTATTTGACGCATACTCCGGGACTAAAAGTTGTGGTGCCGAGTACCCCTTACGACGCTAAAGGACTTTTATATGCTGCAGTGGAAGATCCTGATCCGGTGATTTTTCTCGAGCCCATTCGGATGTATCGACTAGGACGGATGGCGGTGCCAGAGGGCCGGTTTACGGTTCCGATTGGTCAAGCCCGGATTGCCCGGGAAGGACAGGATCTCACGCTGATTGCCTGGGGGGCAATGACGCACTTGGCGTTGACCGTAGCAGAGGACTTTGCTGCCCGGGGAATTTCGATTGAGGTTTTGGACATGCGCACCTTGGCGCCGTTAGACAGGGAAGCGATTGGTCGTTCGGTGGCAAAAACTGGCCGCTGTGTGATATTACATGAGGCACCACGAACGGGGGGATTGGCGGGGGAAATTACGGCTCTGATTATGGAGACCGCATTTTGGTCTCTTAAAGCGCCTGTCTCTCGGGTCACTGGATTTGATGTGCCCTATCCGGCTTATGCCTGGGAAGATTTTTACATGCCAAATGCGGAGCGGTTGACGAAGGCCATTGAGGACACGGTAAAGGACTGAGGTGGATTATGGCATTGGAGTTTAAACTGCCCGATGTCGGGGAGGGCACGACGGAAGGCGAAATTGTGCGATGGCTGGTGAATGTTGGTGATACCGTCCAGTTAGACCAGCCAATGATCGAAGTGGAAACCGACAAGGCGGTTGTGGAATTGCCGGCGCCCAAAGCCGGGGTCATTTTGGCACGGTTCGGCGAAGAAGGGCAAACCGTGCCGGTGGGCACCACGCTTGTCGTTATTGGCAATCCCAACGAAAAACCGCCGACAGCCCGCGCCGAAGAGGTATTGTTGCCATCCGCACCATCGGCACCAGAAGACCCTGCAGTGGAGGCTGGTCGCAACGAAGGAGTGCAGGCAGCTCCTGCCACGCGTCGGTTGGCGCGAGAGGCAGGAATAGATCTCAACAAAGTTGTCGGGACTGGTCCTCGGGGGCGAATCGTGCCTGAGGATGTGCGACGCGCGATGGCCATGGCAACCGAACCCCTACCGCCGTCAACCCCTTCTGCGACGGCAGAGTCCGATCGCACCCTAGTGGTGTTTAAAGGAATCCGTAAAAAGACCGCAGAACACATGGCGTTATCGTGGCAAAAAATTCCGCACGTCACCGTGGTCGAAAAATTGGATGCGAGCCACTTAGTGGCGTTTCGCGGCGAATTGAAAGCGGTTGCGACAGCCAAAGGCCTGGCCAATCTGACATATTTGCCGATTTTAAGTAAAATCGTTGCCGTGGCTCTTCAAGAGTACCCCGTGTTTAATGCGCGGTGGGACGGCGACCAGTTATTTCACTATCGGGCGGTGCATATGGGATTTGCCGTGGATACCCCAGATGGACTCGTGGTACCCGTGCTCAGGGATGCGCATGACAGGGGAATTCTCGATCTTGCCAGACATTTGTTGGAGTTAGTGGGCCGGGCTCGCGAACGTAAATTGACTCCGGAAGAGCTCACCGGTTCCACCATTACCATTACTGGCGGCGGATCACTGGGTGGCCTCTTTGCCACCCCGATCATCAATTATCCCGAGGTGGCGATTATTGGCATGTATCCGATGGTCGCTGAGGGCGTACAGGTCCGTGGCGTCTGGGAAGAACACCCAATGCTCCACATCAGCCTTACCTTTGACCACCGCATAGCAGACGGGGTGCTGGCGTCACGATTCTTAGGCGCGATCAAAGCGCTTCTCTTGGATCCGATCGGAATGCTGGCGTATCTGCGCTAGGCTTATGGCAGCTATGCCCGTGCCGTAGACGACCCACATCACGTTAAAGCCAATCATGACGCTGGAAGGTGACAGAGATCCCAGAATAAAGCCGAAGAGGGCCGGTACTCCTGCAGTGGCAATAAATCGAATCATGGGGTCCGGATGATTGATACGGCGAAATAGGCCTATGAGTACCCAAAAGTAAAACAGGGCATACAGAGCTAATCCAGCCCAGCCAAAATCTATGGCGTTTTCGAGCCACATGTTGTGGGCGTCGATGACGCCGTAGGTGTTATATGGGCTCGGATGGTGAAGCCAGTAGGCGTAATATCGCTCAGCACCGCGGGGACCTAAGCCCAAAGGATGCAATGCCAAGGCATGAAGGCCACTTTTGAGAAGGGCTAAACGAATCATTACAGAGCCCGGACCTCTATGAGCAGTCACTTTATGAGGCGAAAAGTTAAGCAAATCCGTCATGTGTTTGAGTTTCACCAAGGCAAATGGTAAATGCGCAGTGCTGGGCAATGTCTGCAGGATGACAATAGCGGCCGCCATAACGACTACAGTTAGACCTAAAATGCCTAAAGCAATAGTGCGGGCCCGGCCGCGGAGAACCAATGGAAGGGCGGCCAGGTCTAGTACTAATGCTAATTCTCCGCCCCTGCTGCCGGTTTTGTAAAGCACAAAGAGACCGACTAAGGTTAAGATACCCGACACCCAATAAATCCAGCGCCGCCGCCATAGGATGCCTAGAAACACGATGAACGGCAACATTAAGGCTAAGGCTGTTCCGAGATTATTAGGATCGTAGTAGAATGCCGTGGGAATATGGGTCGGGTGCAATCCGTTTTCCCGCGATTGTGCCAGATGGTGGGCCGTCTTGATTTCCCATAAACTTAGCACCATTGTGGCAGAGAAGTAGATCGGGATAGCCAATCGTAAAGTCCACCGCAGCCATTCGGGATATAGGGCTAAATACCAAAAGCTTAGTACCAGCAAATAACCCCCGACCTGTGACCAAACATAGTAAAAGTAGTAATAGGTGTGGGGACTATCTGCGATAAAAGTGATGCCCACTAAGAACAGCCAAAGGGTAAGGCTCACTAGTGGCACCATGAGACGGCGGTCACCGCGAATTACCATATAGAGCACAACAAAAGGCAAGGTAAACACCAAAACCCTTTGAATTAAACTGAAGACCGAATGGGGTCCCAGGCCTGGTATGGTAAGGTATCCTTCATACAGCGAGGTGCCGATGTATAGGGCTAGCAAGATACGCCAAAGAACGGCTAAATATTGTCTCTTCACATTAACCTCCTGATAAATGGTCGAAGGCGCTTCCCATTATCTTAATAGGTAGCGGTTAAAATAGAAACCATAGACCAAACGAGGAGGAATTTGATGCGGAATTTATTTGTTGGTCTGGGGCAAATGGGCCGTCGCATGGCGCGTCGGCTTGGGCCAGAAGAGCTTACAGTATGGAATCGCAGCCCAGAAATTTTGCAATCTTTCAGGATAGAGGGATTTTCGGTGGCGACGGACGTAAATGTGGCCACCGCACAAAGTGACCTTGTGATTACCATGTTGCGTGATGATGCTGCCGTAGAGGACTTGGGCACTCGCGGCTTCTTCGAGTCCTTGGCTCCCGGGTCAGTTTGGATTGATATGACCACGGGGAATCCGTCAAGCACCAGACGCTACCTGGAGATTGCCCGATGGCGAAATTCAGCTTTTATCGCCGCGCCCGTGTCTGGAAGCCTTCGCCCCGCGGAAACCGGGAACCTGCTAATCTTAGCAGGAGGCGATCCCGATATAATAGCCAAAGTAGGTCCGGTGCTGTCTAAGTTGGGAAAGGTGGTACAGATAGGGGACCCAGAGCAGGCATTAACGCTGAAACTTGCGTTTAACACACTGTTGGCATTTTACATAGATGGTGTAGCGGAAGCTTTGCAGCTTACCGATAAGGCGGGTCTGCCTCGTGAGCGGGTATTGAAGCTGTTGCAGTCTTCATCCTTAGCAGCGGCAGTATTGCAGGCGAAGTCGGAACGTTGGGCACAACAACAATATGAACCCGAATTTCCGATCGCAATGCTTAGTAAAGATCTAAACTTGGCAACCGATTGGGGCAAAGGTTTAGGCGCCGTGATTAAAGGTACCGACGCCCTGCGCGAAATCTATTATGAGGCATCAAAGACGTCGATGGGCAGATTGGATATGGCGGCGGTAGCCGACGCCCTAGCCATGCATGACGCATAGGGTCGATAGCCGGGAGGCCCACCAAAGCCGGGCCTCCGGTCACTCGTTAGGACTTTTTATTGCGGGGAATCATGGCGCTGATATGATCCCAATCTTGTGCGGTTAACTGTGACAAGGTGTTGAACTGACCGGCACCGTTAAGCCATTCCCCGCCGTCAATGGTAACGACTTCACCAGTGATAAATGAGGCGTAATCTGAAATGAGGTAAGCAGCTAGGTTGGCTAACTCAGATGGATCTCCTGTGCGGCCTAACGGGACCCGTCCTTCGAAGCTTTGAGCAAGTTCTGGAGTAGGAACTAGTCGAGACCAAGCTCCTTCCGTAGGGAAGGGTCCAGGAGAAATCGCCACTTGGCGTATGTGGTATTTGGCCCATTCCACTGCTAACGATCGGGTCATAGCCAATACTCCGGCTTTAGCCACAGCTGAAGGGACAACATAGCCGGACCCGGTCCAAGCATACGAGGCGACGATATTGAGCACAGTACCGCCCGTACCTGCTGCGATCCATCGCTTGCCTGCTTCCAAGGTGCAATACATTGACCCGTGCAGCACTATATTGATTATCGCGTCCACTGCACGATGCGAGAGGCGTTCGGTGGGGCTGATGAAATTTCCCGCCGCATTATTAACCAGAACGTCCATGTGGCCATAATGATCATAGACTTGGTCCATTGCCGCTGCGACTTGCCCGGGATCGCGAACGTCGCAGGACCGAAAAATCACCTCAATGCCGTCGGCCTCTAATTCGTCCGCGGTGTTCCTCAATACGTCCGTGCGCCGTCCAATGATGGCCAGATCCGCACCGAGCTGGCCAAAGCGGCTTGCCATAGCTTTGCCCAAACCAGTGCCGCCCCCGGTGATTAAAACGACTTTGCCTTTCAACAAATCCTCTTGGAACATAACGATTCTCCTCTTAAGTGGCAGATTTTAAAGAATTTGTTCGTGATGGGGTGGGATATTTCTATAATTCGGGCGAACAAACTGGTATGTATGGTACCGGATTACTGGAAAATGTTAACGAAATTAGACATGAGTTCCCACCAAGTCTCTTTTGTATTATATCGGGTTCAGCTGATTGATGCACCGAGACGCGAGTCGGGAACTGTTCTTTGTAGCAGGGTTACCGACTGCGGTTCTATGGATCAAGAGATGCCAGTACATGGCGAAGATATTCTGTAGGTGATACAATCCCAGGTGATTTTAGTCATGGCGAATGAAGAGGAG